>JAFUHD010000235.1 GCA_017469025.1 Clostridia bacterium
ACAAAGACCTTCATGCAATGCTTGCAGAGCCTCAGCGGTGTCTTCTCATCGGTCAGCATAAAGCTGAACATCATCTGAATACCCAAGAGCAGAGAGTGAAAATCCCAGACAATCGTCGGCTTGTCCAGAAGCTCTATATGGTAGCTCGGCGCGTTCCCGTCAAAGGCCGCCATGCTCTGCCGGAACAGGTTCCGGGTATCTTCATCATTCGTATCATAATCCTCGTAATACAGGAAGCTCGTGGAAAAGATGAAGATCCAGTCGGTGAACTGCTGCTTCAACCAGTCATAGCGTTCCGCATACTCCCGCTGGAATCCCATGTTGACCGCCATGGGCCGGTCGCTCATGGTCATGGCAAGGGCCATCATGGCTTTATCGCCCTCGATGTTCCACATGGATTCGATCCCGCGCTTGACCACATCCGGCTTCTCAAAGGGAAAGAACAGGGCGAGGTATTCCATCGTATCCATGGACTCTGCTTTTATAAATGGGTTCTTCGGCAGATACACCGCCTCGTAGTCCATAAACTTCGGTGTCGTGGGCAGCGCCGTCATAAGTCCGAACAGGCCGTATTTCACGGCAAAGTTCTGGATCGCTTTCTGAATCTCTGCATCCGGCTTCTTGCTCATACACATCCGCCCGATGTTTAATGCGTCCAGTACGAGCTGCTGCGCATCCCGGAGCGGATCGTAGATTCCCGGCTGCGCGTTTTTCGTTGGCGTTAAGTATAGCTTACCGTCTTCGGCTTCCTTCCATTCGTAGCTTGAATATCGCACCCAGGACGAGCTGGTGCGTTCAAACAAGGTGTTCATGCGTCACCTCCGTGTAATCTCAATAAGTCAAAACACTATTACTATTATACTGACCGATCTGTGTCAAGTCAAGATTGTTCCCTCATTTCAGCCAGAAAAGCCCGTACCTCCATGGTCATGGGAAGTCTCTTTTCCTCCCGTTCCTTCAGATACGGGAGACAAATCAACTCTCAGAATCAGAAGTTTTAGTGCATAAAAACAATAAACAGTTTCGAATAATTATTTTGCTGGACTTCCGGATAATGCGCGGTGAGATTGACAAGCGCAAATGAATACGCTATGATACCCAGGCACAGTGCCTGCATTATCAGGCATTTTAAATGTGTAATTTCGTTTTCTCTGCGGGATACGTGAGAATTCTGCAGACGGAAGGAGCATATAAATGGTACATACCATAGTAGGCGCAAACTGGGGAGACGAAGGTAAAGGAAAAATTACGGATCTTCTGGCAGTAAATGCGGATATCGTGGTGCGTTTTCAGGGCGGAGCCAATGCTGGCCATACCATTATCAATGAGTATGGACGGTTTGCACTGCATCTTCTGCCCAGTGGAATCTGCAACCCGAAGGTGCTGAATGTTCTGGGACCTGGTGTTGCCTTTGACATTGAAGCCTTTCTGAATGAGCTTGAAGATGTCCGGAAAATGGGTGTTCCGGAACCGCAGATTGCCGTTTCCGAGCGTGCACAGGTACTTATGCCTTATCATATTCTTCTTGACTGTTATGAAGAGGAACGGCTCGGAAAACAGTCCTTCGGCTCAACGAAGTCCGGCATTGCACCTTTCTATGGTGACAAATTCCAGAAGATCGGTATTCAGGTATGTCAGCTGTACTACCCGGAGATTCTGAGGGAGAAGCTGTCACATGCACTGGATATCAAGAATGCCCTGATGACCAATCTGTACCATAAGGAACCGGTAGATCTGGAAGCGATGATTGAAAAGCTGACCGACCTTGCAGAGCGGATCCGTCCATATGTGGCGGATACCGATGAGATCCTGATGAATGCGGTCCGTGAGGGAAAGAATATCCTTCTTGAAGGACAGCTGGGTACGCTTCGTGATCCGGATCATGGCATTTATCCCATGGTCACATCCTCTTCTCCGCTGGCTGGTTATGCGCCGGTTGGGGCGGGCGTTCCCGTATGGTCTATCCGTAACATTACAGCTGTAACCAAGGCGTATTCGTCCTGCGTCGGTGCCGGTCCTTTTACCACTGAACTCTTTGGAGATGAGGCGGAGGACCTGAGGCGTCGGGGCGGCGACCATGGAGAATATGGCGCCAAGACCGGACGTCCGCGCCGTGTGGGCTGGTTTGATGGTGTTGCAACACGCTATGGCTGCGAAATTCAGGGAGCAACTGAGGTTGCACTGACCAACCTGGATGTACTCAGCTACCTGGATGAGATTCCTGTCTGTGTGGCATACGAATATGAAGGAAAACGCATTTCACGTTTCCCTGTAACGCCGATGCTGGAAAAGTGTACACCGGTTTATGAAAAGCTCCCCGGCTGGAAAACGGACATCCGCGGCATAACGAGTTATGAGGAACTGCCTCAAAACTGTCGGGCTTATGTTGAATATCTGGAAAAACTGATTGCCTGTCCGATTACCATGGTTTCAAATGGCCCGCGCCGGGAAGAGATGATCTATCGTAAATCGGAGATGCCTTCTGTGATTTGCTGAATATTCACTGAAATGCAGGCTGACCCTGTCGCAATGACGGGTCAGCTTTTTTTTCATATTTCCCCTAACTGGACAAGCTCTGCAAGCTGCTTTCCGACCTGAACACCTTTGCAGAACTGGAGGACAAATTGGGCTCCATGGATCAGGTGCTCCAGAAGATGCAGCAGGGCTCTGTGAGGGTTTCCTGCATATTGCTGTGGGTGGGTCTGCTGTACCGGGATGAAAACATGACTGAGCACCAGAACGGCGCAATGATCTCCCTGACCGATGTGGAAAACATCAGGGACAGATCACAGAAGTGCTGACTGCCGTGCAGCCTGAGAATACCGATGCCGTGGAGAAAGCCGTGGCTTCCGACCCTCAGTGAAGGTGCTGTGGGACTCAGTTGATACGGCAGCATCTGGTGCGCAGGAATCTTTGGACAGGGTCCAAGAAAAAGAAACTTTCGCGATAAAGTAAATACGTAGATAAACGGTAAAACACGACAATAGCGCTGGAAAGGCGTGTTGCCTATGTCGGATTCGATTCGTAATGATGAATCCGTAAACATCCGCGAAAGACAACAACGTCTGAGGGTCAGATGGAGCACCGTATGACATGAAAGTGGCATGTGCGGTGTGGGGCAGGGGAAAGGGCAGCAATAACATCAACAGCCCTAACTATTGACGCAGCATAGCCTTTGGTGCTGCAGACGCTTGTTCGGCATCTTTTTGTACAGGGAAATTGTGAAAGCTTGACAGAAAGGGCCCTAAAGCATAAAATACCGATAAATTGGAATGGTATGCATTTTTTGCCTGCTTTGTGCCATAGAAGGGAGGATGGGGCATGAATGCCCCGAAGGGGGATATGAAGGAGAACCGAAGAAGCTGGGGGTTAATGCTTCTGTTAACGATTATGCTCCTGTTGGGCCTGATAAGCGGTGCAGCGGCAGAGTCTGCGGACCCGATCCGTGTCTCATCCCAGAGCGAGCCGCAGTCGGTGATTTCTGAACGTGATGTATCAATCACGATTAAGATATACAATAATTCCCAGCAGAGTATGGAAGATGCCATAACGCTGTTTGATCCAGACGGTGTTTCGGTTGAAAAGTATAATGGACTTGGTGCGGAGCAGTCCGTCACTTATACCGGAACATGGCATGTGACATCCGATCAGATTTCAAAAGGGAAAATTGTCTATTATATCCGCTATAGTGTGGATGGAAAAGAGATTACCAAGACAATTCCGGTTACCATCCAGACTGAGGCAGCTGCGCCGCAGATGATAGCCAGCTATTCCATCAGTCCGGTAAGTGCCCGGCAGGGACAGCAGATGAACATTGCCTATACGCTGTCCAATACCGGCAATATCGAATTGCGGGATATTACCATCAAGAATCCGGGAATTTCAGATAAGACCCTGACGGCATCCTCACTGTCTGTTGGAGAACGCATCGTCCTTGAGGATGTGTTCCAGATGGGAAGCAGTGAGATGATCTGCGAACCGCAGATCACCTATCGTTCTGTCGATTCAGGGACAGTCATTACAGTTCCTGATATGACCCGCCGGACACTGGTGCCGGCAGAAGACGGTCTTGAAATTACGCTGTCTGCGGAAAACACGGACAATATCTATCCGGGCGAGAGCATCGGTCTGACGGCCAAGCTCAAAAATACTGGAAACAGCGCGTATATGGGACTTGCGATCCGCCTGAATGACGGAACAGAAATTGCATCCGGCATTTCCCTGGCAGCAGGTGCCACTTATGACGCTACAGCACAGTATGTGCCGACACAGTCCGTGGAGCTTGTTGCAACGGTTGCCGGTATGGATGCCGAGGGTGATACAATCAGCATTGACTCTGCACCGCTCAGTATAACGACACAGGATCCGTCCATGGCGCTCGTGCTGGATGTCAAGGCAGCTGCAGAAACAACCCAGATTACATCTGAGCCTGCGGTGGTCAGGTTCCTGATCCGTGTATCCAATCAGGGCGAGACGGATGCGACGACACTGACGGTTTCAGAAGCTGGAACGCCGGTCGCTACGATTCCGTCTCTGCCATCGGGAGAAACACGCGATGTTGTGGTCGATATTCAGACGAGTATAGCTGGTCAGATTCAGTTTGCTGTAACCGGCAAGGATGCAGCGGGAAACGATAAGAGCTATACATCCAATATCATTACGCTTGTGTATCTGGAGCCAACACCGGTGCCTACGAATACACCTGCACCGACGCAGGTTCCTCCGACACCGTCTCCGGTGCCCACAGCAACACCGGTTCCGACAGTGCTGGATCAGATTGCCGGCATGTTCAGTCTGCAGGCGCTGCAGATTGCAGCTGGTGTGCTTGGCGGACTGATTGTGCTGATTATTGCAGTTTCTGCCATAACGGTCACTCAGCGGAATCGCAGGCTGAACGAAGCCATTGATACCATTCACCTGAGTCCCGATGTTCGTGATCCTACGGGCCGGCATAAGCGGAAAAAGCCCAGGAAACAGGCACCGAAAGCTGAAATGGCCAATAAAGGCATTGTATCGGCGACAGATCTGACAGAGGATGATATTCTGCCAAAGTCCCGTCCGAATGAGCCAAACATCAAGGGAAATACAAATGCGCAGCCAAAGGCAGATGCACCGGCAGAATCAGGTGAACTTGAAAGCCAGCGCAGACGTACTGCCAGAAATCCTGAGACGACAAACGATCCGACACTTCGTGTTGAGCCGATGAACAAACGTCCGGAATATCCTCAGAAGCATGAGGCAGACAATTCCAAGACGAAGGTGTTTAACCGTAAGTCTGAGGATGACCCGGCTGCGACCAAGAAGGTTCCGGTTTCAAAGGCACCGGATCTGGATATTAAACCGGCAACGACTGACGAAACGATACGACTGAGCAAAGAGTCGGTGGAGGAAGCCAGAAGCCAGGAACGGAGCGGAAAGCCAGAACCTGCTGTCAAGGACAAGAAGATGGGTCTTTTCGGAAAACGTAAAAAAGAGTCCGAAGCAGACAACGAAGAATTTTTTGAGTAACGGAGAAAGCCGCCGAAAACCGGCGGCTTTCTTTAATAAATCCCGTAACCTGCAAACGGGGTGTTTACAGATAGTACTTGAATTGAATGGAGCAAATCAGTGTTTACAGGCATCCGCAAAGAGGCAGTGGACTTTTTAATCGGCATTAAGCTAAACAACAATGAAACGTATTATCGCGATCATCTTGAGGATTATGAGCACGAGATCAAGATTCCACTGCGTGAACTGAATGAGGCGGTTTCACCGGTTGTTCATGCAATGGATCCGGATCTGGATATCAGACCGGGCAGTGTCATTGCCAGACTGAGACGTGATACGCGGTTTACAAAGGACAAATCGCCCTTTCGGGACCATATCTGGATGGGGTGGCGTTATCCTGGGGAACGGCGCAGCGAAGGCTTCCATATGTACTGGGGCTTTGGTGCTGACTGGATGGGCTGGGGATGTGGCAGCTATGGTACGGACAGGCCTTTGATGGATGCGTTCCGTGAACGAATCCTGACGGATCCGGACAGAATCCGTTCGGTATTTATGACAGAAGGATTCAGAGGACGGTATGCAGTCGGTGGCGAGAGTTACCGGAAGATGACGGTGCCTAAATCGGTACCGGAGGATCTTAAGGCGCTGTACCCGCTTAAATATCTGGAGGCCAACAGGAACGCAGCACCGGATGAGTGGGAACTGATGCAGAAACCGGAATTTGTTCAGCGGATGATAGAGGAAATCAATGCCATGACGCCGCTTCTTCAGCTGATGAAGGAATTGAGGCAGGGTGTGAATCCAACACCGCTTGAAGCGCCTGAACCGGCTGAATCGCTGAACAGTACGGGCGGTCAGGCCAAGATTGTGGTCCGGAAAGCGGAAGAATTTGATTTCTGATACGGGATGGTGACAAAGATGAATTTTTTATTTGAAGCACTTAAAGCACTGCTGTTTGGTATTGTCGAAGGCATTACGGAATGGCTGCCGATCAGTTCAACCGGGCACATGATCCTGCTGAATGAACTGGTAAATCTGAAGGCCAGCGAAAACTTTATGAACATGTTCAATGTTGTCATTCAGCTGGGGGCAGTTCTGGCCGTCATATTGCTGTTGTTCAGAAAAATATGGCCGTTTACCATGCCGGGAAAAGGTGAGGGAATCGGCGGTATTTTCCGGATGGATGTCATCCGTCTCTGGCTTCTGGTTGTTGTTGCAATCCTGCCGAGTTCAATTGTCGGAATTCCGCTGGATGACTGGCTGGATGCGCATTTGCACAACAATGTTGTGATAGCCATCATGCTGGTTGTGTATGGCGTTCTGTTTATTGCAGTAGAACGCAGCACCGTGGTCCGTCGTTCGCCCCGTGTCGCCAGGCTGGAGGAGATGGATGTCCGTACAGCGCTTTTGATTGGCCTCTTTCAGGTGCTGGCACTGATTCCCGGAACCAGCCGTTCCGGTGCTACCATACTGGGCGGGCTTCTGGTAGGATGCTCCCGTGCGGTTTCAGCCGAGTTCAGCTTTATCATGGCGATACCAACGATGGCGGGCGCCAGTCTGCTCAAACTCCTGAAATTCGGTTTCAACTTCACAACTGAAGAACTGGTGATTCTGGTTGTCGGATGCGTAACAGCATTCCTTGTTTCCATGCTGGCAGTCCGTACATTCATCGGCTATATCAAGAAGCACAGTTTTGAACCGTTTGGATGGTACCGCATTATCCTTGGACTGCTTGTTGCAATTATGACCGTTGTAAAAAGCATTTAATTCCGGCGGCTGCGTGTTTGCGCAGCCGCTTTTTCTTTTTTGGCAAATCTGCAGAAACAAGTCTGGAATATGGAACTGTGTAAAAAAAGCTAGGAACAGTGTTAAAGCTTTTTTTGGAGCGTGTGCAGATTTGCATGGAATATGCAGGTTACATTTCCCTGCAGGTTTAGGTTTACAGAGTTTTCCGGAAGCTCTTATTTCAGACCGCTTTTCGTTTCAACCGGCAGCATTCTTCTGAGAATCATCTCCCTTGTTCTCGGAAGGTGTGTCAGCAAATAAAGGCGAACGTCAAAATGCATGGAAAAAGGGTCCTTTCTGGCTGCAAGGTGTTTTTCAAATCATTCTCGTCATCCGTGTCATGAAGTGAGAAAAACGATTATCTTTATCTTTACAAGCAAAAGATAAAAGATATAGAATATGATCGGCGGAGGTGATTGATGTGACACAGAAAGAACATGATGAGCTACAGGCAAGAATTGCTGCCCTGCCGGCAGGCAATATCACCTGTAAGACCATCAACGGTAAGAAATACCCGTACCTGCAATGGCAAGAGAGCGGCAAACAGCGGGGACGCCGTGTTAAAGCGGACGAGTTGGAGGCGTTGCAAGCCGGCATTGACGAGCGCAAACGGCTGCAGGCGATGCTGAAAGGCGCACCTGCAGCCGGAAATACAAATGAAGATTTGCATCTGACAGCATTCTCCAGGATTGGTGAAGAGCTGCGGGCTTACATTCGTCCCGTTCTGTCCTTCCGCAAGCGTGAATGCTTTGCCCGGCTTCATGACTATCTTTACAGCCAAATTGCCGATAAGGTCCTTATCCTGTACGGCCTTCGCCGAACGGGAAAAACCACCATGATCCGGCAGGCCATCGCGGAGATGGATGATGAAATGTTCTCCCGCACGGCATTCATTCAGGTCTCTGCCGCCAATGACCTTGCTCAGCTCAATCAGGATCTGCGTCAGTTGGAGAAACGCGGCTTCCGGTATGTTTTCCTGGATGAAGTGACGCTGATGGAGGATTTCATCGAAGGCGCGGCGCTCTTTTCTGACGTGTTCGCAGCCAGTGGCATGAAAATCGTCCTCTCCGGCACGGATTCTTTAGGCTTTTTGTTCACAGAGGATCAGCAGCTCTATGACCGCTGTATCCTGCTGCACACCACCCTGATTCCATACAGGGAGTTTGACCGTGTGCTGGGTATTCGCGGAATCGATGAGTACATCCGCTATGGAGGCACAATGAGCGCTGGCGGAATACAGTACAACGCACCGATCTTTGCCACCAAAAAGACAACCGCTGAGTATGTAGACAGCGCCATCGCCCGGAATATTCAGCACTCTCTGCGCTATTATCAGTATGGCGGACACTTCCGCCACCTTTATGAGATGTATGAAAAAAACGAGCTGACCAGCGTCATCAACCGGATCATCGAGGATATCAACCATGCCTTTACCCTGGATGTACTGACGAGGCGCTTCCGTTCTCATGACCTGAGGGTTACAGCCGCAAATCTTCGCCGTGATCGCAGCGCACCCAGTGATATTCTGGACCAAGTGGACACCGATGCCATCACGGAGCAGCTGCGGCAGATGCTTGAGATCCGGAATAAAGAGGAGCAGACTGTGACAATCACGGATGTCCATCGAATCGAGATCAAGGAGTACCTTGACTTGCTGGATCTGACAGTTGATATTCCCATTGTTCATATGACAGACTTCAATGCGCGGGACAGTCGGACCATCATCACCCAGCCAGGCATGCGTTATGCACAGGCCGAGGCTCTGATCAGCCAGCTGATACTGGATGACGCTTTCCGCTCCTATGATCTGCAGGAACGCGACCGGGCCACCGAGCGTATCCTCACAGAGGTCAAAGGCCGAATGATGGAAGACATCGTGCTGCTTGAAACGCAGACGGCCCGCAAAGACGCTCAGGTCTTTCATCTTCAGTTTCCCGTGGGTGAATTCGATATGGTGGTGTTTTATCCGCAGAAGGCTTCCTGCGAAGTTTACGAGATTAAGCACAGCACTGAGACTGCTCCCGAGCAGACGCGTCATTTGAAGGATGAAAAGAAATGTGCCGAAACGGCGTCGCGTTTCGGCACAATCACGGGAAAGTATGTCATTTATCGCGGAGAAACGAAGGATGTCGATGGAATCCATTATGTAAATGTCGAGGAATATCTGCGGGCGCTTTGAATGTCGGAATTATACTTTCTTCAGTATACCGAACTGAGACACGGAAAAAGAATCAAGCAAAAGATAACAATACTTCCTTAGAAACGCTTGGCTCATCCGAGTTGAGATTCTACCCAAAGCTCATCTTGAACATTTCCATGAAGACAGAACAATGCAACAATGGAACTATAAGATTGTTATTGATCAACGATGAAACATATTTTTTCGTGAATTCCCTGTTTTGGGGAAATTTTGCTTTCTTCATTAATGACATAGTCGTGCTTTCGGGACCGGACCAATCGCAGTTGTCATTATTTGACAAACAAGCACGAAGTGCTGGGCTATCTCCTTTTGCACAACAAATGCTTCCATGAGTCGGACAGTGGTGGCTAATCAAAAAGATATGGTGGAATAATGTGAAGCGTACGGATGCAGATGAGGAAAACCATCTGCAGGGGATAGGAAAAGCCGATCAGCCAGAGCATCAGGTCAGAACGGAATAGGACGGACCTGCAGAGCCAGATGGGAATTGTAGCAAGACTCATGCATATTGAGGGAATAAACCAGTGAAGATCAAATTCGGATGGAACGAGAGAAAGCGTATAGAGAACTGGCAGAAGCACTGCCGCCGCCAGACGTATTTCCGGAGTATTATCTGTCAGAAGAAAGGCAACACTCAGTGCCGGCCCAAACCATCCATAGCTGATGTTTAGAACTATGGACAGGAGTATCAGAAAGAGTGCCCAAAGCACCTCGCAGTGTGGGCAAGGGATTCTGACCGGATGATACCACACAGGAGAATGCAGATCAGGAGGGCAAAAACCGGATTCTGTTCATTCCATCTGAACAGACGGGCATACCGCAGCTGATCAAAAGGAATTTCTGCGATTACAGCCAGTATCAGTACGGAAAGCGCCAGCGACCAGTTGAAGCCGTCCTGAATTATTTTTTTGACGAGCAGGAAACAGCACAGAGGAAATGCAAGACTTCCGATACACCTGAACAGGAGCACGGATGGGAAAAACGCAATCCCTATATAGTCTGAGAAAGTGCTCAGGAAGATCAGCAGAGAAAGGATAGAGACAGTCAGTGTTGTTCACCTACCTGAATGCATCAGAATTTGCCCTGCTGATCATCTTTGGCGTGCTCTTCATAATAGTGATGTTTGATTGCGGCAAATGTGTCAGGACTGAGATCGTGTTCAATTTTGCAGGCGTCTTCCTGGGCAAGTTCCTCGGGTACGCCGAGACTGATAAGCAGTTTGGTAAGAATGACATGGCGTTCGTAGATGCGCCGGGCGATCTCGAGACCGCTTTTGGTCAGATAAATGTGGTTATCTTCATTGACCGTCACGTATTCTTTATCTTTCAGCTGACGCAGAACGATGGAAACTGTCGGCCGGGAATAGCCAAGATGGTTGCAAATGTCAATGGCGTGGATTTCGCTTTTGGTCAGGGACAGAATATATATCGTTTCGAGATAATTCTCAACAGCTTCAGTAACAGCCATGGGATACCTCCATTTGTTAATCTTGTTCAATATACTGTATTTTATCACAATTAGGTGCCGGAAACAAATAGCACTTTAGCAAGATTTTTTCAAAAGTAAAGTCTCACGGTCTGCTGTTAAAATATTGAACGTTTTTTGCCGTAATATTGAATGCCCGGGAAACCGGATTTGGAGAGCCGTCATTTTTTTCACTTTCAGCTGATTATAACGATCAGAATGGCGGGACAAAAACAAAGCTTATTGGTGACAGGCTGAGGGCATTCTGCGCGGGACGAACAGGAAAATGTCAAAGCAGCGGTTCGCGAACAGGCAGATGGATCATAATCCGGGTTTCCGTTTGAAACGTTATTTGGAGTCTTGAAAAGATACTGTGTCTCAACTATAATGTCGGAGACCAAACGAGGAGGATAGGTAAATGGATGAAATGTTTGAAAACGATATCATAGAGATATCGGATGAGAATGGAAACACGTATTCATTTGAGGTATGTGATTATTTTTTCTACAATGGTGAAGAGTATACTGTACTGAAAGATGCAGCACAGGATAACACAGAGGAAGATCTTTCAATTGTCATCATGAAAGTAAATCCGTTTACGGACGAAAACGGTGAAGAGATGGAAGAATTTGTTCCCATTGATGACGAACTGATGGAAGTGCTTACTCAGATTGCCAGGACCCGGATCCTTGAAGGAACGGATGATGCCGGCGATGATGAGGCAGAATAGAGAATAATGGAAGGACGTCCTGTGATTGCAGAGGACGTCCTTTTTGGAGGAATGCGCGGTGAATGATACACTAAAGATCAAGATTGCCAAACTGCCGACCTGTCCCGGCTGCTACCTGATGAAGTCAGAGGGAAAGATCATCTATGTTGGCAAGGCGGTCAATCTCAAGAACCGGGTCAGCCAGTACTTTCACCAGTCGAGAGACCATACGGTCAAGGTCCGGGCCATGGTTTCCCGGATCGATGACTTTGACATTGTTTTGTGCGATACAAATCTTGAGGCCCTTATCCTCGAATGCAACCTGATCAAGCTGCATAAGCCGCAGTACAATATTCTGCTCAAGGATGACAAGCATTATCCCTATCTCAAGATCAATCTGGGTGTAGACTATCCGCGGGTTGAGATTGTCCGCCGGATTGAGAAGGACAAGGCAAAATACTTTGGACCCTATATGGGTACAACGGGTGTCCGGGAGGTTATGGACGTTCTGAGGGGGATCTTTCCGCTTAGAACCTGTCAGGGAGAAATCAATCCGGATCCGGCAAGACGTCCCTGCCTGCACTACCAGCTGGGAGAGTGTCTGGCACCATGTGCCGGAAAGACAACAAAGGAAGCCTATGGGAAAATCGTTCAGGAGGTCATTGACTTTCTGGGCGGGAAGAGTGAAACAATCGAAAAGCGCCTTCAGACGGAGATGCTGGAAGCGTCTTCAAAGCTGAACTTTGAACGGGCAGCAGAACTCCGGGACCGTTTGGCGTCTGTCGGGAAACTGATGGAGCGCCAGAAGGCGATCAATGTCAAGGGTGGAAACAGGGATATTCTTGCGGTTGCCTCTGATTCCCTGGATGCAATGGTTGAAGTGCTGTTTGTCCGCGGCGGCCTGATGATCGGGGCGGAGAACTACACGCTTGAGGGAGAGGGTGACCAGACGGTAGCCCATATACTGGGCGAGTTCCTGCTTCAGTATTACGATGAGGGACGCCAGGTGCCGGAGGAAATTCTCTGCCTTGAACTTCCGGAACAGGCGGAAGATCTGCAGCAGCTTTTGTCAGAGCGCCGCGGCGGAAATGTAACCATTCATGAACCGCAGCGCGGGACGAAACATCAGATGATCGAGATGGCGGTGAAAAATGCCAGGGATGCACTGGATAAACGGAATGCAGGTCTTTCAAGGGCACGTGAACGGACGATAGGCGCGTGTGAAGCGCTTCAGAACGAACTGAAGCTTGAAAAGATTCCGCGGCGCATTGAGGGATATGATATTTCCAATACACAGGGCGTGCTTTCTGTAGCCAGCATGGTAGTGGCTATCAATGGCGAGGCAGCCTCAAAGGAATATCGCCGCTTCCGGATCAAAACCGTTGAAGGTGCGAATGATTTTGCCTCTATGAATGAGGTACTGACCAGACGGCTGTCACGTGCGACAGCGGAACGCGAGGCACTGGCTGAGAAAGGGGAACTGCGGGAGGACGGCAGCGGGCTGACGGGATTTGCGGATCTGCCTGATCTGATCGTCATTGATGGCGGACCGCAGCAGCTGCGTTTTGCCCGTTCGGCCATGCAGGAGCTTGGTTACAATATTCCCATCATCGGACTGGCAAAGCGGCTTGATGAGGTCTTCATGCCGGATTCTGAGGAGAGTATCCTGCTTGACCGCAAATCGCCTGCGCTGCATTTGCTGCAGCGCGTCCGTGACGAGTCGCACCGCTTCGGTATTACATATCATCGTAGCCTGCGTCAGAAGGCTGGAATGCATTCAACGCTTGAGGACATTCAGGGGATCGGACCAACACGTCGCCGTGCCCTGCTGTCATATTTCAAGTCTATAGCCAACATTGCTTCTGCATCCATTGAAAAACTGTGTGAGGTGGATGGAATTGGTCCGTCACAGGCACAGGTGATTTATGATCACTATCATGCACATGAGGGCGTGGAAATGTCGGATAATGAAAACACACAGGATGGGATCAGCTGACGCTGATCCTTTTTTCAATTCTGCAATAATACTGAAAGATCTTCACACAGGAGACATAAAGTGTGTAATCAGACACTATAATTGTAAATTTTAAAACCTTCTGTTGGTATTATTTGGAAAATAACCGAAATATCAGGCTTTGTAGTATTGACAAATCATCTGAAAAAGATTGTTGTATAACTAATCCAAAATTAATCGACAGGAGGGATTGGAACATGAGGCGGATTATTTTGAACGAAATCGCTTACGCGACAAAACAGTAGCCAAGTATGCGATATGTGAACCAGTTTTCAATTAATGAAACGGGATATGGAAAGAATTATTACGATCAAGAACAATCATTCTAAACACTGTCATTATCCCTATTCCTTTATTATGAGAATAAGTGTATAATGCTTGAAAAATAAAAAATTCCTGCGTCCAAAGTTTCCACACTCACAACGCA
>JAFUHD010000236.1 GCA_017469025.1 Clostridia bacterium
GCAAAGCCGCTTCTTCGGAAGCGGCTTTTTCATGGAAAGAGCCTTTATCCCGGAAACTCGTTTGAAAAAACTTCTCGACACCCGCAAAACTCCCTTGAAAAATATTTCATGCAAGAAAAAGTTCCTAGAAAAAAATAATCGTTTTTGCATATACAATTTCCGTGATCAAAGGAGATGGCCCAGCACTTCGTGCTGGTTTATCAAACAATGACAACTGCTTATGATCCGATGCCGAAAGCACGACTATGTCATTAAAGGAGATGGCCCAGCACCTTGTGCTGGTTTGTCAAATCATGACAACTGCAATTGATACGGTGCCGAAAGCACGACTATGTCATTAAAGGAGGGCTGACTATGCTGAAACGTAAAATTGAAGGCATCCTGAAAAACTGGAAGGATACGGAGGGGCACAAACCGCTCATCATCAAAGGCTGCCGTCAATGCGGAAAGACCTTTTCTGTCCGGCAGTTCGCCCAGGAAAACTATGCCCATGAAATCTATCTGAATTTTTATGAGAATAAAAAAACGCTTCCATTTTCTCCGGTTCTCTGGACGTGGATCATTTGACCATGCTGATTTCTGCCCTGCTGGGGCCTGAGGCCATTTTTGAGGCGGGGAAAACGGTACTCATTCTAGATGAAATCCAGGAATGTCCCGAGGCACGGACTGCGCTCAAGTTTTTTGCCATGAACGGCCGGTATGATGTGATCGGAACAGGCTCTTTGCTGGGCGTGAAAGGCTACGGCAAACGGCCCGTCTCCATTCCGGTGGGCTATGAACAGATCGAAGAAATGTATCCCATGGATTTTGAAGAATTTCTATGGGCGAACGGCATTGAAGCACCTGTGATCCAGTATTTGACTGAATGCCTGAAAAACGAAACGCCGGTGGCGGAGACACTGCACGAAAAGCTGCGCCAGCTGCTGCTGCAATATGCGGTGGTAGGCGGCATGCCTGCCGTGGTGCAAACCTTTGTGGATACGCATCAGATGAATACCGTGCTTCGGCTGCAGCGCGGTATCCTGGCCGATTATGAAGACGACATGGTCAAATACGCTGACGGTAAGGATAAGCCCTTTATCCGCGAATGCTTTCAGTCCATCCCCCAGCAGCTGAGCAAAGAAAACAAAAAATTTCAGTATTCCGTGGTGAAAAAAGGTGCTACCGCGTCCAAATTTTCCGGCAGCCTGCAGTGGATCGAGGATGCGGGCATCATTCGCCGCTGCTACAATCTGACGCTGCCGGAGTTACCCTTGGACAGGTACGCCATTCAGGATATTTTTAGGTCTATATGGTGGACAGCGGCCTGCTGATCGCCATGCTGGAAGACGGCACGCAGTTCGATGTGCTGCAAGGCAATTTGAACGGCTACAAAGGGGCCATTGTTGAAAACCTCACTGCCGATATCCTGGCAAAGATGGGCCGGAAGCTCTATTATTTTCATAAGGATTCCGGCCTGGAGATTGACTTTGTAATGCGATACGCGGGCCAAAGCACCCTGTTGGAAGTAAAAGCTTCCACGGGAAACACCAAGAGTGCAAAAACGGTGCTCAATCATCCGGAAAAATACCATGTGGGTAGCGCCATCAAACTGGGTGATTATAATGTTGGCCGCGCCGGGCAAATCCGTACCCTGCCATTTTATATGGCGTTTTTGCTGACGGCATTCTGATAAGCAGAAAGCCGGGTATGCTACTGCAATATTGCTGAAGTGCAGACTGTTAATACTCGAACCTGTTGCACATTGTTTGCTGCCGGCATGCTCGGAAATCATGTGCACACAGATGGAGTGCCGAAAAAGCAGCCGTTCATACAGTCTGGTCCGGTTGGATATGATACCGCATCACGGCTTGCAGGTTCCGCAGGGAAAATAGCCCGCCTGTATGGCTTCCTCACGGGTTTCAAAACGAATCTGGTTTTTCTGACTCATTTTAACCGCGCCCTCACAGTCCGGCGTATGAAACTTCATGGACTTGATATTTCCCACATAATATGCGGCTGCAGAATGCGCATCCGCTTCTGTTTCAAGGAAGGCCGCCCAGGTCAGCGTGTACACACTTTCCGGTGATTCCGGAGCACGTGCTGTCTGCACCGAAATTGTGGAACCATCACTGTGGAGTATTATGGTACCATGAAGATCCGTCCGGTACAGCTCAACATCCATATCGTGCAGCAGTTTCAGAACACTTGACGACGGATGACCATATGTGTTGCCTGCACCGACGCCTATCAAGGCGATTTTTGGGTGCACTGCCTGTAAAAACACCTCACTGCTGGAACTGCTGCTCCCATGGTGTCCCACTTTGAGCACATCTGCCCGAAGCGCATCCGGATTTGCTGACAGCACTTCCTGTTCCTCAGGGATTTCCGCGTCTCCGGTGAACAGAAAGGATGTCGTTCCATAATCTATGCGGAGCAGAATGGAATTGTCATTGGTATCTCCATAGAGTTTGTACGGTGCAAGAAAAGAAACATTTGCACCGCCAAACGCAATGCTCGTCCCCGCCAGCGGCATGACAAAGTTCATGTTCCGCTCCGCAGCCATGTCCCGAAAACGAAGAAAAACTGTATCATTGTAATAGTAAAGCGGTGTGTAGATCACATCTGTCCGGCATGCATTCAATGCTGCAGACAGTCCGCCGACATGGTCACTGTGCGGATGGGATGCGATCATTACATCAATATGATCTATTCCGAGCGTATTTGTCAGATAGCTGTATATCATCTGGCTGCTCTCAGGCTTTCCGCCGTCGATCATCATCACTGAACCATCACACAGAATAACAGCAGCATCTCCCTGGCCGACGTCCAGAAAATGCAGTTCCAGTTCGCCAAAGGCAAGACAGGGCAGCATCAGAAGGAGGCAGAAACAGCAGATCAGAAGGTTTTTGAGTTTCCAAATGTTCCGTTTCATCTAATTCCCCACTTTCTGTCGGTCTTGAAGATATCATGTTCATTGGGTATAATCCCTGCTGTATCAATTCCGTGACGGTTCTTCCGTCTGCCGAGCAGTTCACCAGATCTGCATTTGAATGAAAACCGTCCCCAGACTGCCTGTTGCCAGGCACTATGCCAGCCTCCTTCGCCTTTTTCAGACAAATGACACTGCAACAGTTACAGGACTGAACACCAAATCTGTCCCATAAAAAAGAGATGGCCAAGCACTTTGTGCTGGTTTGTCAAACAATGACAACTGCTTATTATACGGTGCCGAGAGCACGACTATCTCATTAAAGGAGATGGCCCAGCATTTCATGCTGGTTTGTCAAATCATGACAATTGCGATTGATACGATGCCGAAAGCACGACTATGTCATTAAAGGAGATGGCCCAGCATTTCATGCTTGTTTGTCAAATCATGACAACTGCGATTGATACGAGGCCGAAATCACGACTATGTCATTAATGGAGCTGGACCAGCA
>JAFUHD010000237.1 GCA_017469025.1 Clostridia bacterium
ACTGAATGAAGGATCCGGCCTGATGCTTTGATCTTCAGCTGTCCGTTTTGTATTATTTCTTTGCTGACTATGCTGGTCGTATCAGAACTGACCGCACAAATATCGGAAAAGCGGTATCCCCATTTAGGAGCCAGATAGATCTGAACGGGCATGTCCGCACCGCCTTCGACTGTCCCGGCAAAGGCACTGTCAGAATCTGCATTTTCCGTTATGAACGCCATTGTGTTTCCTGCTTCGCTGCGGGCCGGTTCATAAGATTCCCTGTCATCGATGACAACAGTCACGTGCGGATTTTCGCCTGTAACGGCTGTGTTGCAGACTGGCATTTCGACTTCATATTCAACATTCCGGATCGGGGCTTCCAGATGAACGTACAGATCACTGGCAACAGAGCCCTGCGCTAAAGCGTCGGTAAATGCCTGCACGCCTTCATTGAATTCTTCCTGGTTTGCGGCTTTCAGTGCAGAGAGAATCTCGCCATTTTCAGCAGCCATTACCAGATATGGATCGGTATTGAAATGCGCCCTGATCGACGCCCTTGTGGTGTCACTTTGAAGCTTTGTTACCGACTCGCTTTCTCCTCCGACAAATAAGGTCAATGGCTCTGCCGGCTCTTCACCATCTGCGGTGACACCGTGGATCGTGATATACTGCCGATTGAAATTGGTCCTGTATATTTTCGTGGCCATAAGCCCGTCCATATAGTCGAAAGCCATGACACCTGTAAACGTATCATTGCAGACAAGCCTGTCTGAACTGCTGTAGTCACTTGAGTTATAGATCCACTGATGTATTTCCTTGGAAATATTAAACGGGTTTTCTGAAGAACCGTTATTGGCGCTGGTGTAGTTAAATACCCATGCGTCTTTCCCTACTTCTTTCGCCCTGTCGTAGCGATACATGGTTCCGTTGGTATATCCATCGTTCTTGTTGCCAAACAGAGTGGCTCTGATGTAGCTTTTCTTATGGCTGGCGCTTCTGTTCCAGTTGTCCTGTGTCCAAACCTCATAGTTAGAGCCCTGTGCTGTGAGAGCCGTAGCAAAATCCTTTGAATCTTTCCAGTCATGGCAGTCGAGTGCCCACTGCAAAGTCTTGCCGTCTTTTTCTATGTTGTAATTTCCTCCCTGAAGCTTATCGGGGTCCAGTCTGCTGATGATGAGGATCTTTCCACGTACCTCATCCAGCGTCGGAACATGATCGCCGGCCCATATCCTGCTGTTTGTTTCTTTCGCCAGTGCCTCAAGCTTCCGGAACGTTTCTCTTTCACACGTATCTCCGCCGTCATCCATCTTCACCTGAAGAATGACTGTCTCTGTAGGATTGGAACCCAGAAAACCATAGATCCAGCCGATCGTCTCGTTTAGCGTCAGGTCCTGATTACTGCGATTCCGCGCATGGCAGCTGCTGTGTACGATCCTCACCGTATTGTTGTCGTCAAGACCTGTGCGCAGATCCAGATGACGTACGCCGCAGTTCAATAATTCATCTATGTAGTACCGCTGCGTACTCATATCATCCTGTTTGTCGTGCAGGCTGCATGATCCCGAATCATGTGTCCCGGGGATACTGATATCAGAGATCTTCAGGGTTCCCGGAAGAGCTCCCATCCAGTTTGTAGACTTGACAGTCTGTCCGTTGTAAGTAAAGTTCCGGCTGTCATAATCATTTACCGACTTCAGCTTTTCATTGTCGCTGCTGACGATCTCGATCTGCCATTTCATTGGTGTTTTTCGCTGAACGAGCTTATTGTTGTAGGCACTGGGGGTGTCTGGATCATTCAGAGACCAGTACTGCTCTGAAAGCTTGTTGCGAATGTAATAAGTGCCGTCCTCCTGCAGAATGAACTGCCAGCGTTTGTTCATCGCATCTTCATTGCCGGATACTACATGGATCACCTGTCCTTCCTTGTAATATCCTGAACTGCTCCCTCCGTTATCTATGTCCAGACGGCAGTCGCCTGATGTTTTAGGCGCCGCATCCCTATAATGTGTATAGAAGTAGATCACATAACTGTCGTCATCCGCTTTTTCAAGATAAAACTGGGATGACCTGCCCTGATTAAAAATGTGCACACAGTTCTGGGTTTCATACCCATCCTTATTAATAGACAGCGGAGCATATGAATCCGCAGGACGGATGCGCACCTTAAGGCCGTCGAGCGCATACCCTGACAAAGCAGCTCCACGTTCCTCTGCGAAGACATCCTGAAGCCCCGGGGCCGGTATAAACGATACGACCATTGCCACTGCAATAAGCACGAAAACCAGTTTATTGATCACCTTTGACATAGACCCATTCTCCAAATAATCGTCAGCGATTGAACTAATTCCACTTTCTGCACTATTTGCATCATCAGAACAACACGGCAGATACTGGTATTAGAAATTTAATCCTGCTTCTGATTATTATATTTCTCATCTCTTATCTCTGTCTACAAATTTCAGTGCAATCACCGCCGCTGCCGCAAAAATCACCAGAAGCAGCAGAATCCCTCCCCAGTTAATGTGTGATTATGATAGCAATTGAATCTGCTTGCAGCTTCAGTTCAGGCGTGCTGCCAGTTTCTTCATCGCCTTTTCTGCAATTCTCATAGCAAGTACGGCAACAGGTATCGTCAGAACAAGCATAATAACCAGAACAGGTATATTACTGATGACAGGCGCCATCTTGTCAGCATATCCGGCCGGCATCTCTTCCAGCGCAGCTGCCAATGAACCTTCCGTATCCGTCCACCAGTGGGCAGAATAAGCATAGAAAGCATAGGCAAAAGGAATAAAACTCAGCCGTACTCCCTTTCGCGTATCATATCGCTGCAGCCTTCTGAGAAGCTCGGCCAAAACCGTCAGGACGATAATAATGACAAGAAATGCCGGATTGCTTTCCCCTGTAATTAATCCGACAATTACCAGCAGGCCGTTCAGAACCAGCGGTGCGCCAAAGCACTGCATATTTGCGCAAACATAAAGATACACGAAGCTGAACAGAATCGGCATAAACGTGCCGACATAGGCGTAGCATGCCGGATGAATCAGCCCGCTGGAGGATCCGACTGCGAATAACAGGGGATATATGATGGCAGCGATTACAATACCAAACACAGAACCTTTTTTCATTACAAAACCTCCTCACTTATTGGTATTTGATTTGATGGGATTGATTAGATATGACTAACCCTTGTCTGATAAAAAGCGCCTCCGCCGCAGAAACGCTTTGAAGGCGTCAGTATCCAAAAAATTCTCTCCATGCTCTGGAGAAACACCGGTCCAGAGTATCCGCGTAATGCAAGGCTTCTTCCCGGGTAAAATTATGCTCCACCGTCTGAAAAACCGCATTAACATTGGCTGTGGTCAGAAGATGAAGTTCCTTTTTACTGAAGTCATTGATCTTCATGCCCTGTTCTCTGAGATTCCTCATGAAATACAGCGTCGTTTCTTCTTCCAGCACCGCAAGATCATGAAGAAATCTCTCATACTTTGTACCCTGTGATTTACAGACAATCAGGCGAAAAGCATCCAGATGATCATAGATATAGGCAACCGCCAGTTTTGCATCTCTGCCAGTATCCCAGCAGCTTAAATCACCCATCCCGATAAACTGTTCCTGATCATTCGCTTCCTGTCGGAAAAGATCGAGCAGACCCTGATAAACCGGCTCCACCAGCGCAGAGAACATCTCTTCTTTGCCGGCAAAATGCTTATACAGTCCAGAAACACTCATTCCTGCAGCAGCCGCAATCCGGCGCAAGGAGGCATCCTTGAATCCAAACTCCAGAAATTCAACCATTGCAGCTTCTATTATACTTTCGTGATGCATCGTCTTGTTTCGAATCATATTAACTCCCGAAAATGAAGCGAACAATGTTCTCCTGCTATTAGAGTACACTGTTCGCTTCGTTTTGTCAATTACTGTCTTGTAATAATACCACAATCCAAACATGAATTCAGATATTTCGACAACAAAAAACGGACACCTTTCGGCATCCGTTTTGTTGTCGAAGCGACAGGATTTGAACCTGCGACCTCTGCGTCCCGAACCGGTCCCCGGTCGAATTCTTAAGAGGTCTCAAATGTCCCGAAGTGGTCAGAAATGGTGTAAAATCAACATTTTTCGGGCGCTTCGCTTTTTTGACATAATGTTTCTAAGCAAAAATCGACAACGTATTTTACTGCATTTTTACTGCAGTCCGGCACTCATTGGTCTCTGGAATATTATTTACACGACTGCTCGATCCTGCAGGTATGTGTCTTTTCTTTTTCATCGTAGTTGATTCCGATCAGCAGCAGGCTGCCCTGATAATGCTGCAGACTGTCGAAATACTGCTTCTGGTGGATCTGCTCCAGCGCACTCTCCGTGCAGTCGTTCCGCTTCAGTTCGATCACCATCGCCGGATCGCCCTCATACCGCGGAATAAACACGACATCAGCAAAACCCTTTCCACTGGTCATTTCTTTGATAACAGTATATCGGTTCAGGGCATAGATGAATGCCAGATAGATCGCACTCTGCAGGGCATCCTCGTTGTTGTAGCTGCGGTTGGATGTGACATGGATGTGTGAAACATCCAGTGCTTTCGCCACGGCATCAGCATTGCCGCGCATCGTTTCCGCCAGCAGGTCTTTGGAGGACTGGATGATCTGATCCGTTACTGCGTACTCGCTCGTCTTTTTCAGAGCCCGGAACCATTCTTCCCGCACCTCTTTATTCGGGATATGACACGTACGGGTTTCCTGCTCATAGGCCAGATAACCAAGATGCATCAAATAGCCAAATATATCATCCTTACTTGAGAAATCTGTCATCGTATTCAGATAGGATCCCTCATCTACATCTACTTTTTCGCCTGCCAGCATCTGAATGACTGCTTCTTTCGTGCCGGCAAAATTCTGGCGGATCCTGTCCGAAATAACCTCGTATGAAGAAGTCTTGCCCCAGTAACTGCCAAAACTTCT
>JAFUHD010000238.1 GCA_017469025.1 Clostridia bacterium
AGTTCGACAGGTGTGTAATTTGTCAGAAGCACTGAAGCAGGGATTTTGGGCAGTTCAAGATCCTGCTCGATACCGGCTGTGTTTCCAATGACAAGCAGCGTCCGGTCTGCCTTGCGGAAATATGCCATGAGCCCGTTCTGATCTTCATGCCAGGGTATGGTTTCGCCATATACGATGGTATTGGACCAGTCGGTGGAATGACGAAGTGCCGTGAGCCGCTGATAAAAATGCCATACAGAGTTTGGATCCTTAATCTGATCCGCGTAATTGATCTCTTTGTAATTCGGATTAACCGGCAGCCATGGATCTCCAGTCGTAAATCCGGCATTTTCCGTGCCGTCCCACTGATAAGGGGTGCGCGCATTGTCACGGCAGTAGCGTGCAATGGCATCCAGTGCTTCCTTGCTGTTAAGACCGGCTGCAAGTGCTGCTTCATAGTGTGCCCTGGCTCCACAGTCGCTGACGACGTCGAAACTGGGGAATACGGTGTTTTCCATGCCGAGTTCCTGTCCCTGGTACAGGAACGGCAGCCCGCGGAGCATAAAGGAGAGCCCGCCCAGCATCTTTTTGGCAGCAGGTGCGTGTTCACCATCCGGCAGATAATGGGTTACCCCGCGCGGCTGATCATGGTTTTCAATGATATTTGCCATGAAACCGAATGCAGCGGCTTTCCGCTGCGAGGCAAAGCAGGCTGCCTTATACTGATCCAGAGTTACTTTTTTACGATCATACCAGCCGTTTTTAGACTGATTGATGTCCGACGGCGCAAAATCAAAGATGGAGGAAAAGACACCCTGGTCTCCAAAGAACAGCGGCAGGTCCTCAGCACGGTTATCAACCAGTTCCGCAATGGTAAAGGCGTGATGGGGGATAAAGGTTTCATGATTCATTTCACGAAGGAGCTGAAGGATTCCTTCCGCATGTGTAACAATATTCTGGGCGGCACACATTCCATCTGCCTGATCTGCAGGATAGCTTTCAAAAGGCAGAGCTTTCTTGAGATTCATGATGGCATCCAGGCGGAAACCTGCGATACCGCGATCCAGCCACCAGTTGATCATCCGGTAGATTTCCTGACGGAGTAGCGGATTTTCCCAGCACAGGTCTGGCTGCTTTTTGTGGAAAACATGCAGATAGACGTAATCATCCCGGCCTGGCAGTTCATCCCAGGCGGGACCGCCGAAATAACTGCGCAGGTTGGTAGGCATTGGATCGCCGTGACGGTGGGGCAGAATATAGAAGTATTTGCCATATGGTCCCTCGGGATCTGCACAGGCTTTTTTGAACCATTCATGTTCATCTGAACAGTGATTGACGACCAGATCAAGAATAATGGACATGTGCCGTTTTTTTGCATCCGCAATAAGGGCATCCATGTCATCCAGGGTACCAAAGCGGGGATCTACCATATAGTAATCGGAAATATCATATCCCTCATCTGCAAATGGAGATTTGAACATGGGTGACAGCCACAGAATATCTACGCCGAGCGATTTGAGCATATCCAGTTTGGATCGTATGCCGGGCAGATCACCGATGCCGTCTCCGTTGGAATCATAGAAACTCTTTGGATAAATCTGGTAAGCAACCTTACCGTGCCACCATTCCTTTTTCAATTGAAAACCTCCTTTAATGACATAGTTGTGCTCTCGGCACCGTATAATAAGCAGTTGTCATTGTTTGACAAACCAGCACAAAGTGCTGGGCCATATCCTTAAGACATAGTCGTGCTATCGGCACCGTATCAATCGCAGTTTGCATTATTTGACAAACCAGCACAAAGTGCTGGGCCATATCCTCATGTAAATGGTTGTGTTTTCGACATCGTAACAACAGCAGATGTCATTTTAGACAAGATTGGGTATGGTGCCTGACCATCATCCGGCATTATTTCCCGGTTTTGGTCAGCTGTTCAAGGTAGATGGACGGTACAGACTTTGTCAGCCACACACCGTTTTTGGAAAGATAAAATACAAATCCGTCATCAGCCATTTTTCCGCTGTCAACACGGAATATAACAGGATTCCCATGCCTTCTGCCAACTGTTTCAGCTGTTCTTTCATCCTTTGACAAATGAACGTAAAGTCTGCTCATTGGTTTCAAACCATCCTGTTTGATGGCAGCTGCGGATTTGAGAGCAGTTCCGTGAAACAAAACAGCAGGCGGTACTGCAGCCTGAAGCTCTACATCGACGGGAATGGAGTGTCCCTGATTCGCTCTGATTTTCGTGCCATCTTCATTAAAACTGTAGCGCTGCTTACTGTCCCGGGCGACGATGGTTTGCAGCATGTCACGGTTAAAAGGATGTGTCTTTTGAATGCCTGCGATGAGCATATCTACATCTGCCCATCCATGTTCATCGAGTTTAATACCTGCTGTTTCCGGCTTATGCCGCAAAAGGAGCGCCATATATTTTCCAAGCTCAGTAAGTGACATTTTACCTCAATTCTTTGATGACATAGTTGTGATTTAACATTCATTTTTTGAAACGTTCCCAAGTTGTCCCAGCAGAAAATATACGTCTATGAACGTGCAAAGCATATCATTTTTTATTCACGGATTCAAGCTGAAAAGACCATGCCTCTGTACAGGACCAAATAGGGAAACAAGAGCAGAGGATAGTCAGCATATGATTGATAATAGCAGTTTCATTTCAGAACAGGAAATACCAAAAACAACTGTCAGGCAACATGGCTGAAACACGGACGGAAAGCCTGCCAATCCTTGACTATTCGCCTTTCCAAACTTACAATAATAACAGATAGGTGAGGTATGGCTTTCTGTCGCAGCGTCATGGAAGGAGGCACGGTCTTGGGCGTTTACGTCAATCCCGGTAATCTGGCATTCAGTCGGATTGCCGGCAAAAACTATGTAGATAAAACGAATCTGATCCGTATAATGAATGAAAAGGTCGGCAGCGACGAAGCCCTTGTGTGCATAAGCAGGCCGCGGCGCTTTGGAAAATCATATGCAGCTAAGATGCTGACAGCCTATTATGATTGTTCCTGTGATTCTCACAAGCTGTTTGATGACAAGATAATTGCTGAGTCAGACAGCTACGGGGAATTTCTGAATAAGTTCAATGTGATCTGTCTGGATA
The DNA here is from genome assembly GCA_017469025.1 of Clostridia bacterium. Taxonomy (GTDB): domain Bacteria; phylum Bacillota; class Clostridia; order Christensenellales; family Aristaeellaceae; genus Ventricola. The sequence goes on from JAFUHD010000238.1 coordinate 3,101, forward strand.
TTTCCGGCTTTGTATCTGAAATAAAAAAGCATGGCGGTTCCCTCAAATCTGTTCCTGTCAGGATAGAACAGGCACTTTTTAAAGATTTACTTGAGTGTGGATTCATCCCGGAAAATGGAGACACCCTGAATGATTTTCTGATTCGGATTGTGTCCCGGTCAGATGGATTGCCGTTTATTTTTATTATTGATGAATGGGATGCGGTGATTCGGGAAGCAAACGATGATAAAGATGCTCAGACTGCGTATCTGAATCTCCTGCGTGGATGGTTTAAGAACACAAACTTTACGCCGAAAGTTGTTGCTGCTGCATATATGACCGGAATACTTCCAATTAAAAAGGATGGCTCTCAATCTGCTATTTCTGAGTTTGATGAATCATCAATGCTTGATACACTTGAATTTGCTGAATTTGTCGGTTTTACCGAAGCTGAAGTAGAGGAACGGTGCAGAGAAGGGAAAAACGATTTCGAGGAAATCAAGTCATGGTATGATGGCTATGTTATTCCTGCGGTTGGTTCTGTTTACAATCCATATTCAGTAATGAAGGCATTAAAGTCTGGAAGATGCCAGTCTTATTGGAGAAAGACTTCTGCTGCGGAATCATTGAAAAACTACATTAACATGGACTTTGAAGGACTGCAGGAAACAGTAGCCCGGCTGATTGCCGGAGACAGAATCACAGTCAATGTTGACACGTTCCAGAATGATTTTGAATCCTTCGAAAGCGCGGATGATGTTCTGACACTGCTGATTCATCTGGGCTATCTGACTTATCACGAGACAGAAAAAACGGTATGGATTCCGAATGAAGAAGTAAGGATTGAGTTTAAGCAGTTCCTGACGCAGAGGAATGTCAACAGCGGATGGATTGCACTGATTAAGCGTTCTCAAAAACTTCTGGAGGATACGATAGCCGGACGATGTGATGCGGTTGCGGCTGCTATGGAAGAAATCAGAGGAGAGCAGTATGCGCCGCAGTTTTACAATAACGAGCAGTCACTCAGAGCTATCATAAAGTATGCGTATCTGGTTGCTGCCGGACAATATATCAGGATTGAAGAAATGCCAGGCGGTAAAGGAATTGCGGATATGGCGTTTATTCCAGCATCACTTTCAAGACTCCCGGCGATGGTTGTCGAATTGAAATGGAATAAGACAGCAGGCGGAGCAATTTCCCAGATTAAAGAGAAAAAGTATGATGCAATTCTGAAACCGTATAAAGGAAATATCATTCTTGCAGGAATAAACTACGATGAGAAAACAGGAAAACATTCCTGCAGGATTGAAAAAGCTTAAGGATGGAACGACAAGCGCTCCTGCATCAATCCCGGCATTTTGACGGGATTGATGCAGGAGCTTTTTGTATCTTTTCTGCGATAAATGTTCAATACGGAACGGTGATGGAAAGATGCGTATTTCCTGTTTGGGAGAAAACCGAGGTCTTAATACTGAATCAGCACAGGTGAAAATGAATTCGGTGAAACGGTTTAAAATGAGACCCTGCGGATGCGCTGGTTTATAAAGACAACTGCAATTGATACGGTGCCGAAAGCACGACTATGTCATTAAAGGAGATGGCCCAGCACCTAGTGCTGGTTTGTCAAATCATGACAACTGCAATTGATACGGTGCCGAAAGCACGACTATGTCATTAAAGGAGATGGCCCAGCACTACGTGCTGGTATGCCAAATCATGACAACTGTGATTGATACGGTGCCGAAAGCACAAC
>JAFUHD010000239.1 GCA_017469025.1 Clostridia bacterium
GAATATATTGATATGGCACTTATGGACGAAGGAAATGGAAGCAATATGATCATGCCCGTTCAGCCGATGAATGGCGGCTATGGAAATGGCGGTGACGTCTCACCCCGCACGGGGTGAGTGGATTGAAATATTATACTGTGTATCTGGACTGTAAGAGAGTTCATCCCGTGATAGTACTTTGGATGCATGAACAGAGAAAAAGCACAGAATCTATTTTGTATGTCAGATTCTGTGCTACATAAAATTAACTATTCAGGCAGTTGAGACCGATGTCAGGATAATTGGTGATAACGATGTCAGCACCCTCTGCAAGCACCCTGCGGATGTCTTCTTCTTTGTTTACTGTCCATGGATTGACAGATATGCCTGCCTTATGTGCTTCGCCGCATGTGCCGCCGGGCGTAAGTACCGCTGAATAATGCGGATGGAGGGCATCTGCACCGACTGCAACTGCATATGCCCACGGTTTTATCATGCAGGCTTCGTAGAGCAGGCCGCAGCGTATACCGGCGTCAATGTCTTTGATGCGCTTCATACTGTGATGATTGAATGAAGAAAACAGAACACGGTTTAACATGTTTTCCCTGGCTGCCAGTTCAATGGTCTTGCGTTCAAGGTCGGGATAATCGAAGATGCTGTTTTTGAGCTCTATGTTGATACAAAGTCCGGTCGGTTTGAGCAGTTCAAAAACTTCTTTCAGGGTGGGCATTTTTGCATTTGCAAATTCAGGATGTGTTTTATTGAATGCAAACTGCTTAAGCTCGGCGAGTGTGAGATTGCGGATGAGACCGGTTCCGTTGGAAACACGGTCTATGCTTTCATCATGTGCGACGACGAGTTCACCGTCTTTCGTAATATGAACGTCCAGCTCAACGCCGTGTGCGCCCATTTGAGCTGCCATGTCGAAGGCTTCGAGTGTATTTTCGGGTGCATAGGCAGAAGCACCGCGATGGGCATAAATCTGCTGGATCATGGAAATCCTCCTGTGCAAGTGTATTGTGTGATAAAAAAAGCCTTAAGCTAGGAAAGCATAACATGGAAAAGCGGTGAAAACAAGGCTCAAAAACAAGTCAAAAACAAGCAAGATATGGATAAAATGTTAGTATTGCATAACAGAATATTGGTATGATAGAATATAAATCGCAAGGATTAATTCATTGGGAGGTGAAATCCATGGCATATCAGATTTCTGATGATTGCATTTCCTGCGGCGTTTGCGCCAGCAACTGCCCCGTGAGTGCTATTTCTGAAGGTGACGGCAAGTTCGTTATTGATGCGGATACCTGCATTGATTGCGGCGCTTGCGCTGAGAACTGCCCGGTTTCTGCACCGGCACAGGCGTAATTTTTGATTATGATGCACCCGGATTATGCCGGGTGCTTTTTTTATTTGCCTTCAGGCAGGTGGCTTGTCAGACTGTATGGTTTTGCCTGATTGATTTAATCACGGCCTGTTCTGTTTCCGGTTCGGGCGGTACTTGACAAATCAGGGCATCCTAATATATTTTACTGTGCAACAGGATTAAGAAGGGAGGAATCGTTCTTGAAAAACGGGCATAAGCATGGAATATCATCCGGAACAATTGTTTTTTTGTGCCTGACGGTAGTGGTTGTTGCGGTAACGGTTTTCTTCCTTTTGGCTATATCAGGCAATGATCTGTCTGTCTGGCGTGGACAAATGACCGGACAGGTGCTGCTCGAAGTGGAAACAGTGACACCGGAGCCGGATATCCCCGTACTTGATGAGCAGCCTGCTGAAAGCACGGAACCAGTGCAACAGAACCAGGAACCGGTAATAAATCTTGAACCCAGAGCGTTGTCCCTGAGGTTTGGAGGAGACATTATGGTCTCCAAAATGGTACGGGAAACGGCAGAACAGCCGAATGGAGAATATGACTTTACGAAGGTATTTACCAATCTGAATGCGGCATTTATCGGAGCGGATGTCTCTGTTGCCACGCTCGAAACCATGACGGACGATGAGCAGCCGTATGATACTTATAATGCGCCGTCTGCCATACTGGATGTGCTGAAGCAGATAGGTATTTATGATCTGAGTCTTGCAACTGAACATATGATGGACTTCGGACCGGAAGGACTTCAGATGACCCGTGCTGCCCTCAACAGCCGGGGAATCAGTTATTGCGGTGCGTATGAGGCAGGATCACCCGCAAACTATCAGTTGTTCAGTGCAAATGGAATCAATGTTGCTGTTCTGGCCTATACATATGGTATTGGCAATGAAGGCCGGGAAAAGATTAAAGATACCGAGTTGAACCAGCTCCCATTGTTTTCACTTGAGCGTGCAGTTGCCGACATTGCAGCCGCACGTGCCAATGGGGCCAATCTTGTCATTGTTCTGCCGCACTGGGGGACGAAGAACAAAAGCGATATTTCGGAAAGCATGAAAGAGACAGCGGCTCAGCTTGCAAGAGCCGGAGCTGATATGATCATCGGTGCACATTCCAATATTGCATCCGGGCTGGAAATGCTCAGAGCAGAACGGGCGGATGGGAGAGTATATGAGACACTTGTATGCTATTCTCTTGGAGCACTGTTGATGGACGCCAGGAGCGAGGACAACGCTGCAGGCATGGTCCTGTCCGTGGAAATTGAGTATGACCCGTCGGTAAGACAGATTCATTATAGGAACATACATGCAATTCCGCTGTATATTTATCAGGATATAGATGAAGGCATCCGGGTATGGCGGGTCATCAACACGGAAATCGGGGATGATCTCAACCAGCTTACAGCGGATATACGTGAAGGTGCACTGGCGGCAAAACAGAAAATCGAACAGCTTTCAGCTGGACTGGGAGGCATATGATGCAGAAACGGATCAGGGACTACGGCATTATTGTGGGGACTGGGCGGCCAGGCCCGCTCAATAAGATTACGGATGTAGATGGGGTTTCCGTCGGTCACTGTACCATCCGGGAGCCGGAGCATCATACCGGTGTAACGGTCATTATGCCTTGTGAGGATAACATGTTCCGACGCAAACTGGTTGCAGCATCGTTTGTCATGAACGGCTTTGGAAAGACGTCCGGTTTGGTTCAGGTGGATGAGCTCGGTTCTCTTGAAACACCGATTGCATTGACCAATACGCTGAATGTCGGACTGGTATCGGATGCACTGGTTGAATACATGGCGGAACTTTGTGAGCGTGACGGGGATTCGCTTCGCAGTATCAATCCAGTGGTTGGGGAATGCAATGATGCAGGATTCAACCGGATTACACAGCGGTGTATCGGGAAACAGCAGGTGATGGAGGCAATCCGGAACCGGAGCCGGGATTTTGAAGAAGGCAATGTAGGTGCCGGAACCGGTACGGTATGCCATGGCCTGAAAGGCGGAATCGGATCAGCCTCCAGAATCATGGAAATTGCCGGGACGACCTATACGATTGGTGTCCTTGTCCAAAGCAATCATGGCTGTCTCAGCCGTCTGCAGATCGGGAACAGAATGATTGGACAGGAAATCATACAAAAGCGGCAGAAAGCAGGCGCACCGGAAAGCGACCAGGGATCTATCATGATGATTACCGCAACTGACCTGCCGGTGACGGACCGTCAGTTGAGACGCATGATTAAGCGGTGCAGCGCCGGACTGGCTCATCTTGGTTCATACTTTGGTCATGGCAGCGGGGATGTGATGATTGGCTTTTCTACTGCAAACCGTATTTCTTCACCTGCCATGCCGTGTATTCAGGAGGTCAGAATAGTAAACGAAAGTGCACTGGAGACAGCGTTTGAGTGCGTGGCAGAGGCGACAGAGGAGGCTGTACTTAATTCCATGATCTGTGCTTCTCCGGATGTAAAGCTTGATGGAACGACAGTAGAGTCATTGAATATGTATCTGTGATGAGGAGATGGCCCAGCACCTTGTGCTGGTTTGCCAAATAATGACAACTGCGATTGATATGGTGCCTAAAGTACGACTATGTCATTAAAGGAGATGTGAAACGATGTATGTGATTCCTGAGTCGGAATACCGTCTGAAGATGGAACAGACAGTTGAACCTGAACTGAAAGCACTGCATCAGCAGGAGCGGATGACGGTCAAAGGTGGTGAACTGGCGATTCACTGCTATCTGCCGGAAAACATGCGTGCCCAGATGCTGCTGCTTCACGGAACGTCTGAATCTGCAGAAAAGTATCATGAGATGATCTGGTATTTTCTGCAGTGCGGAATCGGCGTGATTGCTCCGGATATGCGCGGACATGGAAAATCCCTGCGGCTGACGGATGATCCTTGCCTGATCCATACAGACCGTTTTGAAGATTATGTGGATGATGCATTGAAAATAGTCAATACCAGAATGAATACTTTCACGGGTCCTCTGTTTTTATACGGGCATTCTCTTGGCGGTGCTGTTGCAGCAGCACTCATGCTGAGAATACCGGACAGGTTTTCAAAGGTTATTCTGTCCTCGCCCATGGTGGATCCATCTACCGGCAGTTTCCCAAGATGGGTCGGATGTGTTCTGGCAGATGGAGGCTGTCTCATCGGAAATGGGAAAAAGATGGCATTTGTTTCCACTCCATATGATCCGGAAAAAGATACGTTTGAAACTTCGTGTGATACCGGCAGGGAACGCTTTGAATATTACAAGGCCAAGCGGGTGAAAGACAGGTCATATCAGACATGCGGACTAAGTTACCGGTGGATTTCGGAGTCAATGAAAGTGAAAAAGCTGCTGCTTTCACATCCGGATGCACAGAAAGTTACAGCAGATGTAATGCTGTGCCAGGCTGGCGGGGACACGGTGGTCCGTCTGCCGGAACAGGATATGTTTATCCGCAGACTGCCAAAGGGGAAACTGGTACGGTTTGATGATGCAAAACATGAAATATATATCTCGGACGACAGGACGATGAAGCGTTATGTGGAAGAGGTATGCGCATTTCTTGAGTAAACAGAATGTGTAGGAACAGGAGAGAAGATCTCCTGTTCTTTTTTGTGTCTGGAGTAAATGAACATCTGGATGATAAGCTTTTTATGATGTGTTTGGAAACTGAATGATTTTTCTGCTGGACTGTGATTAAAAAGAAGGCGTAAAGTATTGATTTTTATGAAAGTATTATTTATAATTTCAGACGAAAAGTCTGTTTGAAATACATATACTTTTTTAGGCGGCTGGTACGGTCCGCCAGCAGATTTTTCTGCTATCTGTCAATCTTACCCTTCATGCCTGACAGCTTATTGTCTGGATTCGTCTGGGGTCTGTTTGCCAGAACGCTAGTCTGATGCGTTTTACATGCGGAAGCTCTCAAGCGGGCTTTTGCTTTTTTGTATCAGTTCTGAATACGACAGGAAAGGAAATGCGTGTTTCTGCCAAATGGGAGAAGCAGTGCTGTGTCACAGTTTATGAAGCAGATGAAGAGCAAAAAACGTGGTTTCAGTCCGTTCCGAATTGCAGCAGTCTGTCTTTTTGTGCTGGTCGGTTTTCTTGGTATTCAGATCCCGAACATGGCTGCCAAAGCAGACCGTGTAAAACAGGAATTGTATGACCGGAGTGAGTCCTATTTTAATGCACAGGCCAAATACAACCGGCTGAATACAGAAGTCAATGAAATCAATACGACCGATTTCGTTGAGCGCACAGCACGCCGTGAACTTGGATATGTGTGGTATGGTGAGACGATCTATACAGTGAAGAATCTCGCGGAACTGGAAGAAAAAGTGACGTATGATGAGATTTATCAGGCGGTACAGGTTGACAATGGCAATGTACCGTCAGATGAGGAGACAGAGAACAACACTGAAGTGTTTTGATAATGTGGTATCCCCTACGAATGCCTGGAAGTTGAAACATATTTGACAGGAGGACGAGGAATGCTTGCTTGTATCGGTATTGGTTCAAATGCAATTCGCCTGCTTGAGGCGGATTGGACAAATGGACAGCTTGTTGAACTGAAACGCGAACGGAGAGGAACGCGGCTGTTTGCGGGGCTGGTTAACGGCGCACTTGATACAGGCAGTATAAACCGTTCTGCGGATGCTGTTTCAGAGCTTGCAGAGATTGCAAAAGCTGATCAGGCAGAACGTTTATTTATTATGGCAACAAGTGCCGTGCGGGATGCATCGAATGGACATGTTTTTACAGATGCGTGTACCCGGCTGACTGGTATCGATGTTGAGATCATTACAGGCGAGGAAGAAGCTGTTTATTCTTATTTTGGCGCTGCTCGGGGCGGTATCAGTGCGGTGATTGATATCGGAGGCGGCTCAACTGAATTTACCCTGGGTGAGGACGACCGGATTGACGGAGCAATCAGTCTGCAGATGGGTGCAGTACGGATGTATGAGCAGCTGCCGGTTCAGTCTGTCGGTTCTTATGAGAGAACCGTAGATGTCTGCAAGTCCATTGTCTTCCCGGCGCTTTCAAAACTTCCTTATCAGCCTGACAGGCATTATGACTGGACCGGTGTTGGCGGGACGATGACAACGCTTGGGGCGATGACTCAGCAGATTCCGCTTTTTGATGCGCTTCAGTCGGAGGGAATGAAGGTTTCACATTCCCAGGTTAGAACATGGGGACTGAAGCTTGCGGCCATGCAGCTTGAAGAGCGGAAGCAGGTTGTCGGCTTGATGGCACATCGTGCCGATATAATTCCATCCGGAATTGCAATTCTAGACGCAAGTATGCAATGCTTTGGCGTTGAAAGTATCCGGCTTAGTGCCCGTGGAAATCTGGACGGATATCTGAAAAGGCGCTTTTTACACAAGTGAGCATATGTTTCAAAAGCAGTCCGTTATCTGACGGACTGCTTTTAGCAGCAGAGACTTTTCGGGAAATGCGCACTTTATAGTATTGCAATTCTCAAAAAATAACTTTAGAAAAAATTTAAAAAAGGTATTGACACCAGAAACCAAAAAACATATAATACACAAGTCGTCAAACGACGGGTACATATCGCGGGGTGGAGCAGTCTGGTAGCTCGTCGGGCTCATAACCCGAAGGTCGGAGGTTCAAATCCTCCCTCCGCAACCATTTGGCGGGATAACTCAGCTGGCTAGAGTAACCGGTTCATACCCGGTCTGTCGAGGGTTCAAATCCCCCTCCCGCTACCACAACCCTGATCATTGTGATCAGGTTTTTTTTTTTTCGGAAAATGAAAACTGTCTTACACAGACTGCATTATTTGGCTCTGGACCGGCGCACCGTAATGAAAGGAATTGGATTATCCGCTTGGAGAACTTGATCCGCGTGAAATGCTGACTGTCATAATCGGCGGTATGCTTCGGGGACGGCTGTCATCTCATGTTTTTCTATGATTGTTATGGCAGGGCTATGGCAGGGAACTAACTTGCTTGACGTAGGATACCTGTTTGATAGATAATGAGCACAATCAAAGTAGCTTGTTACAAAACCATATCATGCGGATGTGAAACCGCTGCGGATGATTTTGATCGTAGTATACATTCAGTATTGCAGCAGACGGAATTTCCGTACAAGGGTGCAATGTCTCCTCAACTGGATCTTTGCTGTATTTTCAGTACGTTCGCTATATGGTTTTCATGAAGCTGGAACAACAGGGAGCGTCTTGATGCATACTTTGAGCAATTCAGGGTGCAGGAACAGGAGGAATCTGCCTATGAAGCCTAAGAAAAAGATCAGAATTGAATTAATTGATATTGCCAAAGCAATCACCATTTTTCTTGTCATTCTGGGACATACGACCGGAAACCGTGATACGCCCATGTACCGGCGTTTGCTGTACGCGTTTCACATGCCGCTGTTCTTTGTGCTTGCAGGCATGTCCATACGTCCCGCAGCGATCCATGGCTGGGAGGCGTGGAAATCATTTCTTCGGAAAAACATTCTGGCACTGATCGTGCCATATCTGATATGGGCTTTTGTTTATGCGCCATTCAGTTTTGATAACGTTCCGCGTTTTTTATATGGCTCATGGGAAGCACTTGGGAATGCACAAACACTTACTTCTCTGTGGTACCTGACGGCATTCTTTGTGGCAAGGATTCTGATGCAGTGCCTGTTTTCACTGTTTGACAAGCTGGAACTCAAAAATGTCACGCGTGCCAGCGGCATATGCGCCGTTCCCCTGTTTGTTGTCGGCTTTTTATTCCCGAAGCTTCAGAATGGCTATCCCTGGTGCTTCAATGTTGCATTTGTAGCGGCGGGATTTATTATGCTGGGCGTTGCGTTCCGCACACCCATTCTGATACTGGCACAACAGGAAGGCTGGGTGTTGGGTGCCGTTTTTGCAGGCAGCCTGGGTTTGCTGCTTGGCGGAACGGTGCTGCGAGGGGATGCACTGGAGCTCAGCCTGATGTGTGGCAGCGAATATGGCAATATTTTCTGGTTTCTTTTAAACAGCGTCTCCGGTACGATGTCAGTTCTTTCCGCTTCAATGCTGCTGCAGCGTTTGGCCAGGGAAGGCTCGCAGCCTTTCAGTACAGCTGCGGTCAGCTATATAGGTCAGCACACACTTGGCATCTTCTTGCTGCATAAAAACATGCTGCAAATGCTGATCCTGCCATGGATCCGCAGCTGGCTTCCCGGCCCTGATCTGTTGACAGCTTTTGTGGGAAGCTGTGTTGCACTGGCTGGCAGTATGGTGCTTTGTACAGCAATTGAGAGGTATGTACCGCAGCTGCTGGGTCAGTTCCCGAAGTATCAGGAACAGCCTGCTGCATAGCAAGTCATGAATGGCATGAGGGAATGGTCATGGGATAACTCCGGAGCGTGGAGCAAATTTGAAATATCGATCTGTTCCCGACGGATATCGCTTTGAAGCCTCAAAATCTTAATATCTGAGGGCCTATGATAAAGAAAGCAATCGGTGATTCAGGCATGCAAACAGTTGCGCTGCTTGTTCAATCCCTTTTGATGCATGTTTTATATAGCCGCCTCGGCAGAGCCTAGAATCCGGATTCGAATGATGAAGCCGGTCCAGGAAGGCTGGACCGGCACGTCAGAATCACTGGTAAGGATATACCTGCATTTTGAGCCGAAAAGATCTGAGAAGTCGGAATGCAGTGATGCAATGACTCCGGTTGTCGTAAAGGCTCGCAACAAAGTTATGCCTGATATGTCCTGCATGTTTACGTCATTGCCTTTGCAACGATTAAATGCGTGAAGGAATGACTGTGCAGTCAGAATCTATCTGTCTCATGACTTTGTTTTATTTTGACATATAGTTAGTTATAACTAACTATATACAAAGTGGAATCATTCAGACTGTACCGGATATAGATCTGCTGTCTATGTGAACATGTCCGGTCAGATGACTTTGCAGTACGTTCTTTTGTCATGGGATGGATATGGTTTTTAAAGAGGCATGCAGAAAAGGCAGTCTGCCAGAAGCTGCAATCCAAAGCAATCCGGTTTTGAGCGGGAAATGTATAATCCTGTGTATTGCAGTGAAACGGTCTGCAATGGTCAGAATGAAAAGAAACTGCATATTGCAGGGGCTGCGCGTGGGGGCAGTTATCCTTGCTGGTAAGAATACTTCTGTAATGACGCAGTTAAGGCTTTGGGTTCTGACAAAAATTATGGCTGCAAGCAAAAGCTGTGCTTTGGAGGTTTTTATGAAAAAGCAAATATTCAGAATCGATTCAGATGGATTTAATGGGGCATGGTATCCGGCTTCCGTCGAAACAAGCAGAGGAATGATCGTCATGCTGGGGGACAGCTCAGAGGACCATATGGCAGCAACCGGAGCGAAATGGCTGAATCAGCAGGGAATTCATGTGATGGCAATGTCAGCGGACAAGAAGGATTACGGACATCATAATTATCCGCTGGAGCGTTTTGGCAGGGCAATTGCCTTTATGAAGGCACATGGGTGCGCCAAACTCGGCGTAACAGGCGCTTCCACCACTGGGATGATGGCACTGCTGGCGGCATCTTATTATCCGGATCTGTCGCTGACGATTGCAATCTCGCCTCCGGACTTTGTGATGGAGGGCTTTTATCGGGACGGCAGGGATGGCGCTGAGGAGAGACCTGGAGACAATGAATCCTCTGTGTCATGGCAAAACAAGCCGCTTCCCTATCTGCCATATGCCTATCGGCACCCGGAATACTGGAAAAAGATTCAGGAAGAATCGAAGGCGGGAGGCGACAAAGTCGCCTCAAGGAAGATGTTTGATGAATCCGAACGCAGACATCCCATTCAGGAAGAAGAACGGATCAGGGTGGAAAACATTCACGGAAAGATTATTTTCATAGGGGCAGAAGATGATGTCCTTTGGAATACCTGTAAATACATCCACAGGATGGAGGAACGCCTTGGTTCACTGCCGCATGACAGTACATATGAAAGCTGGCTTTATGAGCATGGAACGCACTTTGTCTTTCCGGAATCCATGCTCAAAATGATGCTGCCGGTTGGCTCTGGTCTTCTGGTTTCCATTATGTTCAAGGCGGGAAAGGAACATAAAAAGGAATGCCGGGAAACCCGAATGGACATTGACCGGAGGATGAAAAAGGTCCTCGCAGAATGGTGAAGGCAGCATTTCTGAAATGAATCCGTATGCCGCAAAGCAGATGTGGCTTCTGAAGATGTTTACCGTCATGTTCCCATTTCTGAAAGATGTCTGAGATGCCGGAACGGTCACTATACAGCGGCATTCTGCGTACCTGATGTACAGGTGGGTTTCGTTTTCATACGGACTGCGATCACCTGCTTTTGACAACCGGTATCCTGATGGCTTCAACCATTTGAATGATCCTGTGTATACCCGGTGGGCATCAAAGTATCATGACAGGCAGCATTTAGTAATTCTGAAAAATCCCTGGAAGGCTGATTTTCCTGCTTGTCTTCCGGTAATGTGACTGGAAGAAAGCTGCACGCAGAAGGAGTTGAAGACGATTCAAGAATTGTCAGATACATAGCATGATAGCGAGTGGCCGGAACAGGCACTTATAAATGCTCCGGCTTTCCGGATACATGAATCTGCGGTTTGCGCTTTATTGCCTGTTGTTGTGTCTTTCAGGGCAGGAATATGCGAAAAGAAGAAGAGACTGGAATAAACATGGACAAGTATTTGAAAATCTTTGAACCGGCGATGAAGACCTGGCTGTCGGAGCATTATTCGCCCGAAGAGGCTCAAAAACGCTGGGAAAGGACAGTGGCGCTGGATGAAAAGTGGATCAGGGAAGAAGGCGATCTTGGAGGAAAGAAGAATCCAATGGCCAGCAATATGCTGGAAGCCTATGCATTTTTCGCGTTCTATGATTCGGTAGACCGTCATTTCAGCAAAGAGGACCTGCAGATTATGATTGATGCTGCCATGGGGAAAAGCATCCGTATGCTCTCTCATTTCAATCTGAACAGTCTGCTCAGGCACCGGTGGATTGAGAGGCTTATTTATTTGTACCTGGGAAGGTATCAGAAAAAGGCGGAACGGTTTCGCGGCAATGCCTGGGGGAATACCTGGAAGATCAGAATCAATCCTGAGGCGCACAGCAAAGGAATTGCCTTTGCTTATGACACCTGCCCGCTGAACGATTTTGCCAGGCGGCACGGCTATATCGATTTTCTTCCGAATCTGTGTTTCATTGACCAGATCACCTGCAGTGCGGCGCATGGCAAGCTGATACGCCACAAGACACTGGCAGACGGCGACGGAGAATGCAATTACTGGATTCTTGGAGACCAGGACCCAGAGGCAATTGCGGATGTCGGCTCGAAATAGCCGGCTGAATCTGAGCCTGTCTGGTACAGGCATCTGCTTTATCCGTAAAGGGGCAACAGACAAAAGCAGATGGATGAAGCGAAAATGCTTTGAAAAGGGGAAGATCACAGAATGAAGAAGGAATACAGAAAGTACTGGCTTTTCGGCATCATCGGAGCGATATGCTTTGGCATTGGCGACTGGCTTCTCGGGTATGTCGATCCTGGTATTGTAAACGAGAACTTTGCGGTGATCAAAGCAGGACATGGTGCGGGATATGATCTGTCCAAAATCACAATCACATTGCTGTTTGGTGCCATAGGTGTTCCATTTCTGATGCTGGGCTGTGCCAAAATGACAGAGCTGGTCACAACTGGAAAGAAAATCTTCCATTTCTGGATGATACTGCTTCCTGTGGGGTGGCTGATCATTCACTTTACGGTTTCCATCTCCATATATGTTTATGCCTGGGGCGCGCAGGCTGGACTGGACGGCGTGGGGGGAATGCTGGCAATGGATATTCTTCGAATGATGAAGCCAGCCCAGATCGTCTCTTATTTCTTTGCAGGTATCCCGCTTGTGATGCTGCTGATCTGTGCGTTGAGCGGGAAGACAGTCCTGAAAAAGAAGTCGCAGATTTTTACGCCGATCCTGTGGATGGCGCTTCTGTCCGGTCTGAAGTTTGTTGTTTCGGCAACACCGTTTACAATCGGCATCGATACTTTTTGTATGAATGCTGGAGTGATAATATGGTTTGTTTATCTGATGCTCCAAAAAGCGGAGTGACAACTTGTGATACTGCAGGCACGGCTTCAAGATAAAAGCAACATCATCTGAGGCGATCTCATAAAACAGGAACCCCCGTTTGCCGGTGATGGGCGGATCACCGGCAAACGGGAGTTCTCTGTCTATGCATTTGACAAAAGCTGTTTCTGACCTGTGCCAGAAACCGTTCTGCGATGGGTGTAAATGCCTGATAGCGGTTCCAGATGATATGCAGCCTTGTTTCCAGTGCCGGAAACAGCGGGCGGAATGTCAGGCCGCTGTTTTCTGATACATCAACAAGATTGCGGAATGACAGCTGATAACCAAGACCTTCCCGGACAAACATGGAAGCATTGTAGGCTAAACGGAATGATCCTTCCAGATGCAGTTCTTTGAACCGTTCTCCTGCCCATCCTTTGATATCGTTCTCCCAGCCCTGTCTGGAAGTGAAAAGCGGCAGTCCTGCGAGATCATCTATCCGGATCACATCTTTTTCAGCCAGAGGTGCATCAGAAGGGAGAATGAGTCCCCATGTATCGCCTTCCGGGAACGCAATAGACTCGTATTTTCTCTCATCGGGCGTGTCACAGATGACGGCGAAGTCCAGCAGCCCCTTGTCCAGTTTTTCTGTGACCTGTTCAGTGTCTCCGCTGGTGATATGGTATTTATGGCCGGGATATTGTTTCTTCAGGACACGGAGCTCTCGCGCGAGATAGCGGATCTGATAGGACTCTGCAAGACCAAAGTACAGCTCTCCGCCTGTAATATCATCCAGTGAGAGAAATTCCTTTTCAATTTTGTCTGCCATCGTAAGCAGATCCTCGGCACGGCTTCGTAAAAGGGCGCCTTCATCTGTGAGGGTAATGCTGAAACTGTGGCGGATAAACAGCTTCTTTCCCAGCTCGTCTTCGAGTGTCTTCAGCGCTTTTGACAGTGTTGGCTGCGTGACGTGGAGGAGTTCGGCGGCTTTGGTCATATTCTCTTCCCGGGCAACTGCGAGAAAGTATCGCAAGGTCCGTATTTCCATAATGCTCATCTCCCTTCTCTATGATCCTGAAATTCAAAAACAGAATATCACGATAAGTATTATAACGATTGGAAGATGATGTTGCAAGAAATGGGAAAGGAGGTGAAATGAATGGACTGTAAAGCATGACGTCCAAAGGACCGGGATAGCCGCTGTAATGTTTTTTTCAATAAACGGATCCACTTCTTTTGTCTGTGCGCGTAGAATGCCTTTGCCCACAGCCAGATAAAAACGGTTTTCCATCCGGCATCAATGTCGACTTCATCCGTA
>JAFUHD010000240.1 GCA_017469025.1 Clostridia bacterium
CAGTTCTGATTCGTGTTGCACGGGGACATTTTATTATGCTGTTCCGAAAGGACAAAAATCCGGATTATCCTGTGCAGATTCAAAATAGCCTGAGTCAGTTTGGAAAATTGTATTCGAAGTATAGATTTGATTACAAAATTGTGATTGGAAATGCTGTCGACGAAATCAGCAGAAAGAATGACTACCTTAATCTGATTACGATGATTCACCACTATATGAATGATAATACCATTCATGAAGTGGATGATGAAGATATCCTGCGTCTCAACCGTCAGGAAGTGATTCTGGGTGCGCTAGGGGATATTAAGAGCAGGCATGATCTGGATGATCCGCGCATACTGGTATATTGTCAGCCGGTTTTTAATGTTAGAACAGGAAAGTATGATACAGCTGAAGCATTGATGCGTATGCAGCTGAAGGATTTGGGAATGCTGTTCCCGGATGAATTCATTCCTCTTGCAGAGCGGTCGGGACACATTCATGTACTGACGGAAATCATTTTGAACAAGACCTGTAAAATCATTCGGGATATGCTTGACCAGGGATACGATATCCAGCGGATTTCTGTGAATGTATCTGCACTCGAAGTTTCTTCTGACAGTTTCTGTCATGATATTACCGGAATTGTTGAGGCAAGCGGTATACCGGGAGCCAAGGTTGCAATAGAACTGACAGAGTCTCAGACTGACAATGACTTCCTGATGATGAAGAACCGTATCGAGGAGCTGCGTTCTCTGGGTATCAAGTTTTATCTGGATGACTTTGGAACGGGCTATTCCAATATGGAACGCATCATGGAACTGCCGTTCGATATTATCAAATTTGACCGCTCTATGGTGCTGGCCAGTGATGCCAGTGAAAAGTCCAGGAAGATAGTGGTGGGACTTGCAGATATCTTCTCAGAAATGCATTATTCCGTACTCTTCGAAGGTGTGGAAGGACCTGCAGAGGAGGAGATGTGCATCGGGATGAGGGCATCCTATCTGCAGGGGTACAAGTATTCACGACCGATACCCATCGAACAACTGACGCAGTTTTTTGAGAAGAAAGCCGTATGATCTGCATGCGGTACAGGTTTCGGTTCCTTAATCTGCAGAGAGGAGATGGCCCAGCACCTAGTGCTGGTTTGTCAAATCATGACAACTGCAATTGATACGGTGGCGAAAGCACGATTATGTCATTAAAGGAGCAGAAGAACCGGTACTGTAGGGAACAATGCACTTGCGGACAGAGCAGCCTGTGGGCTGTTCCGGTATCATGAATTTCAGTTAACAGGTTTCATACATGAACGGCGGCATGAATTGCCGCCTTTTCATTTGGATGCATGACGGAGGTAGATCATGAAAAGATTGAGAAATGGATTGGAACTACCGGAAATCGGCTTTGGAACGTACAAGGCCGGCGCAAATGATACAGAGGTTGTGACGGAGGCTATACACGCAGGATATCGTCTGATCGATACGGCTTCAGTGTATGGAACGGAACGGGCGGTTGGAAAGGCTGTCAGGGCATGTGGAATTTCGCGTGATGCACTTGTAATTACAACGAAAGCGTGGCGTACGGAACTCGGATATGATCAGGTAATGCGTGCATTTGAACGCTCGCTTGGCAGATTGGACATGGACTATATTGATCTTTACCTGCTGCACTGGCCTGCCAGGGATGACGATGTGGACCGTGACAGCTGGCGTGCCATGGAACGTCTGTATGATGAGGGTGTTGTAAATGCAATAGGCGTCAGCAATTATCTGACACATCACCTTCAGAATATCCTGGCAGTCTGTAATGTGCTGCCAATGGTTGATCAGATCGAGTTCCATCCGGGCTATCTTCAGCAGGATACAGTAGAATTTGCCCTGAATAACGGGATTTGTATGGAAGCATGGAGTCCGCTTGGCAGGCAGCGTCTGAATGAAGAACCACAGCTTCTTGCACTGGCAGCGAGCCATGGGACAACAGTTCAGGCAATCTGTCTTGCTTTTGTCAGGCAAAGCGGTCTTATTCCCCTTCCAAAGTCTTCTTCAGCGGAGCGGATGCGTGAAAACCTCAAATCAGATATTACACTGACTTCAGAGGAAATGGACATCATCCGGGGAATGCTCCAGTGCGGCTGGTCCGGGGAGCATCCTGACGTTGCACCGGATAAAGACGTGAAAGTACCAGACTGACTTCATCGCATCAAAATGAGGAGGGAAAGGCAGAACATGCAGGATGCATCCAAACTGCCGCTTGAAGTCAGAACATACATGCGCGAAATCGGGCTTCGGCCGGCAGAATACCTGGATAAAGCCATTGAAAAGAGCTTCGGCTATTTAAAAGGCGGCGAAATTATTGATGAAATGAACCGCCTGTTTGATCTGGATGAGGCCATTCGGCGTTCAGGCAGATCTGTTTCAGGCAGACAGAAGGAGATTGTAGATTATGTCAATTCTTCGTTAGAGCTCTCTCTGCTGTGTTCGTCTTATTATGACTGGCATGTGATGAGAGCTGTTATGGCACGAATCTGCCGGTATTCTGAATACTTTGGTTCTGTCATCCTGGATGTGGGATGCGGAAATGGCATTATTACGCTGTTTACAGCACGTCATTTCAGGGAAAGGCGTGTTTATGGAACGGATATTTCCAAAGCAGTGCTGAAGACAGCGTCAGCACTGGCAGACAGGCTGCAGATGCCAACTGATTTGTTCTTTCAGCCGGGGGACAGTTTGAAGGCATTTTGCGATACGGTCATGTCTATCCGGATTATGCATGAGAATGCTGACGCTGCAAAATATGCCGGATATCTGGCGGAGTGTCTGAAAATCGGAGGTACACTTTTTGCATTTGAAAGGGTTGCAATGAATGAGCCCGGAGATGAGATTGTGAGGATGTATTCATCGGCTGGATTTATGCTTGTTCCGGAAACGTTTGAGAAGATCTATTGTCCAACCGGAGATGAAATGGGCAGCTTTGTCTGTGCTGTGTTCCGGTTGGAGCGGTTATGTCGATAGTTTTGGTTTATAAAAGGTCTGACAAAACCGATATAGACGCTATAACGACTATATCAGTGGACATGGTTAAAAAACTGAACATATGATGTCATCCTCTGGAAGCATAAGATGGAAGTTATGCTTATCGTCAGAAAACAGATACTGATTCAAAAATAGTTGTTTTAAAGACCATATCTGCAGTTGGGGTGTTTGCATATAGAAGCTGAAGACTTCTGACGTGGAAACAAAGATCCACTACGCCTGCACAGTTAAGTTCTTATGCTGTATAGTCGCATTATTGACTGTACAGCATATCCACACTATGGAAGAAGCAGAAGTTTTTGAATCAGGATGTGCGGCATCGTTTTTCATTACGCAGCAGACAACGGGCACAGATTGGCAGTGATGATGTAGTTACTAAAGTAACTTATAATTGCCGGAATGAGTAAAACATCAACCAGGATTTCAACGAGGAATATAAACTTGAACTTTGTCGGATGCCGGAAACAGGAATGAAGATGTTCAAATCCGATATAAACATGAAAGGTACTATATCTGTATACAGAGTGTCCAAGAAACCAGACAGACGTCTGAAAAAGGACATGTTATTGCTGGGTATAGTCAGCATAACGACTATATTCATATACTGGAATCCAAGAAAGCAGTCTTCGTGACTTGGAACACCTGAGAGCGGATTCAGCGCTTTCATGAAAAAAAGCGGCTGCGAATGTTGGCAGATATAGTCGCGAAAACGACCATATCTGCCAGAATGAGTAAATCGTTAATCAGGACCAGTATTTCACGACAGGAATATGAAGTGGATCTATGACTTCTGCTGTGAAAAGAGGTGAAGATGTCCAA
>JAFUHD010000241.1 GCA_017469025.1 Clostridia bacterium
CTCACCTTTGCCTATGTTACAACGAGTGTGTATGTCCAAGTGGACATACACAATTATACCAGAATCGAGGGATTTTGCAATGATTTTATACAGGGCAATAGGCTGAAATCTCAGCATTTACAGGGCTTCTTTGTTTTTCGCAAAAAAATCAGAGAACTCCGAGACTGTGTATGACCACATTGCAGTCGATTTTAGGTTAAAGGAGATGGCCCAGCACTTTGTGCTGGTTTGTCAAATAATGACAACTGCGATTGATACGGTGCCGAAAGCACGACAATGTCATTAAAGGAGAACAAGCATGCTGAATATTGGATGCCACCTGTCTATCAGCGGCGGATATGCCCAAATGGGTCGTACCGCTGAGAAGATTGGAGCAAATACTTTTGCCTACTTTACGCGCAATCCGAGAGGCGGCGGTAAACCTTCGCCTGACCCGGACGATATGGCAGCGCTTTGCACCTTTCTTGAGGAGCATGCTTTTAAACCCTTGGTAGCACATGCACCGTATACTCTGAATCTGTGCTCGGATAAGCCAAATGTCCGTGAATTTGCAGAAAGTACCATGAAGGAGGATCTGTCGCTTCTTGAGGCGTTGCCGGGGAATTATTACAATTTTCATCCGGGATGTCATATGCGTCAGGGGATGGATGCCGGCATTCATATGATCTCAGATGCACTAAACCGGATTATGACGCCTGATTCTCACACAGTCATGCTGCTGGAAACCATGGCAGGAAAAGGCAGCGAGGTAGGAGGAAGGTTTGAGGAGATACGGGCTATTCTGGACAGGCTTGACCTTAAGGACAAATTCGGCGTATGTCTGGATACCTGCCATGTCTTTGATGCTGGGTATGATATTAAAGGTGGTCTGGACAGCGTTCTGGAGATGTTTGACCGGTCAATCGGGCTTTCTCGTCTTCGGGCGGTGCATCTGAATGACAGCAAAAACCAGATAGGTTCCCATAAAGACCGGCATGAAAAGATTGGACAGGGAAATATAGGACTTGAAGCACTGACCAGGGTTATCACGCATCCTTCCCTGAGGACACTTCCATTTATTCTGGAAACACCGAATGAACTTGATGGATATCAAAGTGAAATAACGCTTCTTCGTGATGCGTTTGAAAAGCACAGCTGTTAGGACATGTCTCTGTGCTGGCATTTTCTGTTTTTAGTTGTCAGGTCAGGCTGATGCCCTGGTTGTCGCATGGCAGTCTGCAAGGGAGCTCAGCACGTTATTGCGGAGATATTTGGACAGTACATCGTCGGCTGCTTACAGTATTGGACCTGTAAACTGAATCATCGTAGTACATATTCCCGAAGCCGGCACTGGGTCCAGACGATGATAAATGGTTTTTCACAGGGATACTGAATGCTTCTGGCAGGTTTGTCTGACAGCCCTTTTTGTGTTACAATGCCGTATCTGATTATTGTTTAAGTTATAAAAGCCCTTAGGAAGAGACAGAGACGTATTGGAATTTCATCAGGAGGCAAAGCATGCATTACGTTAATTCAGGGAAGCTTTTCCGGATGATTCTGGCTATGGCGGTTCTGCTGACAGGACTTTCAATGGCTGTCACGGCCTATGCCGGTGAGCAGCTGGGCCAGACAAACTTTGATGATGGCAGTGGTCTGCCATGGCATGTCGTGGAGTCTGCAACGGCAGAGATGGATTTTGAGATTACGGGTGGTGCATATCATATCCGGATACTCAATCCTGGCGGCGCATCGAATGGCGGTGATGACCGCTGGGACTGTCAGTTTTGCCATAAAGGGCTCAAAATTGCGGCTGGACATACCTATCAGCTGAGCTATGATATCACAGCTTCCAATGACGGCCAGTACTATACCAAAATTGGCAATCTGGACGGAAATGTGGAAGTCTGGCATAACATGTCAGATGGGTCGGATTTTGATGCGACCTGGAATCTGATCCCTGTCCGTGCAAATGAAACCAAACGCGTTGATCTGACATTTGTGCCCACAGCCGGCGTCGATGTTGCTGAGTGGGCGTTTCATCTTGGTGGTGACGGTCCCTATACAAGCGGCGGCTGTTTCCCGGCGGGAACGGAAATTGTTTTTGACAATATGTCTCTTTTTGATCTGACATCCGATGAGAATGATTATGTACCGGAGAAAGAATGGATCAGGTCTGATATTCTGACCAATCAGGTTGGATATTTTCCGTCAGCAGATAAAATGGCAGTTCTCCTGACGGATCAGGATATTCCGGTGGCTTTTTCTGTTTATGATGAATTTGGACGGGAAGTGTTTTCAGGTCTGACTGAGTTATATGGTCTGGACCGGGATTCCGGAGATTCTCTGCAGAAGATTGACTTTACAGTCCTTACAGATGAGGGAACTTATACCATCCGGACAAATGATGGACGTACAAGCAGGCCATTCAGAATCGGCTGCACACAGGCGTATTCTGCAATGATGTTTGATGCGCTCAATTACTTTTATCAGAACAGATCCGGAATTGCCATTGAGAGCCGGTATATTACATCAGGAGATGTCAGTACACTGGCCAGAGCTGCCGGACATGTACCGGATGTGGCACAGATTGAACAGATATGGGGATATACGGGAACGTCAGGTACGCAGGATGTGTCCGGGGGATGGTATGATGCTGGTGATCAGGGCAAGTATATTGTCAATGGCGGCATAGCGCTGTGGACGATGCAGAATCAGTATGAAACTGCGAAGCGCCTTGGACGTGAGCAGCAGTTTGCAGACGGAACAATGTCCATTCCTGAAAATGGAAATGGACGTCCGGATTTGCTGGATGAGGCCAGATTTGAACTTGAGTGGATGTTTACCATGCTTGTCCAGGACGGTCCGTGCAAAGACATGGTCTATCACAAAATACATGATGAAAAGTGGACAGGACTCGGTGTGGCACCAGCAGATGATACACAGAAACGTGTTATTAAGCCGCCGACGACAGCATCTACACTTAATGTGGCTGCCTGTGCCGCACAGGCAGCCAGAATCTGGTCCGGCCTGGATGATGATTTTGCAAAGCAGTGTCTGGATGTTGCTGTGAGAACCTATGCGGCTGCCAAAGCAAATCCGGCTATGTACGCACCGCTGGATGAGACGATCGGCGGCGGTGCGTATGGTGATGATACGGTAACGGATGAATTTTACTGGGCTGCCTGCGAGCTGTATCTGACAACGGGTGATTCGGCATATTACAAGGACATGACTGCGTCTGACTTCTTCTGCAGCATTCCTGTCGGATTGTCCGGAGGTGAAAGTATAAACACCTATGCCAGCTTTGACTGGGGACATACGTCGGCACTGGGCACACTTTCCCTGATCGTATGTTCTGGTCGCGTGAACACAGAAGACTACAGTTTGGCTGTGGATAATCTGCTTTCTGCGGCAGGTATGTATCTGAACCGTATAAAATATCAGGGGTATGGACAACCGTATACCGTTTCCACGCTTGCCTATAATGATGATGAGACCGGATATGTCTGGGGGTCCAATTCGCTGGTTGTCAATAATTCTATGGTAATGGCTTATGCATACATGGTCAGTGGTGACCCGAAATATCTGAATGGGGCAGTTTCCGGCATGGATTATCTGCTGGGCCGGAATCCGATGGATATGTCCTATGTGACAGGCTATGGTGTACATACCTCCAGATATCCACACCACAGATTCTGGGCAAATCAGATCAATGAAGCATATCCTATGGCACCCTGCGGAGTATTGACAGGCGGTCCGAATTCCGGTATGCAGGATCCATGGGTGAGAGGTGCCGGCTGGAAACGGGGCGGCATTCTTCCGGCCAAGTGCTATTTGGATCATATTGAAGCTTGGTCGGTCAATGAGTGTACAATTAACTGGAATGCACCGCTTGCCTGGCTGACAGGTTTCCTGGCTAATGAGGCTGGCGGTGGCCTGATTTCGGGAACGTCCGGTGCTGATGCCGGAGCCAGTGTACTGAAACAGCCGCTGGAAAATCCATGTCCAGGAAGCTATTGAATGATGAGCGTACTCCATAAAGAGTACACTCATCATGCAGATTTGGAAATCACCGTTGAGGATTACCGGATGCTCAAAATGCTGATTCAGGCATTAATGGCCAGTTTCTTAAAAGAAGCAGACAAATGCAGCCTTTAGGCGCGCGGCTGAAAGAACGGTTTGTGCTGGTGTACAGGTAAAACATTTCAGATGATCTGTAGCCGTAAACTGAAGAGATAACTGAAAGGAGACAATATGGCGTCTATTATCGGAACATGGCGAATGTCCTATGACAGTGTTGCAGAGGCGTACCGCCGCCTTTGTGGCGGAGAATCTGCCATGAACGCAGTTGAATATGCTGTGGCCGAGGTTGAAAAAAATCCTGCATTTACATCTGTAGGATATGGCGGTCTTCCTGCACGGGACGGCCAGGTGTACCTGGATGCCGGCTGGATGGATGGCAATACGCTCCGCTGCGGGGCTGTATTGAGTGTACGCCATATTTCAAGCCCTGTGAAAGCAGCAAGACTGCTGTGCGGACGTGCCAAAAACTGGATGCTGTGCGGTGAAGGTGCAGAAGCATTTGCGATTGCAGCGGGTATTCCGGTTATGGACATGCGTACGGACAATTCAGTGCACAGATGGCGGGAACGTCTGGCAGATGAAATATCTGCTGCTGGCGCATATGATGGACATGATACTGTCTGCGTGATTGCTAAAGATGATGAGGGACATTTGATCGTTGGAACGTCTACGTCTGGCCTGTTTATGAAGGAACCCGGCAGGGTAGGCGATACTCCGATTGCAGGTTCGGGATTCTATGCAGATGCTGAAGCCGGGGCAGCAGCGGCAACAGGTCTGGGCGAGGATATCATGCGTGGCTGTCTTTCTTATGAGACGGTTGCCCGCATGCGCGCAGGAGATAATGTACAGCATGCTGTAGAAACGGCGCTTCAGACATACATGATGCGAAGAGACAGAATGGGTGAGGAGACAGAAAACATCAGTCTGATTGCAATGGATGCCGCAGGCAACGTTGGTGCTGCAACTTCAATGGAATCATTTCCGTTTGCTGCCGGAACGCCGGATGGAATGTTTTTATACGAAGCTGTATACCGGCATGGTCAGCTTACGATTGGAAGACGGCATCCGGAGGATATCCCGCTGGGAAGCTGAACAAGAAAAAGCCGCATTGCTGCGGCTTTTTCTTATAGGATATAGAAGAAGGAATTAGAAAGAGCGAATGGACTCTCTGTCAACTGCTGTTGACGATCTTATTTTATCCTTACTTTGTGACAGAAATGTGTCAGAATTGAAAAAAATTCTTGACTTATTCAGCAAAGAGCGGGGTTGACAGATAGCGGTCACCGGTATCAGGGAGAAGCGCAACGATGGTTTTTCCTTCGTTTTCAGGACGCTTGGCCAGCTGAACAGCTGCGAAGACGGCTGCACCGGAGGAGATGCCGACAAGGATTCCCTCGTTCTTGCCAATAGCTTTCCCGGCAGCGAACGCATCATCATTTTCAACTGCAATGACTTCGTCATATACCTTGGTATTGAGTACCTCAGGAACAAACCCGGCACCAATTCCCTGTATTTTATGCGGACCAGACTTCCCTTTGCTGAGTACGGGTGAGGAGGCAGGCTCAACAGCAACAATCTTTATTTTCGGGTTCCGGCTCTTCAGATACTCACCAACACCTGTAATAGTGCCACCAGTGCCAACACCAGCCACAAAGATGTCAACATGGCCTTCCGTATCTACCCAGATCTCGGGGCCTGTTGTCGCTCTGTGGATCGCAGGATTGGCAGGATTGACAAACTGGCCGGGAATAAAAGCATTTGGAATGGTTTTGGCCAGTTCGTCAGCCTTTTCAATGGCACCTTTCATACCTTTGGCGCCTTCTGTCAGAACAAGTTCTGCACCATATGCACGCATGATCTGTCGGCGTTCGACGCTCATGGTTTCGGGCATGACAATGATGATGCGGTAACCACGGGCGGCTGCGACACTGGCAAGTCCAATGCCGGTATTTCCGGATGTCGGTTCTATTATGACGGAGCCTTCTTTCAGAAGACCCTTCTGCTCAGCATCATCTATCATTGCCTTCGCAATACGATCCTTGACAGAACCTGCGGGATTGAAATATTCAACCTTGGCTAAAATTCGGGCGTTGAGTCCGTTTACGGATTCCGTATGGACGAGCTCAAGCAGTGGAGTGTGGCCAATCAGCTGGTCAGCAGACGTATAAATCATGATAAGCCTCCTGTATCAATTCATACTAAATCGATATGAATAGGGGTAAATTCGGTCACATTATAGGTGGGGGACCACAGGTTGTCAAGCTTTTTTTAAAAAAGTATGGAGTTCCTCCGGATACATTCAAAAGAAATGCATAAAGTTAATTTGCCTGATGCATTAAAAGGTCCAGCTCTGGTCTGGACATGTAAAGCATGCTATAATAGTCACGGAAATACGGGAAGTCTTTACATGAAGGATAGGGAATGATTGGAACCAGGCAGAGCAAACTGCTGAAAGGAGACAAATATGGGGCTGTTCGATAAGAAATACTGTTCCATCTGCGGGGCAGAAATAGGATTGCTTGGGAACCGGAAACTGATGGATGGGAATCTTTGCAAGAATTGTGCGGATAAGCTGTCGCCGCTGTTTGATGAACGCCGACAGTCTACAGTTGAAGATATTCGCGATCAGCTTGCATATAGAAAAGAAAACAGGGCACGTGTTGAGGAAATTCATCCGACTCGCAGTTGTGGTGCCAACAGAAAACTGTATATTGATGAAAATGCAAAGGCGTTCTTTGTAACATACAGCAGGAACTGGCAGTCTGAAAATCCGGATATCATTGATTTCAGCCAGGTGATGGATTGTACATGGCGTGCTACAGAACACAAGGATGAGATCAAGTATCGTTCAAATGACGGAAAAATGGTCAGCTATCAGCCACCCAGATATAAGAAAGAATACGAGTTTGATCTTGATATCACCGTGAATTCTCCTTACTTTCAGAAGATTACCCTTGAACTGACAGAACAGCGTCCGGAGAGATCCTTTGGACCTGAGTACAAGCAGTGGGAGATTCTGGGACAGGAAATCTGTGATCTGCTCATGGGGAAGCCTGCGGTTTCAGAAATCCCGGAACTGGAACCACCTGCCAGTGCCACACTGGAAACATGGCTCTGCAGCGGCTGCGGCCGTACAAACAATACCAATTACTGTCCTGACTGTGGTCAGAAGCGTCCGGAGATTATCCGCTGTATCAAATGCGGATGGGAACCGGATGCAGGCATGGGAAAACCGAGATTTTGCCCGAACTGCGGGAACCGTTTTCCAGACTAAATCATGCTGGATATCTCTCAAAACGGATTCGAAAATGCCATCGGCATGAAAAGGCGCTGATTGAAAAAGAGCAGGCCTAACGAATATCCGTTCAGAGAGTGACAGAAAAGGGATTGTGCGTCTTGAAAGGCATCTGAACACAAGATTCCGGCAGGAAGAAGTGTTCAGGTTTTTTATATTGCATATATGGAAAAACATATGGGAAGAAAAGATGATTCTGTATGAGAGATAACGCGGCAACTGTATGTAAAGAGCCCAATAAAACTGGCAGAAGACGGCTCTTTAGGACACAGATGTGAAAATCACGTTCTGAAAGCGCGAGTCGCAAAGACATTGCAATCGTGCTTTTTTATGGTATAATAGTCGGACATGTTCAATGACAGAATAGTGAAGAACCCCGGAGGCTGTTAAAAGATGAATAAA
>JAFUHD010000242.1 GCA_017469025.1 Clostridia bacterium
CTGCCATGTCAGGATGTGTCTGTGTCCAGAGACGCTCTGCTGTCGGACGCCAGTTTTCTGCATATGCGTCACATTTTCCACACAGATGATCAACCGACTCAGGTGACTGAGGATCTGTAGAATGTGCACCTGTCTGTTCAACAAGCCTGCGCAGGGTATCCGGATTCTCAAGCATGGGGCACGGACGCAGATGGTTATCATTGAATGGCTGACCGTCATGATAAGCCATAAAGATCGGGCTGCGCAGGCAGTCAAGCAGGCTCATATCGTGGATATTTGCATTGGAATAATGGATAAACACACAGGGATCCACATCACCGTTTGCATTGATGTGCAGGTAACGGCGTCCGCCGGCGATACAACCACCGACATATTCACCATCATTCTGGAAATCCATGGCAAATATAGGCTTTGTAGCACGGATTTCACGGATCCGGTGATACATTTTCTCACGCTGTTCTGGTGTCGGCAGAAGTTCAGGAACGGCATCATTGCCTACTGGCATGTAATGGAAATACCAGATGAAACGCGCATCCAGGCTGCAAATGAAATCGATATACGCATCTGAAGAGATAGAATCCAGATTTTTGCTGGTATAGCAGGCAGAAATTCCAAACGGAAGATGATGATCCTTCAGAATGCGCATGGCACGTGTTGCCTTCTCGTAGACGCCGTCTCCACGCCGTCCGTCAGTTGCCGTCTCATCGCCTTCAAGAGAAATGGCCGGAATGAAGTTTTTGACTCTGAGCATTTCCTCTGCAAATTCGTCATCTATCAGTGTACCATTTGTAAAGGACAGAAACTGGCAGTCAGCGTGTTTGTTGCAGATTGCAATCAGATCGCGTTTGCGAACCAGCGGTTCACCGCCGGTATAAATATACATGTATGTACCCATTTCTTTTCCCTGGGTAACAATTGAATCGATATCATCAAAGCTGAGATTGAGCTTGTTGCCATATTCTGCGGCCCAGCATCCTGTACAGTGCAGATTGCATGCACTGGTTGGGTCCATCAGAATTGCCCAGGGAATATTGCAGTTATACTGTTTCCGATATTCCTCCTGTTTTTTCCAGCCAAGGATGTTGGCGTTCAGAAAGAAATTCTGAAATAGGATTTTGAGGACTTCGGGATCTGTTTCAGTCATCATGTCCATTACAAGGGAATGCATGTTGTTATTCGGATCATTGATGACGCTGCGGATAGCATCACGCTGCGGTTCAAAACTGTCTGGACCGCTTCCTGCAAGCTTATCAACCCATGACATCAGCTTTGGTGCATTCTCCTCTGGATTTTTGCCAATATAATTAAACGCAGTTGTAAATAATGCTTTCTTAATACCGTCTGTAAGTCCCATATTGTAAACTCAACTCCTTCAGATTCAGAACGGATTGTTTTTATAAGACAAACAGAAGTATACGCTTTAACGGAAAAAGATAAAATGGACAGTTTTGAATAATTGTGCTGTTTTGTAACACTAACAAAGAATTTGGGTAAAAATTACACACTCCTTTTATTTTTGTAACCCTGTTTTAAAAAAAGAGATCTGACATGAGTCAGATCTCTTTCAGCGTGAATGCTTCATTCATTGTAGTTCAGAGCTTTATCAAAAAGTGCTTCCACATCTTTGCCCGGTGACTTTGACACGATGGATGCCAGTATAGCTGCAATTCCACCTAAAATGAATCCTGGCACAATCTCATAGATACCTGTTCCGGACAGAAATACAAGCCAGAGAATATCAGTCAAAGCGCCCACTACTATGCCTGAAACCGCGCCGGCATATGTAAATTTCTTCCAGAAAAGACTGAGCAGTATTGCAGGTCCGAACGCTGCTCCGAATACACCCCATGCATTTGAAACAAGGCTCATGATCGAACCGGCATTCGGATCAGAAGCTATGACCAGAGCGATCAGCGCAATAATGACTACCACAATCCTGCCGGCCCAGAGCATTTCTTTGTCCGTTGACCGGTTTTTGCGGATGATTGGTTTGTAGACGTCACTTGCAAAAGCGGATGCCGCCGCCAGGAGCTGCGAATCTGCAGTCGACATTGCTGCTGCAAGGATGGCCGACAGAAGCAGACCGGATAAAATACCAGGGAATAACATGCGTACCATACGGATAAATACCATTGAATTGCTTTCCGTTGCCGCATCATATCCCAGATACATCCTGCCAATCACACCTACAAATACAGAGAAAAAGAGAATCAGTGTTGTCCAGGTTATGCCGATTCCGGCAGACTTGCGGATAGATTTCTGAGATTCAACTGACATGAACCGGATGATGATATGCGGCATGCCAAAGTACCCGAGGCCCCATCCAAGACCTGAAATAATGTCCTGCCAGTTGGTGAAAGGATTAAAAAACTGAGCATTCTCGACCTGTACCTGTGCATTCAGTGCACTGAGATCACCAAGTTTGGTAACTGCCATGATTGGAACAAAGAACAATGCGGCAAGCATCATCAGTCCCTGGAAAAAATCCGTCCAGCACACAGCTGAAAAACCGCCAAGGAATGTATAACCGATTATGATGATTGCAGCCAGATACATCGCCTGATTGGTATCCATGCCAATAACCGTATTGAACAGTGTACCGCAGGCCTTAATTGAGGATGCGGAATAGATTGTATAGGCAACGAGAAAAATTACAGCGCAGGCAACCTGCAGAATGTATGAACCTGACAGAAAGCGGTTTGTCAGATACTGCGGAATCGTTATGGAGTCATTTGCAACGATGGAGAAACGACGAAGGCGTGGTGCTTCAACAAGCCATGAAGCAGCGTAACCGACTGCAAGGCCAACGCCGATCCAAATTTGACCAAGGCCGAGTGCATATACAGATGCGGGCAGTCCCATGAGTACCCATGCACTCATATCAGATGCACCGGCAGACAGTGCAGATACCCACGGCCCCATTTTCCGGCCGCCAAGAAAAAAGGTTTTTTCATTGGCATTCTGGCTTTTCAGAAAAAAGAAAACACCGATGCCCAGCATGAACAGCAGATATAATATGAAAATCATTGTTTCAGCCAAATTCATAATTCGAGTGCCTCCTCATTTGGAATTACGAGGCTGATTATAACAGAACGAAAAACTAGACGTAAATACAGAACGCAGTACAGACTTAATGCTGTACTGCGTTCAAATAATAGTCTTTAAAAATATAAAACCAGGCATTCTAAGTGTAGACGGTGAGTAGACCAATAGCCGGATAAAGCCAGAAAATTATTTAACAAGATATCCATCCAGCATACGCCGCATGTGCACCTCTGAAAGCTGAGACAGCGAATAAGCACCATTGTTGAGGCACCATTCATACATCATGGCGCGTTCAAGCATTGCATAACCGGTGACGATCTCATTGGCGGAAAGATCCTGTCGTAATTCCCCTTTTTCCTGCCCCTGCCGAACAATTTGGTGCAGCAGTTTGAAATATGTCCGGTTACGGTCAAGAAGATGACGCTCACCATGTGTTACAAGCTGTGAAGACAACAGCCGGGCCAGAAGCTCGATGGGTATACTGTTATCGATCAGGGAGAACAGTTCACGATTGAGCATCAGCATGGTTTCTCCGGCTGACGTTCCGGGGTTCATTCTGGTCATGAGTTCTTCATATTTTTCATCAAATATGACAGAAAGCGTACTGAGCAGATCATCTTTCCCGTCAAAGTAGTGATAAAAGGAACCTTTTGAAGTGCCGGATTCAAAGATGATGTCCTCAACTGTTGTGTTGTCATAACCTTGTTCATCGAACAGTTTCCAGGCTGCAGTTACGATTTTGCTTCTGGTATTCCTTGTTTTTTTAGGCATGTCCTCTCCTCTTTTGACTCCATCTCATCTGCATTTATTGTCCGTAGACGTCGGAATAACGCTCCCGGTATTCTCTTGGAGACATGCCGGTTTCTTTCTTGAAGGTACTTGAAAAATGACTGTCGCTCGAATATCCGAGATATTCAGCAACATCAAGAATAGAATAATCAAAATACGTAAGCAGTCCTTTGGCAGTATCAATTTTACGTTTTCGGATATATTCTGTGATCGGCATTCCAACTTCATCCACAAAATGAGTAGAAAAATAAGTACGTGATAGCCCAACGGCGTCACTGATATCCTCCTGGGTCAGACGTTCATGAAGATGCCTGTTAATATACTCTATGGCCTGTGTAACCGGTTTTGAATAGGTATGCTGTTTTTTCACTGCCTGAATCCGTTTGACATAATCCGTAAACAGACGCTCGACAAGTTCATGTATTTCATCTATTGTTGAGCATTTGTCCGCTGCCTGGATATACAGATCACTCAACCCGTATGCATCCTGTGATGGAAGTCCGCCCAATATACTGTACCGGCATGCAGTTGTTACTATCGAAACGAACAGATACTGTGCATTCCGCAGTGGATCATCTGACAGTTTTCCGTTCCGGTCGCTTAAAAATTGATTGACGGCCATTGGAATGCACTTCTGGTCCCCCTCTTTCAGATAATGGAATTGCAGCATTTCCTCATCAAAAGAAAAATGATTGAATCCCAGTTCGTTCTGAACAAATGTCAGTTTTATAAGGTCCCGGTTCATTTTTTCAAGGCTTGCAGAATCCATCTGTCACCCGCTTTCTTTTGAATCATCATCTTTTTCCGGTGCAGGTATTAGTCTCAATCAGATGCATGCCTGTCGCTGATGAAAAACGGAATGCCTGTCACGCTTTTTCAAACGGATAGACCAGTCCCATTTGTCTGCGGCAATCATCCAGCATATTCATCACATCCAGTGTTGCCTGGTGTGGTACATATCTGCTCTCTGTAAGACCATGGCGGATTTCAGAGGCAGCAATATCAAATTCTACCAGCTTTCCCCCATATGCCCGCAGATGCCTGTTTTTGGCATGAAACCTGCAGATCCTGACGGCATTTGCGGCGTGAAAAAACGGAAGCTTTGTAACGGCTTTTGTGCCGCGAAGCTCCATCATTTCGAGGCCTTTGTAATCTACAATAGAAACACTGGCAGTATACTGCTTCCCACCGGGATATGTCATTACGATCTCTTCACCGGTATCAATCCCATCTTTCAGGATCCCCTGACAGGAAATGCTGGACGGTTTTCCAAACAGCCGGTAGATGTAAGTAATTGGATAGATGGCAACGTCCAGAAGTGCTCCGCCCGCGACATTCGGATCTGATACACGCGGTGCATAATTGATGCTGTTTAAATGGTATGACATGTGACAGGACAGGATTTCTCCATATTCTCCTCTGTCAAGCCAGCACTTAACCTGATTGGCAATCGGTGAAAACCAGGTCCACATGGCTTCGGCAAAATAGATGCCTTTTTCCCTGCTGCAATGGATCATTTCTGCTGCCAGTTTCGCATCTGTCGTAACCGGTTTTTCACATAATACCGGCTTTCCCAAATCCATGGCAAGCAGTGCATATTCCGCATGACTGGTGTGTGGAGTAACAATATAGACACCGTCTATGTCTGTCCGGTCCATAGCCTCCCGGGCATTGTCCACTGCAAATGCACCATACTTGGCTGCAAATGCTTTGCACTTTTCCGGATTTCTGGTATAGACAGAGACTATCTTATGGCGGCCTGATGCAGTAATCTCTTTTGCAACCTCGTCTGCCAGACGGCCGGCACCAATAAATGCCCAGTTAAAAACTCGACTCATATGAATCCTCCAATAAAGCAAATCTATCTGTCTGCTGGTTCAGTATTGGTCAGACTGCGTTAAATGGAATTAGCAGCTCGTCAACAGGTTCTCAAATGATCTTGGAAAATATGTCAGTTTCTTTATTTTCACGAGAAGCATTCTCCAGATTCTGCAGGACTGGGAAACGGGCTCAATTGCAGAGTCAGCTGCTTTTTCTCTTTGTGTATGATAACACATTCGCCGGAGAATGTTCAAATTCATGCTGCAGGCCGGTAAAATGCAAAGTTCCGTATGGCCTTTCTTTTAAGAATGCCGTCTGAAGACATTTGGCCTTCAGACGGCATTTCCCATGTATCGCCTTCATCAGAAGGCCTGCATGAGATAAGCTTTAAGGAATTCGGATTGTATGTCAAATCCTCAAGGACAATGAAGGTTATTCAAGTATATCTTTCATGCTTATCAGATCTTCAAGAAGCTTAATATATAGATCATGGAACTGTGCCATCTTATCCTGTTCAAACAGGCCCTCTGCATACTCCATTTCAGAATCAAAACCGCCGTCCCCATATTCGTTTTCAAGCAATTCCAGCTCCAGTCTGGCACCAGCGGCAGTGAACGGGTCTTCGAGCGGTATGAGCTTCGGATGGAGCGGATCGAGCTCAAAACCATTGATGCCAAGCTGAAGATTGACTTCCATGCAATCATCCAGATAAGCCCGGTAATGTTCCGTCATGAAATCATAGGTACTGTGAGCGATGCCTTCTGCCACCTGTTCTTTCACCGATAACAGCAATTGACGAGCATTCTCCATTTCTTCCATGCGAACAGCGGCAGGCAGGTTTTTGATCAGCATGCCTACGGCACTTTCGGATTCGGGCGTAAGTCGGTTATTGAAAATCCAGTTGACCATGACGTGCTGTTTTCCGGAGGTACGCGCGAGAGCGACCAGTGCGGCGGATATGGCCATTACGGAATGAGATACATTCCAATACTTTTCTGATTGCGCAACCTGCTTCGCGTTAAAGGACAGCCGTCTTTCCCGGCTAGCCTGGTTAATCGCATTTGTTGTCTTTCCTTCAAATGGCATATTGCACCAGACATCATCGCCATAGTACTCATGGAACCACTCAGCATCTTTTTTCCGGCTTCCCTCAGCAATACGCTTTTCTTCATCCGCAAGCATCGCAAAATAGAAGTCACGTTTCAATTCACGGCCAAAGTACGCATTTGTAATGTCTCCAAGCAGAGCGCCAAGAGAACCGCCATCCAGCAGTATGTGATGGATATCCATAAACAGGTATACGTGCGTCGGTGCACGGAAAACGCTCACCCGGCACAGACAGGCATTCAGTAATTTATCGAATGGCAGCACCAGCACATCCGGCAGCATTTTCTCTGTTTCTTCCCTGATATCACGTACCTTTATCTCCTGCAGGAGCCCAGGAATGAACTGTTGAACCAGTTCGTTGTTATCATCAAAGAAAAAGGCAGATGAAAGCGCAGGATGATTGCGAAGCGCTGCATTAACAGCTTCACAGAGCCGGTCTGCATCCATTTCTGGACGATCGAAACGGACCAGGAAGTGCGTATTGCTCCACATGGTGGAACCAGGCCGGAACAGCTGTGTATCAATCATTTGTTTCTGGAGAGGCGTCAGGTCATGAGGCACTTTTCTGGCTTCGTCGTCCCGCTCCTCCAGGCTGCCCGCGAAGGCTCTTTCATCAAAGGCAGCAGCAATGTCTTTTGGATTTCGTTTCTGGAAGATGTCTGCTGCTGTAAGTCCCTTAAGATTAATCTCAGAGAGTACGAGCATTGCCTTGAGCGAATCACCGCCGAGTTCAAAGAAATCATCCAGCAATCCAACTTGGTTTTCGTCGAGGCCGAGCGTACGTGCAAATCCGTGGCAGATATTTTTTTCTGTCTCTGTCTCCGGAGCAATATACGGTGCTCTGAAAGCGGAAAAGTCAGGTGCCGGCAGAGCTTTTTTGTCAATTTTGCCGTTGGATGTCATGGGGATGGATTCCATATGCATGAATACAGATGGGATCATGTATTCCGGCAGTTTTTCCTGCATTTGGTGCTTGAGATCATCCACAGAAATCTCGCCCTTTGCAGTATAGTATCATACCAGATATTCTGCACCATTGTTTTTGCGAACAACTACTGTACCGGTTTTGATGCCAGGGATTGCCATTAGGACACTTTCAATCTCATCCAGCTCAATCCGGAATCCGTGCAGCTTTATCTGGTTGTCGACACGGCCGAAGATGCGGATTTTGCCGTCCTCAGTCCATGCCGCCAGGTCTCCACTTCGATAAGCACGCATGCCGTTATGGTTAAAGAATGATGCAGCTGTCTTGTCAGGTAAATGGATATATCCCCGTCCAACCTGATCACCGCAAATCATGAGCTCACCCCGGATATTGACAGGCAGTTCGTTGCCAAAGGTATCCGAAACATAGAAACGGGTATTGGCAATCGGTGTACCTACGGTAACAGTTTCACTGTCTTTCATGAGCTCCGCAGCACATCCCATTGTCGCCTCAGTGGGACCATATACGTTAAGAATGACACTGTCCTCCCGAAGCGCACGCAGGCGGGTATACAATTGGGCAGGAAATGCTTCAGCACCGATATCAAAGAATGTCAGTTGCCTGATTGCCTCAAGACTGTCCGGAATATCCAGCAGGCTCAGAAGGTAAGTAGGTGTACAGGTAATACCGCTTACACAATTATCACGAATGAGTTTTGCCAGCATGGCCGGCGTGTGGATTTCCTCCTCCGTTGCGACAACGACAGAATTTCCATTGCACAGCGGAACAAATGCCTCCACTACAGAAACGTCAAAGGAAAAGGACGCAAGTGCAAGACAGATTCGTCCGGGGAGAGCATAATGCATTATTTCCGGTGACTTTTCATTCCGATGTACATAGTTTGCAATGTTGCGATGTTCAATCATTACACCTTTGGGCCGGCCTGTAGTGCCCGAAGTATATATGCAGTATGCCAGGTTATCCGGTGCAATTCCCGTTTTCGGGAGACAAGACCACTGAGGGGCAGGCTGAATATCATCAAGGGAAGCAACTCCGAAGAGAGCTTCAAGCGAAAGCAGTCTGTAGGTATCACTGTTTAATCCGGTACGTGTTTCTATTTGGGAATCCGTTGTCAGCAGATACTGAATGAATCCATCCTTCATACAGAAATCAATGCGATCATCTGGATAGTCCGGAATAAAGGGCACGAACGCGCCGCCGGCTTTCAGAATACTGATTTCTGCCACATAAGCCCAAACCTCCCGGTCAAATAAAACGCCGACCAGTGTTTCCGGTCCTACACCGAGTTTCTGCAATGTAAATGCAAGCTGTGTAGACAGGAGATCCAATTCCCTGAAAGTGAGACATTTTCCTGCTGCCGTGACAGCCGGTTTATCCGGTGCTTTAAGCGCATGGAGATGGAACTGCTCATGTACGGGAACAAATTCCATGGGAACAAATGTATTGTTAAACTGCTTCAGTGTTTTCCGGTCTTCGTCAGTCAGCATTTCAATTTCACTGATACGTTCTTTAACCAGAAGTCCCTCTGCAATTGTAAACAGGTCATTTGCAAATCGGTTCACCCATTCAGGAGAGAACCGCTCATTCCTGTATTCGATGGTCATGTTGTATAGTCCGGCAGTAGCAAAGAATTGAATGGAGAAAAAGCCGGTTACCATACCCGTATGATAATGCTCAATAAACCATTTGTCCCCTTCAGCAAGAACAGGCTTGCCGGAATCATTTGTGTGTTCCGTGAACTGGCTTCCCTGATAGATAAACTCTACTTCCTCATTAACAGGGCATTCCTTTAATACTTCGTCAAATGAGTAAATATCATGGCTCATGTTGGTAAGTATCTGCCGGCCGATGCTGCGCAGATAATTACCAACCAGCATATCTCTCGACAAATCTCCATAAATGGGAATACGCTTGATGAGCGTTCCAATGGTCCGGTCCATACCTGCCTGGGCTCTTCCGTTGTAGACGGTTGAGAAGGAAACGTGTTTGCTGTTCAGGTATTTCCCTAACATGAGAGCCATTGCACCCATAAAAAAGCTGCTTTCAGTGATGTGGTTTTTATCACAGAATGCTTGTACCCGTTCAGTTCTCAACGTACCGGGTTCAAAACGCATGTTTTCACTGACTCCAGGCGTCAGATGCCCATTACGGTCTCCGGACATGGAGGGAATATCATCCATATCCTTAAACAGATATGCGTGATACTGCCTTGCGGTTTCATGTAAACCGGCACGAACCAGTGTTTCTTCTCTAATAGCGGCTTGCTGAATTGTGAACGTCTCCGGTATCAGTTCCTGCCCCAGCAGAGCTTTATTAATATCATCGATCAGCAGATTGACAGAAGTGCCATCGAGGAAAATGAGATGTGTCTTTGCTGCCAGATAACAACGTTCTTCTGTCTGATATACCGCGAAATGAAACAGCAGATCATCCATCATGGGAACGACCGGGAAAAAGTTCTCCATGAATGACAGACGGTCTTCATCTGTCCCATTCACTACCGGTATATCTACTTTTTGATCTGGCACCATGAACATATGTGGAATACCGTCTGCACCTGAACGTATTATATATTTCATGGATGGATGTGCAGAAATAACGGCATTCACAGCATTAATCAATGCATCCTGTGTAACGGATGGATCGATCCGGATCAGAAAAGGTACTGTGTAAGTGGCATTATTGCCTCCGGTAAGTGCTTCGAGATAAATACCCAGTTGTGTTTTGGTAAGTGGATAAAAGTCACGTTTTGTTTCTTCTGCAGATGATTTTTGTCTGGCCAAATCATCTAGATAAGCAGCAAGAGCGCGAGGTGTTGGATGCTTTACTACATCCTGAAAGGAAAGAGCACTGATTTTGTTTTCAAGTGCAGCAATCAGAACGGCAACACTGAGAGAGGTGCCGCCCAAGTCAAAAAAGTCAGCAGTGGCACTGACAAGGGAAATATTCAGCGCTTGCCCAAAGGCATCACAGACCGCCTGTTCCATTTCTGTTTCAGGCGCAGCATAGGTATCCTCATCAATCGGTGGTTTCATGGCTTTCAGCGCCAAATAGTTGACTTTGTTTCGTTCATTTCTAGGAAGTGCATCTATCCATACCATATAATCCGGAATCATATAATCCGGCAGTCTGGAAGCTGCGTGCTGTTTTATAATCTGTGAATCTGTTTTTTCTCCGGTATAGTAGCAGCATAATTTGTCTCCACCGTTCACATTTATCGCAACACACGCTGCTTCATTAATCCCTTCCATCATACGAACCGTATTCTCAATCTCTCCGAGCTCGACGCGATACCCTCTCAGTTTGATCATCCGGTCCTTGCGGCCATGGAACAGATAGTCTCCATTATCATCAAATGCCATATAGTCGCCGGTACAATACATACGGGCCCCGGGTTCAAAAGGACAATCCTTAAACCGGGATGCTGTTTCCTCCGGCAGCTTGTTGTATCCCAGAGCCAGCCACGGACTGACGACACATAATTCACCCATAATACCAGGCTTTGTAATCAGACTGCCGTCATCGTCCATCAGATACACTTTTGAACCTGCAGCCGGTTTTCCCAGACGTCTCTGGTCACCCGAAGACAATTGCTGGAACAGCATGCAGAATGTTTCGCTCGATGCATATGCCTCAAAAGCGTTGCCGTCATCTGCAAACTTTGGATCTGCCTTCTCACCGCCCATTTCCACGTTCCTCAGCGGCAGACGTCCATATAGTTCACGCATTACCATAAACATCTTTGGCGGCAGGAACATGCTGGTTACATGCCGTTTCTGGATTATGGAATACAGCAGTTCGACATCATGACGTTCCTTCTCATTTGCTATATAGACCTGTGCTCCGGTCATGATTGGAACTGTCAGGTCGAAAAGAGCAGCTATGAATGTAAAACCGGCAATACAACAGTGCACCGATTCACGGGGAAGCGGACGCTTTGCAATAGTATTGAGGGCATAATAATGAGAGAAAACATACTGACGATGGACTACACCCTTTGGTTTTCCTGTAGAACCGGATGTGTAAATCAGCAGTCCTTCAATGTCAGGGGATGAGAGATTTAGCGAGAGGTCAGCATCTTTCTCTCTGCTGTCCAGGACTTCTTCAATCAGAATATGAGGCGCATCTCCTGTTTTATCCAGCAGTGACGCTGTTGTTACAAACAGCACAAATTCAGAGTCTTCGCGAATTGTCTGAATCCGCTCAGCCGGATATTCTGAATCCAATGGAACAATTGCGCAGCCAGCCCGCAGGACACCCAAAAGTGCTGCCATGTAATCACGGGTACGTGGAAGCAGTACGGCAATTCTGGCACCGTTTTTTCCTTCATGGCGCAGTTGTTCCACATCAATTCCCTGATCGTGACAGGCGTCCAGAACAGAACGTGCCAGCAGTGCGGAACGTTCGTTCAGACTGTTATATGTTAAGGCACCATAAAGGTCCATAACAGCAGGAGCCTCTGGATGGAGTCTGGCCTGCTCTAAAAAGGCATCAACAAAGGTAACAAACATAATAAACTCCCAATTTCTCTATTAGAAATGTTTCATTGCATCTCTACAGCATCACATCATGTCCCGGAATCATCAGATGCATCTTTCTGGCGCGTCGAGACTTTTGCAGGCTTTGAAAGTCAGCATCAAATTGTACTTGCCTTCAAATCTATAATCCGACCAAATCTGCAAAATGAATAACAAAAATCCAACCCATCATTTATTGCTCCCGTGACGAACGAAAGCACGGGTTCTTTCACAGAAAACCGGCGTTAATTCACCTTGTCAGGCAATAATCATCTGTTTTCAAAGGGTACTGAAACAGTAAACTGCAGACAAACTATTTTTATACATTGATCTTATACCAATGCTGCATGTTTTATTATCAA
This sequence comes from Clostridia bacterium, assembly GCA_017469025.1. GTDB lineage: Bacteria > Bacillota > Clostridia > Christensenellales > Aristaeellaceae > Ventricola. The sequence continues at coordinate 12,588 of JAFUHD010000242.1, forward strand.
AGTATATCATAGATGATCGAAATAGCAAAGATTATTATTTATCTGTCATAACGCAGCTTTGGATGATTTTTCTCTGCTGATTTAGCCGCCAGGTCATTAACGCCCAATGTGTTGCATGTATTTTTCACATGGTCTGTTCAGGACATCCAATCCACATTAAAAAGTATCCAATACTTCGATCAGTGTTCTGTGTGCATATAAAGGATCATATTTCAACGATTCCTGAAATGAAGAAAAGAAAAGATTCCTACAGGCAAAAAATACAGACACCACGCAACCATGGCGAGTCTTCCACCGATCCCGCCAGAGTCAGACGATAATCTTGTGAACATTCCCGTCATTGGCATAAACGTGCAACTGAAGAAGAATACACCATGGATCATCATAAGTGCTTTGAGTAGTTTGTCCGTTTTATTGTTTGTTTTTATCGAAAGTCCGGTAAAAAAAGTTGAAAGTGCCATGATACCATACCCCAACATGTCATAGTTGAAGATCAGTCCGAACTTCCTGAAGTTGATCAGTTTTGCTGCCTGTTCGGTCAGTTGCTCATTGTTTACAGTGGTCAGTTGAGTAAAGTAGACGAGCATAATCAGCATGCAGTACACTGCTGCAAAAACCATGCCGATATTCGCAGAAACTTTACGGTCACTTTCGCATTCGTTGTGCAGTCCTGCCGTCATCATGATAAACCCTATCGGCAAAAAAAGGCAGACAAAGAAACTGCCTATAGTGAAATTGATTATCTGAAATATTGCAAACAGAAATACTGTCACTGTTACGATTACAGACCCTGCTGCAGGTATCATCCTGTTCAAATCCATTTTTTCTCCCACCACATTCCGAATTGTGTTGCAAGTATCAATGCGTGACCTGGAAACCTTTCTTTGTATACAGTTCAAATTCTGTCTGCATTATTTGTCGGGGACAACAGTCGCACTGTTTTGACGTTGTTCCCTGTGCGTAAAAAAATCTAGGTCGCCTTTTGTATTACGCCTGACAGGAATTCAGGAGTCAATGGCATTAATCCTTCAGACATGTAACCGGAACAACATACACGCCATCTTGACGTTTATAGGCAAATGGAGCCACTCCGCATAAAACCATCATAAAAGCCGGATCACGCATTTTTTCTGTATCAATTCTGCCAGCCAGTTTTTTAAGGTTCTCAGCCCCTTCGTTGATCAGCTTGTCTCCACCCAGTTTCACTTCAACCAAACTATATCCGCCGTTTCTCAAATGGATCACAGCCTCACATTCAAGACCTGTTTTATCTCTGTAGTGATAAACGGTGCCATCCGGGGCTTCCACATATATCCTTAGATCCCTGACACACAGGTTTTCAAATATTAACCCCATAAGTTCCAGGTCATTGATAAGATCCACGGGGCCCATACCAAGTGCTGCGGTCGCTACAGACGGATCAACATAATATCTTGTATCTGATATGCGGATTGCTGTCTTTGAACGTAAATTTGGATTCCAAGCTGGAGAGTCTTCGATGACAAAAATCCTCTTCAGAGCATTCAAGTAGCTGTAAAGGGTTTCTTTGTCAAAAGTTTCTATATCATTACTGATCACATCTGTTCGTATGGTTTCCATGGAGACCTGTGTCGAGATATTTCTGGCATACGATCTCATGATGTGCTTTATTCTATCAGTATCCCGTTTCACGCCATCTACTCTGGAAATATCTTCACTTATGACTGCATCATAATAATCGAAGGCCTGCCTTAAAACGACTTTCTCTGAATGATTCAACGCTGCAGGCCATCCTCCCCGACAAATCATGAAAGCAATATCCTCAATACAGTGATCATCAATGGCAGATATATCTTTTCCGTTAAATAGATCGCATAATGATACCTGTCCATTTGAATCCCTGGATTCATACAAAGACATCGGCCGCATACGCATGCGAACGATCCGTCCTGTTCCAGTGTGCATGCTTTCGTCCAACTTGGCAGGAACGGAAGAACCGGTAAGAATGAATTGCCCAAATTCACCTCTTCGGTCCACCTCATACCGTACTGCATTCCAGATATTCGTTGCAATCTGCCACTCATCAATCAAGTGTGGGACTTTAAGCTGCCTTGCATGACCTTCAAAGGGCAACACAATGTCTGTCGTTAAATATATACATCCGAGAACAGACAAGTCCTTTGTTCGTTTCGGCTCAAGTTTGACTATTTGACGCAATGTTTTTCTTGCAGAGAACGAGCACCGAGGCAGGAGATTTAGGGTTCCCCTGACGTATAATCGTTCCATCCCTCAGCAGGGGATTGATAATGTCATTCAAAAACTGGCTCCTGCTTTTATACTTTGTAGCAGACTGTAACGTCTTTACACGCTGCGGCCCTTCCTGCAAAAGTTGCATGACTTTCTCTGCGTCCCCCATCACCTGATAAGGAGTGTCTTCCTGATAAAGTTTATCAAACAATCTCAGGTCAAGAAAACCTGGATAGATCAGGACGCCTGGCTGCTTTTTTTCCTCGCAGCCACGATATGCTTCGATCATCGTTTGAAAGCCCGTCCCACCTCGTTCCATGAGATTGGCTATATCCAGGCAAGCAGCGATGATGCCATTTCTTCGGATGGAAGGGATAGTGCCCAAAGGATACTCTTCATACTTCCGTGGTAGCAGCCATGAGCCAGGAGACACGATATCAATCCGGTCATCATAAATATCTACATCAATCTGTGTACCGGCAATGGCATAATCTCTGTGAGCAATCGCGTTGACGATGGCTTCACGAACAGCTTCTTTCGGATAAGAACGTACTTCCTCTCTTCCGCCTCCAGTGGTTTTTCTCCAGCCAGTTTTTGTGTTCCGCTCGATGAAAGCCAACGTTCCCAGCAGTACAGAGGATAATGAGCCTTTTAATCTGGCACTGTCCAGAACGATGCCTGTTTTATCTTTACCTTTCCACAATCGGCAGCAGATCAAAGTGTCCAGACGATCATACCCATCCCGAAACATGAGGAAGCCGGATTTGGCATATCCATCCCCAGTAACAACTTCTTCGTTTTGAAGTTCCTTCAGGTTGGGAATAGATGCGTCATGCCTGAATTCTCTGCACAAGCTCAGATATTCCGACCATCCTTCTTCTGCATATTGGATTTCCGTCGTTTCATTATCCACGCCAAATTTTCTCTTTGACAGGGAGATGATGTCCTCAGGGGTAGCCGGCGTCGAATTGCCGTCACCTTTCACATAGACTGTTTCATTGAAATCTCCTTCGCGATACCGGACCACGGAGTCGGATGCCCGTACGCGAACAGCCAGGACAAACATTTCGGCGTTGTTGTCAACGCTCCGCATCATATAACTATACCGCACATGCGGGAAAATGTGGCGGTCATTGACAAGAGCAATCAGATTTTTAGTCTGATCAATTTCGTCCAGGGTGAGTCCAAAAGCTTCCCGATCATTGCTAACCCCGACAAACAGAAGCCCGCCGCTGCCATTGGCAAACGCGACGAGCGTTTTTGCCCATTTGACGGGATGATCCGGATTCAGAACCGCTTTGAATTCATATACCGTATCTTCCGTGATCACATCCGGATATAGTTCTCTGACTTTCATGTCACATTCATCCTCCCGCTCGAAATGATTGTATCACATTTCACTGGACATTTCAAAAACATTTCGAAAACATTGCTATCATACGAATGCTGAACAATGATAAAGCGCTTGACATTGCTAAACATTGCGTGACATCGTAATGAACATGACAAGAAGTCGAAGCGGTAGTCATTGATGCACACGACCCGAACCGCAAAGCGCTCAAATAGCTGGCCTAATCAGCGTTCCTGTGCTGGCTATAGTCGCCCATCTGCGGCTCCTTATAATTCTTCAGCTTTTCTTCATTTCCTGCGGACAATTGAGGCATGGAGGAGAACTGGAATGCAAAGAAGCCCCCTGTACTTGTTGGCAGATAGCTACCAGTACGGGGATGGAGAAAAAAACATTACAGCGGCATTCCCACCTGGACATAAAAAAAGGGGCCGGTTTCCCGGCACCTACTACTGGGATAATAACTGTCTAAAATTTGTCCTTGACTTTGGAACCATTTTAATTTGAAACGATGCAGTGTTTCTCTACACCCAGGAAAGCGACTTTTTCCGGAAGGACGCTGGTGGTGTAGCTGCGCTCATCACCCCAGCGAATGTTGGGAACAACATACAGCCCATTTTGCTGAAGGTGATGACCGATTGCACGGTTCATTTGGATGGGCTTCAATGCGCCAAACACATAGACACATTCTGATCCGCGCCATCCCCGGCAAAAACGCCGTCCACGTAACCATAGTTGATCGGAAAGATCATATCCGGATGCCGCGGATGAGCGCTGCCCATGGGGCGGTCAATCGTGCCGGAGACCTGCCGACCCAGAATGGCGCTGTAATCCCGGTTCTCGATCTTCATCCGGTAGATCCGGCAGTCATTGCCTTCGGCGTCCTGCATGGTTTTCCAGAAGGTACAGCCATACTCTTCATACAGCCCGGTGTGATCGGTGGAAATGTACACGCAGGGAAATCCGTCTGCTTTTGCCTGCAGGTATACTTACTCTAGCAGTTTGCCCATGCGCCGTTTTCCACGGTCCTGCGGGAAGGTATAAACGAAGCCTGCCCAAGGCGTCAGCTCATCCGCCGGGATTTCATCCTGCTGGGCATAGGTGCAGAAGGCGATCAGGAGATCTCCCTCTGTCAGGAGAAGCAGCCTGCTTTTCTCTCCCAGAAGCGAATGGAACCGATGCTCCCGCAGCAATTGATACAGATATTGTCCCGCGTTCCAGTCACAGCGTCCGATCTCGGTCAGCCAGTGCTCCGGATATTCGCTGCTGAAATACTCGACGATTTTCATGTTCATCACCATATAAACGGGATCACTTAATACCGGATCCGATTCCTATATTCGTTCAAACAAATCGTCTCAAAAATCGTCTCTAATCGTCTCATGAAAAATGAGCCGATTTTTGATATTTTGTTGCACGTCCTGCACCGACTGCTTGCAAAAGCCCTTCAGCACACATTTTGCTGAGAAGTCTTGCGACAGAAGCTTTTGGCCGGCTGAGTCTTTCACGGAGCTGAGAACTGGTGACAAATCCGTTGACTGACAACATATCCATAATGATCATGACGGTATTACGTTCATCGTCTCTGAATCGTCTCAGAATCGATTCATCAATCCCGAGACGATTTTCGTTCATAAGTTGCAGATACAGAGCATTTTCATTGCATCGCACCATTCATCCAGAAACCGCATCTGTTCCTCCGTGTGGAACCAGTGCTCACCGCCTTCCATGACGGTGAGAGTGGCATTGTGCTTCTCTGCAAAATCGCGGATGGTTTCAAACGATGTCA
>JAFUHD010000243.1 GCA_017469025.1 Clostridia bacterium
ATCAATCGCAGTTGTCATGATTTGACAAACCAGCATGAAATGCTGGGCCATCTCCATTAATGACATAGTCGTGCTTTCGGCACCGTATCAATCGCAGTTGTCATGATTTGACAAACCAGCATGAAATGCTGGGCCATCTCCATTAATGACATAGTCGTGTTTTCGGCACCGTATCAATTGCAGTTGTCATGATTTGACAAACCAGCATGAAATGCTGGGCCATCTCCATTAATGAGATAGTCGTGCTTTCGTTGCCATAATTACTGGGCAGTTTAAGACGGGGCAGTGTACTGACATATCCGGTTTTGCCTGCGGTGGATGTATCATAAGGGATGACGCTGCGTAAGGGTCAAGTGATTTTTGAAATTTTAATGTCAAGACTGAAATGGGGCGTTTTCGCGGGAAAATGCCGGAAAGGGAACAACATGCATGTACTGATATTAAACGGCAGTCCAAGAATAAATGGAAATACGAGAAAGATGGTTGCTGCATTCTGTGAGGGACTTGAAGCAGCGGGACATGCATATGATGTGATTGATGTCTGCAGAATGAATATCCACGGATGTCTGGCCTGTGAATTCTGTCATGGGAAAGGCAACGGCCGATGTGCACAGAAAGATGATATGGAACAGATATATCCGCTTCTTGAGGAGGCAGATATGCTGGTCATCGCTTCTCCTATTTACTATCACGGGCTGAGCGGGCAGATGAAATGCACGATAGACCGCTTCTATGCGGCACTTTATCCGAAAAAACCTGGTAAACTGTCAAAGGCAGCGATGATTTTGTCATCCGGGGATCCTGAAATGTATGACGGGGCCATGTTTTCCTATCAGGGAGATTTTGTCGGGTATCTTGGGCTTGAGGATAGGGGCGTTTTTACGGTTCATGGGTATGATCCGGGGGTGCCGGATGAAAAGCTTGAGGAAATCCGCGCATTCGGTGCGGGGCTGCATGCATAAAGATAGATGTTGAACAGGAATCAGAAGGTGTGTTTTTCTCAAACGGGCAGAGCCCGGGCAGGGAAACGCATGGGCAAAGCAGGTAAGAGAATGGATTTGAATAGGGCTGTATCCGGCACATGGTGCTGGTTTGTCAAATCTGACACTTGCAATGGTTACAGTCTGAACGCTGAATAAAGAGATGCTCCAGCACATAGTGCTGGTTTATCAAGTTATGGCAACTGCAAAGGTTACAGTGCCGAAAGCACGACTGTGTCATTATAGGAGGCGAAACATATGGCAAAAAATACGGATGTCCGTTTGCAGAATCAGGTTATCTATTCTGTGTTTGTTCGCAATCATACGAAAGAGGGAACATTTCGTGCAGTGATTCCGGATCTGCCGAGAATCAGGGAACTGGGGGCGGATATTATCTGGCTGTTGCCGATTCATCCAATCGGTCTTAAGAACCGGAAGGGTACGCTTGGCAGTCCCTATGCAATCCGGGACTATGGTGCTGTGAATCCGGAACTGGGTACACTTGAGGATTTCAGGGCGCTGGTTGAGGCAGTTCATGAAAATGGCATGAAGTGTATCATTGATGTCGTCTATAATCATACGAGTCCGGATGCAGTATATACGGAAACAAATCCGGAATTCTACTACCGGAAACCGGACGGTTCATTTGGAAACCGGGTCGGTGACTGGAGTGACATCATCGATCTTGACTATGCGTCAGAAGGGCTGTGGGATGCCCAGCTGGCACATCTCAAGTACTGGGCAGGTATAGTGGACGGCTTCAGGTGTGATGTTGCCTCATTCGTTCCCGCAGCATTCTGGACAAGGGCAAGGCAGGAGATTGAAGCATTTCATCCGGGGTTTATCTGGCTTGCGGAGAGCTGCTCACCCTCGTTTGCGTTTGCACATGAGGCAGCAGGCATCAGAGCAGCCAGGGATACCGAGCTCTATGAAGCTTTTGACATGGAATATGATTATGACATACGTGAAGCATATGAACAGTACCTGAACAGTGAAACAACAATAGGTCATTATCTTTCCATGGCAAATCTGCAGGAATACCTGTATCCGGACAATTACAACAAGGTGCGGTTCCTCGAGAATCACGATACGCCCAGAATTGCAGCACAGATTGAATTGCCGGCAGACATCAGAAACCATTTGGCCATGATCTTTTTCATGAAAGGAACCACGATGCTTTATGCCGGTCAGGAATTCGGAATGAAGCACAGAACGAGTCTGTTTGACAGAGAGCCGATTGACCGTACAGGCGGCGTGGATTACAGCCGGGATATGGCATGTCTCAGCAGGATAAAGCGGGAATGGCTGGATCCGGAGGACAGGTGCTATGCATGGTGGGATAACAGCCGTTCAATTGTCATGATCCGCAGAACCGGCAAGGACGCGACGAAACTGGGCGTCTTCTCACTCAAATCACTGTATGGACATGTTGCAGTGGAATTTCCGGACGGATGTTATCTGAATGCAGTGGATGGACAAACGGTTAAGGTTGAAAATGGAAAGCTCATTACATTTGGTGCACCGATCATTCTGTCTACCGGTCACCTGTCTGACTGATGTCTTTTATTGACGCGATGCAGCGTTGAAATGGGAATCAGCATAAACAGGGAACCGCCTGCAATTGTATTTTGAACAAATTTACATTTATGTACAGATATGATACAATAACGTACGGATGTGAGTTCCACAGCTAATTGAAACTGCCGCTTATGGGAAGCGGTATATGTGCCTTGTATGATTTGACGGCTCGCAGGATGCATGCACATAATAGCACAAATTCGGAGGCAAACGATGGCAGAATATGTTCTGAGCTGCTGCTCAACAGCGGACCTGAGCGAGGCTCACTTTAAGTCGCGCGATATTCAATATATTTGTTTTCATTTTTACCTTGATGGAAAACAATATTCTGATGATTTGGGAAAGAGCTTTCCTTTTCCAGAGTTTTACAAGGCAATGGCCGAGGGTGCTGATACCAAGACATCACAGGTTAATGCTGATGAGTTTATCACATATTTTACCTCATTTCTTAAGGCAGGGAAGGATATACTGCATCTCTCTCTGTCAAGCGGCATTTCCGGCGTTTACAATTCCGCTTCGATAGCTGCAGAGACACTTCGGGAGCAGTATCCGGACCGGAAGATTTATATTGTTGATTCTCTTGCTGCTTCCTCCGGATATGGCCTTCTTATGGACAAACTGGCAGACCTGCGTGATCAGGGGATGGGCATAGACGAAGTTCGTGACTGGGCTGAAGCGCACAAGCGTGAGCTGCATCACTGGTTTTTCTCTACGGATCTGAAATTCTTCGTAAAAGGCGGACGGATTTCAAAAACTGCTGCATTCTTTGGGACGATGATGAAAGTCTGCCCGCTTATGAATGTGGATTATCTTGGACACCTGATTCCGAGAGAAAAGATTCGCACAAAGCGGAAAGTCATCATCCGTATTGAAGAAATGATGCGTCTGCACGCCCAGAATGGGACGGATTATGACGGCAAATGTTATATTTCCAATTCCGCTTGTGAGGAAGATGCAAGAGCTGTTGCTGATCTGATTGAAGAACATTTCCCGAAACTTAACGGAAAAGTTCTGATTAATTCCATTGGAACGACGATCGGAAGCCATACGGGTCCCGGAACGGTTGCCCTGTTCTTCTGGGGCGACACCAGAAATGACTAATCGAAAAGCAGTCCGCAGGGACTGCTTTTTCTTTGGTGAAAATCATACGATGATTTATGTATTTGGTAGGGAACATAAAGCTTAAGCTGTGTCATTAAGGGAGAGGGCCCAGCATTTTGTGCTGGTTTGTCAAACAATGACAACTGCTTATTATACGGTGCCGAGAGCACAAATATGTCATTAAGGGAGAGGGCCCAGCACTTTGTGCTGGTTTGTCAAACAATGACAACTGCTTATTATACGGTG
>JAFUHD010000244.1 GCA_017469025.1 Clostridia bacterium
AAGAACCAGAGGCACCAGAAACAGAGAAGGGTGAATCTCCGGACAGCGGATCTGGCATGCATGTGGAAACAAACGGCTGAAGAATAAAAAGCGGCCTTGACAGTCATTGAAGAAAAAAAGGATAGTTTTGAAGACGAGCATACGTTCTTCCTTATGCGGAAAAGAACCGGATCTGTATGAGACGGCTGAAAATGACAAAGTTCACAGAACAGAGTAAATGATCATTTCTGCCTGTCTCTTTTGGAATTGCCGGGATGCAGCATGGAATAACGGGAATCAGAGCGCTTTTTGGGAGAAGGTTATGAAGAAACTTGAGATCAGCAGTGATATGCTCGCCTATTTAGAAAGTGCGAGGATGCCATTTGCACTTTTTCAGTTGGTTGACAACCATATCTGTACACTTGCTGTTTCCAAGGGCTTTTGTGAACTTTTCGGGTATATGGATATCAGGCAGGCATATAAAGATATGAACGAAGCCATTTTCAAATATGTCCATCCTGATGATATGGCACGCCTGAATGAGAGCGTCAGGTGCTTTGCAGAAGGCGATGGCCGTTTTGATATGGTTTACCGAACGCATCTGCGTAATGAACCGGATTACCGAATCATTCATGTTGCAGGTGAACATTTTACAGCACCCAATGAAGTTCCGCTGTCTATTGTCTGGTATATGGACGAAGGTCCGTATACTGCGGAATCCGACAGCCAGAACTCCTATCTGAATCAAAGTCTGAACCGTGCACTGCACGAAGAAAGCATTCTGGTAGCGAGCCGTTATGATTATCTGACTGGACTTCCAAGCATGACCTGTTTTTTTGATATGGCAGAAAACAAGCGAATTGACTGTCACAAAAGCGGCATGGTACCGGTCATCCTGTATACGGATTTCAGCGGAATGCGCGAATTTAACAGGAAATATGGTTTTGAAGAAGGAAATGCGCTTCTACACGCATTTTCCGGGGTGCTTGTCAGATACTTTGGAAAGGAAAACTGTAGTCGCTTTGGAGACGATCATTTTGCAGTATGGTCAACAGGGGAAGGACTCGAGGAAAAGCTCCAAAAAGTCTTTGTGGAATGCCGACAGATCAATGATGGCAAAACCCTTCCGCTGCGTGTCGGTATTTATGCTGATACGATGGGACATGTGGATGCAAGTACTGCATGCGACCGCGCCAAAGCTGCCTGTGATTCATATAAAAATGGATATACCAGCGTATTCAGATATTTTGACCGGCAAATGCTGGAAACGGCTGAGCGCAGACAGTATATTATAGACAACCTGGACAGAGCCTTACGGGAAAAGTGGATTCAGGTCTACTACCAGCCGATTGTACGGACTGCCAACGGGCGGGTGAGCGACGAAGAAGCACTGGCAAGGTGGGTGGATCCTGTCCGTGGAATCCTGGCACCGGCAGAATTTATTCCGATTCTGGAGGAAGCCAGACTGATATACAAACTTGACTTATATATGACGGATCAGATTCTTGAAAAGATGAAAATCCAGTCGGAGATGGGGCTGTATATCGTACCGGAATCGGTGAATCTTTCACGTTCGGATTTTGAATGCTGTGATATTGTGAGCGAAATCTGCAAACGTATGGATGCCTCTGGTATTGGCCGTGATAAATTGACCATTGAAGTTACAGAAAGCATGGTCGGCAGTGATTTTGAATTCATGAAATCACAGATTGAGCGGTTCCAGAGACTTGGATTCTCTGTATGGATGGACGATTTTGGCAGCGGGTATTCCTCTCTTGATGTGCTGCAGCAAATTCACTTCGATGTGATCAAGTTTGATATGCGTTTTATGCAGCAGTTCAGCCAGAATGACAAGTGCCGTATTATCCTGACCGAACTGATCCGTATGGCTATGGGACTTGGAATCGATACTGTCTGTGAGGGCGTTGAAACAGAAGAACAGAAAGCGTTTCTGAATGGAGTTGGCTGTACGAAGCAGCAGGGATATTATTACTGCCGGCCGGTTTCTTTTGATGAAATTCTGCACAGGTATGAAACAGGAAAACAGATAGGGTTTGAGAACCCGGAAGAATCTGAATATTATGCGTCTGTCGGACGGATCAACCTCTACGATTTCATGACTGTTGCAGGCGCAGAACATGAAGCTATCCGTCAGTACTTCAATACTGTTCCGATGACAGTTATTGAGCTGAATAACGGTAAAGTGAGGTATGTCCGCAGCAACAGTGCTTATCGCAGCCTGTTTATGAAGCTTTATGAGCGTCCACTTCCATCAGGTTTTGTTGAGAGTGGTATGAATGGGGCATGCATAGAGGACGAATTTATGCTGGCCATTGAGCAGAGCGCTGCAGATGGAAGCCGGATGCTGATTGATGAAAAGATAAAAGATGGATCAACAGTGCACGCGTTTATCAAACGAATTGCTGTTAATCCTGCAACTGGTACAAAAGCGCTTGCAGTTGCATTGCTGTCCGTGATTGACGAAAAGGAGCAGAAATCTGCTGTCACTTATGCACATATTGCCAAAGCACTTTCTTCTGATTATGTGTATCTGTATTATGTTGATCTGGGGACGGAGCACTTTATCGAATATCGTTCGGTTTCATCAGGGAAACTCGATATTGAGCGGTATGGAGAGCACTTTTTCGAAGCCAGCCGAAGAGATGCCCGCAGACTGATATACTCAGAGGATCAGACAGAATTCATAAAGGCTTTTACTAAGGAGAATGTACTGAAGGCTCTCGACAGCCATGGTACTTTTTCCATAAACTATCGTTTGATGGTTGACGACACGCCGACATATGTCAGCCTGAAAGCAGTCCGGATGAGTGCTGACGATCATCATATTGTCATTGGCGTCAGCAATATCGATGCTCAGATGCGTCAGCAGGAGGCATTTGAACGTATCCGTGAGGAACAGGTAACGTATGCACGAATCGCAGCACTGTCCGGTGACTTTATCTGCATTTATACCATTAATCCGGTAACGGATGAGTATACAGAATATGTGGTCAAGAATGCATACAATTCCCTGAAACTGCCTGTCAGGGGCAAACACTTTTTTGAAGAAGCGGTTGAGGAAGGAAAGCGAACTATCTATCCGGACGACTATCCGGTATTCGTAAAAAGTTTCACAAAGGCCAATGTGCTTAAGGAAATTGAGACAAACGGCAGTTTTGTATTGCAGTACCGTCTTATGCTGGACAATATACCGACATATGTCAATATAAAGGCTGCGATAATACAGGAAAAAGATGGTCTGCAGATGATTCTCGGTGTGGTCAATGTAGATGCTGAAGTCAGACGCGACCATGAATATGCACACAACTTGTTGGAAGCCAGGAGTAAGGCGAATATTGACAGTCTGACAGGAGTCAAAAACCTGGCTGCTTATCAAGAGATGGAAGCGCATTTTAATCATCAGATCAGAAACGGACAGATGCTCAGGTTTGCAATTGCAACGGTTATTGTTAAGGGATGTATCGCAATGACGAACCAGAAGGAAAAGGAGTTCGATGAAATTCTGAACAGTGCCTGCAGCATTATTTGCACGGTATTCAAGCGCAGCCCGGTATACCGGGTCAGCGATGATACTTTTGTTGTGATTGCACGCGGTGAGGATTATGAGAAACTGGATTTACGTTCGTCCATGCTCAGAACAGAGCTCAATGAATATGGTATTACAGCAGTCTGTGGAACAGCGGTTTATATGAATGATGACACGGTTGAAATGGTTTATAAGCGGGCTTTGGTATATTTAAAATCTGAAAACGACTAAAGCAGGCAATTCAGCAGAATGTCACTTGACATAAAGATATTATGTATATTTTAAGGTCTGTTTGATGGAGAGCTGAAAGATAGTATGATACAGACGACTAGGAAGATGAGCGAGAGGCTTGATATGAAATATTTGGCAATAATACTGCTGATGACGGCATTGTTTGTGTTTTCTGGCTGTCAGCAGCAGATTGCTTTGGAGAACACCGTTGTTCCTGCAGAAACAAACACCGCCGGACTGGATGTAAAAGGGATGCTCAGAATTGTCGAAAGCAGTCCGGACGTGGTTGATCCTCAATGTACATCTGGATATTATACTATTGCTTTGAATGTTTTTGACAGGCTGGTTGAAGTGAAGACAAACGGCCAGAGCAGCGAAATTGTGCCGTCACTTGCAAGAAGCTGGGAAATATCGGATGATGGACTGGTATATACTTTTCATCTTCAGCCGGATGTAAAATTCAGCAATGGTGAAGCACTGACCTCATCGGATGTTCTTTATACGATAAAACGTCTTTTGACTCACCCAAAGTCGGTTAACCGTGCGCTGGTTTCCGAGATCATGGGGACGGAGGCGCTCAGGAACGGCGAGACAGATAAACTTGAAGGATTCCGGATTCTCAATGATCTCGACTTTGAAATTACGCTTAGGAACCCGTATTCTGCGTTCCTTGCATGTCTGTCAACGCCAGGTGCATCCATTCTGGATGAAAAGACAACAGAGGCAGCCGGTGAACGCTTTGGTTACGAAGCAGAGGTTACTATCGGTACAGGACCGTTTCTTTTCAGGGAATGGAAAACAGGAACACATATCATTTTGACTGCGAATCATGACTGCTGGTCCGGTGAGCCTGCTTGTTCCGGCATTGAAATTCAGTTTAACACAGATACAGAATCGCAGAGAATACAGTTTATCGACGGTAAATTGGATATTCTGGATCTTGAAAAACTGAGTGATGATGCGGAATTTTTCATTCATGGAGATATTTATCAGGAACGTCTGGTACAGGGACCGCGTGTTGGAATTTCTTATGTTGCGCTGAATGAATCCGTTGCACCGCTTGATGATGTCCGTGTCAGAAAGGCACTGCAGATGTCTCTTGACCGGCATATGCTCCTTCAGGTAGCATACAGCGGACGCGGACAATTGGAAAACGGTATTTTTCCACATGGACTGATTGGATTCAATCCGGATATTGAGCCGATTAGGTATGATCCGGAGGCGGCAAAAGCACTGCTTGAGGAAGCAGGCCTAAAAGATGGTTTTGATCTTGAAATTGCGCTTGTAACAACAGAGGGAATGACGCACAGACAACTGGTTACATTGATCGGCTCCATGTTTGAAAAGATCGGTGTTCGTCCAAAGATTGAGGAAATGGATGAGGAAACCTTTATCTCCAGACGGAAACAGGGCGGGATCAGCTGCTATACAGCAACCTGGTCAGCTGATTATAATGATCCGGATAATTTCATAGGAACATTTTTCGGATCAGCTGAAAACAGTATTTCAAGAAGCATTTGTTATTCTGATGCAGATGTTATTGGTCGAATAGATCACGCACGTGCAATTGTGGAACAGGAGGAAAGACTGGCGGAATATAAGGCACTTGAAGAGATACTGGTTCGTGATCAGGCAGTGTGGATTCCTCTGTATTCCAGACAGCATTACTTTATTGTCGGAGAAGGTGTTAAAGGGTTCACCGTTTCCTGGAATGGATGGTCCTCGACGAGCTATAAGAATGTGAGCGTTTCAAGGCAATAGGGCTGGTTAATAAAGGAATGGCTATGAAATCAATTTCTGTAAAGATTATCGGATTAACCTTACTGGCTATCCTGATTTCGATGCTGACAATTGGTGGTATTGGAATCCTCTCCATTATGCATGAGGCAAAAGAGGACGCGAACAAAGAACTCATGCTGATTTGTGATAACCGTCGAAAATCAATTGATGCGTATCTGAACAGTATCGAACAGTCGGTTAACATGATTGCCCATTATGCCAGCGAGCGTCTGGATACGCTTGAACTGGTGGAAGGTGGTGCGGCAGGACTGCCTGCGGATCAGCTCGAGTTTACTGACAGGGACTGGGATTCATCCCGGCAGGCGAAACTGGACCATTATCTGGCCTCATATCTTGAACAGGTGGATGCATGTTTTCAAAGTGTTTCAAATCATACCAATGGTACGGTTTCCTATTATTTCAGACTGAGTCCTGCCATCAGTCGTGACATGACCGGTTTTCTGTATTCCAAGGTTGGAAGAACATCTTTTGTTGAGTTGGAGCTGACGGATATCAGCCTATATGAACCGGATGATCTGTCCCATGTAGGCTGGTATTATATTCCGATTCGAAAAGGACGTCCTACCTGGATTGGGCCTTATGAGAATATGAATCTTGGCACGCAGATGCTCTCATATGTAGTGCCGATTTATCGTGCGGGTGTTGTTGTCGGTGTAATTGGCATGGATATCAGTGCTGAAACACTGATTGAGCAGATTGAAAATCTTGAGATTTATGATACAGGTTACGCATTTCTTGTAGATGAGAACGCTAATGTAGTCTATCATCCGACAGTTCAGAGTGGAAAATCAGTAGATACATATGATCTGCAGCTGGCGGAAAATGCCCTTATGGTACATGATCGCCATGGAGATGCAGTTATGCTGATCAATTATAAGTTTGACGGGATAGACAAACTTGCAGCATGCGCATTTCTTTCAGATGGGCTTGAGATTATCGTGACTGCTCCACGCAGTGAGATCAATGCCACCTCCCATGGTTTTGCGAATACAGTATTGATTGCAGGATGCCTGATTGCACTGGTTTTCTCTTTGGCTACTGTTGTCATGATGCGGCGCATTATCCGGCCGCTCAAAAATCTTGCGGAGGTTGCCAGACAGTTGACGGAAGGAAATTATGATGTCAATCTGACAACGCAAAGCCAGGATGAGGTTGGAATATTGACAAATTCATTCCAGCATCTGATTGATCACCTCAAGGTATATATCAGTGATTTGAACAGCAAGGCTTATTCAGATGCACTCACAAAGGTAAAGAATAAAGCCGGATTTGAGATTTTTACGAGAAAACTGGATGATCAGATCAATGCTGCGGAGAAAGATACACGTCCAAATTTCGCAATCATTATGTTTGACTGCAATGATTTGAAAACCATCAATGATACCTATGGACATGCCAAAGGTGATGTTTATCTTCAGAATGCGTGTACGGCGATCTGCCGTGTATTCGCTCACAGCCCTGTATTCCGTGTCGGCGGCGATGAATTCACGGTTATCCTGCAGGGAGAAGATTATGTCCGGCGGGAAGAACTGGTTGAAGAACTTAAGGCCTACGAGAAGGCACACAATCTTGAGCATCCGTCTCCATGGGATCAGATCGGTTTGTCTGTTGGCATGGCTATATATGACACAGCAAAAGACGAAGGCGTAGAGGGTGTCCTGAAACGCGCAGATGAGCGGATGTATGAGGAAAAACGAAAATACAAGCAGTCACAGATGAAGAACAGATAAACATGTTGACAGAGGTTCATTGTTTCACAGTGGCCAGGGGAGAACCGGATGCTGTTTTGCATCCGGTTCTTTTGGTACAGACAGTGAAAAGTCATACTGAACTGTGGTATAATGTCTGCAGACTCAATATAAAGGTTGGAACAGTATGAAAGCACGAATCACAGGATACTTACTGATTGCAATATGCATGTTCTGCGTCATGGGATTCTCTGAAAGCAGTGAATGGACAATATTGCAGCCAGGCTGGTGGAATGCTCAAAAGGAAGCCATTGTGGCTGTCAGAGACCAGTTGTCCAATCATATTCTAATGATGCAGGGGCAGACAGTCATACCGACTGCATCTGACTCAGTTGCTGACGATGACTGGAGCATTCTGCAGCCAGGCTGGTGGAATGCATCACTTGAGGAAATTCAAAATGTTGAAAAGCAGCTGACGAATCACATTGATGTGCTGGAGGGGCGCCTTGTTATTATCGGAACCAGTACGGGGACAACACAGTCTGAACCGGTATCCGAGAATGCAGATGCCGGAACCATGCAGGCGGCACCGGATTCAATAGTTGCGGAGTCAGACCCGACTCCGGTCATTGTGGAAGATGCAAAGACGATTCCAGTTGTTCCGCAGGCTACCCCTTCTCCTGTACAGAATGCTCAGCCGGTGACAGCCGCTACGGCGCAGGGCGTCAAGATTGTCAGCTCGCAGGAGGTAAATATTCGTTCCTCGCCTGATACAAAGGGAACCATTTACGGGCGTGGAAAGCCGGGTGAAGTGTTTGAATATTTAGGCATGAGCAGTAATGGATGGTATAAAGTCCGTATGCCGGACAAGCATACGATTGGATACATTTCCAACAAGCTGGCGGAGCTGACCATGGAAACCCCAGGCAGTCCGGTTGGTTCCGTTTCAGGCAATACAGTATCCGAAAGTACAGATTTATATATCGCTGAGGATGATCCCAATGCATATCTGCCGGTTGAATTTACTGCGGTGTATAACAATTCAAAGTATATCAACCGGAAGGTGATGGTGACAGGTGTTGTCAGCGCTGAAAGTGCTGAAGGGGATACGGTAACTTTTACGATTCATCAGACGGATAATCAGAACTGGGAGATTATCTATGTTTCAGGGGAGGATATCAAGATCAGCTCTGGTGATGTGGTTACTGTGCTGGGCACTATCAGTGAAAATGACAGAATAGACGTTATAACCAAAGTCCTGACAATCAGTGTGAACGCTGATTTTGTGGAAATCCAGTAGACTGCGTTTAAAATGGCCTTTCAAATGCAGGCTAAGGATATAGGAGGCATTCTGACAGGGAGGAAAAGAGAGAATGAAACGGATATTGCTCGTGCTGGTATTGTGTTTGTGTTTGTGTTTGGGGACGGGTGTTGCTGACAGCATCAATTGTTATAATCCTACCCAGATGTCAGCAGCAATGAATGAGATTCTGCCTTTGGTTATGAAAGCCTTTGGCGTTACGGATACCTCTGTGATCCAGTCGGCAGCGGATTATCTTTCTGTTTCCTATACAGAAACAGAAGATAGCGTGATTTATTATAATAACAGTGACTGGAAAGTGGAGTTGTCCTTTTACTTTACGGGAAAAGCCGGAAAGAATCAGGAGGCTGATGCTGTCAACCTCGTCATCTCTAATAATCTGAATGATATTCAGGTTCAGGCGTTGCTTTATACCTTTGGAATTGCACTTTCATATGAAAATCCATCAATTGATCAGGATGAAGTACTGGAATATCTGACAGAAACAGCAGGAAACCTGAGCGTGTTGGAAACACCTATTGGAAGTCTTTCTTATGTTCCAACTGAGGAGGCCTATCAGTTTGCTCTTTACAAGACAGTAGATGAATCAGCAGACACGATGCTTCTGTCGGACCGGAATATCAGTGTGGAACTGATCGGAATCCAGCCATATGTATCAAAATCGTATCCGGCAGCGCTTGAGGTACATGTCCGCCTGACGAATCAGACCAATAAGATGATTAATCTTACAGGTGAGAATGCTACTGTAAATGGTATACCTGTCAAGGTAGTCGGCATTTATGATATTGCGCCGAAATCGGTTACAGAAGATGAATATCTGATCCTGAAGGCTGAAACAAAAGCGGCTCAGAATGCAGTATGCACTGCACGTGAAGCGCTTGTGACACTGGTGGCAAGTGAAAATGAATCTGGAAAAACTGTCGCGAAAAACCAGATTTCACTCTCACTGGATCAGGTCCCGTCATTTACACCTTATCCGGATGCAGTAAAACCGACGGCAACGCCGAAACCGACCGCCAGGCCGAGGACGACAGTAAGACCTACTGCCACGCCGAGAACAAGAGCAACGGTAAAGCCTACGGCTACATCCAGGCCAAAGGCCACAGCAACGCCGAGAGCCATCAGCCGGATCCAGTCGTTGGATTTCTCTGAACGCATGTGGGCGCAATGGGAGTTTAAAACCGGGAACAAGCTGAGCATCCGTTTTGAAATGACAGCCGCCAAACGCGTCCGTTCCTTTGAACTGTATCTGTACGCAACAGATTCCCGTGGAAACAGAATCTATGGCGCAAATCAGATTTATTACGCAACGACAACGAAGAGCATCAGCTCTGGTGCAACTGCATATTCGGATTATATTCTCATTCCGGACCAGCAGAAGATTGATAAAGTTTACTGCGGCATCAAACGGGTCGAATTGTCTGATGGTACAGTTGAGGAGGTACCTGATTCCCAGGTAGAGTATTTCTACTGGACCATTCAGTAGACGGCAGAGTGTCCGAAAGGAAGTCTCTTTGGAAAAGCTTGCTGGTTTTTCCAAAGACGTTATGCTTCTTCAAAAACGGGAAAGGCATTTTTAAAACCTGCGGTGAAGAATGAAAAGGTACTGGTAATTGTGACTCTGGAATGCAGTCTCAAATTAAAGAGACACCGAAATCTCTGATCAGGCTGAGGGACTGTCATTACGAATCATAGCCGGAATGATATTCCGGCTATCTTTTTATGTCATTGGAGTATAATCAATACTGTCTTTCGGGCGGAATTAAAAGATCAGACACAATTACGAACGATCGTTATGAAATCGCGCACACTTCCTGAAAGAAAACTTTCTTTTCAGGTGGCAGCAACGAACTGGCAGTGTGCATGTGGCAGATTCAGACTGTAACAATCAATTGCAGTGGATTCCGGTGCATGCCGGATATGAGAATCAAAGAGAAATGATATGCCATATCCAGAGGAGACCAGACCCATAATTGCGGGAATACTTGAGGTACAGAGTGTATTTGGGAAGATGATTCCGTTTTCATGGAGCAGACTCTCTACTATCTGACGGGTGCGCTAAACGGGCTGCATCATCAGA
>JAFUHD010000030.1 GCA_017469025.1 Clostridia bacterium
ATAATCGTGCCTCTGAAACGGCTGTTCCATATGGAAAAAGCTTTGATTGGCCGGATGATGGAGGACTTATCCGACCTGTACAGTATTATCAGACGGGTACAGTCAGGATTGAGCATGTCTCCGTGGACGGAGAACCGGTTTTTGAAGATAACGGGGAGAGGGTTTCTGCCAGTAATGCGATTTTGAATATGCATCTTCGATTGAATGGTGCGTGTTCAAATACAATTTTCAGATGGATGCTCAGAGAAGAACATAGCCGAAAGACGATACGCTATGAAGAAACATCAGTATCTGATTTGGAATTTGATATCAGTCGGGAGTTGCAGGAACAGATACAATTATGGCATTTTGACAAACCGGTTTTGTATTCTCTTAAACTCTGTCTCCTGCATAATGGTCATCTGTCAGATCAAAAAACTGTTCTGTTTGGATTCCGCAGGATACGAATAAATGGTGCAAAATGGATGATCAATGGCGAAAGTGTCCGACTGCCCGGAATGGAATGGATGCCTGGCTCGAATCCTCATATGGGAATGGCAGCGTCAGCGTTGTTCAATAAGCATATGCTTAAAGTACTCCGTGAATCCAATAGTGTGATGACACGTTTTCACTGGCAGCAGGATGAAAGCGTGCTCAACTATTGCGACCGTCATGGTATACTGATTCAGGAAGAAATACCGCTTTGGGGCGCAGCACCTGAAGATTCCAAAAAACAGGCTGAACTCTGGCCGGTGATTCGTCAGCAGATTGAAGATATGATTACGGCGCATTGCAACCATCCATGTATATTCGCATGGGGAATCGGCAATGAACTTCAGGCGGATAATGAGGATGTGCAGATGCTGATCCGGAAAGCAGTCTCTTATGTACATGAACTTGATCCCAAACGGCAGGCCAATTATGTCAGCAATACAGCGTGGACAAGTCCTGAAACAGATGGTACGTCAATCGGTGACTGCATGATGGTGAACGACTATATCGGAACCTGGCATAAAGGTGTTACGCAGGAAGGCGCATGGCAGAAACTAATGGAATCTCATTTGGATCGTGCCATGATTTCCTCCGAATTCGGTCTGTGTGAACCGGTTTTTTCAGGAGGAGATGAAGAACGAAATCGTATTTTTCTGCAGAAAATCGCTTTTTACCGTCGTTATCCACAAATTGTAGGGGCAATCTCGTTTTCACTCAATGACTATCGGACGCATATGGGCGAAGCTGTTGATGGAAAAGAACGGGTACGCGTTCATGGATCGACAGACCTTTGTGGCAATAAAAAACCATCATATTATACGATTCAGAAGGAATACTGTCCTCTGATCGTCCGCCTGAAAGAAAACAGACTGATGCTGATTTGCCGGCGTGATATACCCAGTTATACCGTTCATGGTTACTATATCAGAAAAAGCAACAGAGGTTCCCGCATTCAGATACCGGATTTGAAACCGGGAGATTCATGGATATATCTGTATAGGGGATTGAAGGAATCACTATCGATTCATCGACCGGATGGAACACCTGTTTTCAGAGGATAAAACTGCATGTTAGCTTCAACCATAGATGTTCAGTATAAATGACCCCGTCAGGGGTCATTTATTTGTCGCTTTTAAAGTGACCAAACTGCATTCAGATTCCAGTATGATTCTGCACGGAGAAAAGGTTTTCGACTCCAGAAAAATGTAAAAGGAGACGTGCAGATGATAGTATCGCTCAATCTGGTGTTATCTTATCCCGTGCATTGGGAGAGGTATGAAATTCTGCGGGATTTTGTACAGAATTTTTATGATTCAGTTGGCAGTGACCGATGGAAAGAAGCGTTTCAATACGAGTATGACAGGACAAACCAGACGATTCGAATGGGTGTGAATGATGTCACTTTCAGCTATGAATGGCTGATGCATATTGGTGCATCGACGAAGACATCTGAGATCGGCAAAAAATGCCGGATACTATGGAGAAGGATTCAAAATCGCTTCTCTGTGTGCTGTCAGAGATATGGAATGGAATGTTCGTATGTCCTCTGGTGATTGGACTCTGAATGTAGTTACTGTTGAAGAGCGTATTGACAAAAGAACGGTCAAAATGCTGGCATATGAAGTTGAAAAAAAGCAGTTCATGAATAAAAGCATTCTGGAGCTTTCTCCTGTCAGCGAGTCAACTTATCGGCTCTTTGATTCAGTTTTATTGAGTTTCTATTATCCAGAAAATCCGCTGCTTGGTGAATGTATCTGGAAAGGCTCAAGAGGTGCTGTCTATACACGGAGTTCAGTTCCTTATCCATATGATCTTCCATATACATCTGATTATGGCAGTAAAGGAATTGTCTTCTGCGCATATCAGGTACTTGGTTCCAATCCATTTGATCTTGTGGTATGCGATCATACCTACAGGAATACAGACCGGGAAAGGAGAGCACTTTATTCATTTCAGGCTATTGATGTAATGAAACAGGCAGTTATGTTCCCTGACCCGGTAAGTGCCATACAGATTCTTGAAAAAATGCGCCGATACTGGAACAGTGTACCGTCAAAAGACATCGATATTGATTCCTGGTATCCTGTTGTGTCACGACTGGTTAATCGTGTTTCTGGATGTAATGAAGCGCGTCATAAATTCACGAAGAAATACCCGAATCTTCTTTATCTTCCACCTGTGGTTACAAACCATGATAAAAACAGGAGACATCAGGCGAGAAGCTGGCTGAAAACACAGGATGATAAGTACCTTCTTGTACAGAGGGATTTTAACGCACTTGGATATGAATCACTTGAGTTACGCTGTGAATGTGACGGTGGGTTTACACAGGACGATCTGCCTTCAGAACAGGAAATGCTGTGTTATAAGGTGCTGGAAAGTCTGAAAGACGCACTTTTTGGGGATTTCTTCATCTTCGACGAACCTCCAAAATATCTGATTATCAGAAATAAGACTGCTTCATGGCATGGAATGGCGACTGTTATCAGGTAAAAAGCAAAAAAAGAGAATGCCATGGGAATGAAATGCAAATACAGGATTGTTGAGCTCTATCTGAAAGAGAGCTGTTTCCAAAAAGACAGGTTCTTTGATGCTGTTGCCACCTATGTGCATGAGTGCTGTCACACTTTTGGTGGAGATTCATCAGAGGCGTTCAGTTATAGTCTGACAACAGCAATGGAAAAGCTGATGACAGCCTCAGAGATTGTTGAGGTATTCCATGATCTGTGGAAGAGGCTCTTTCAATGAAAAAAAACCAGCCCTGACATGTTTCAGGGCTGGAAATCTTATTTAATCGGAGAGGGTTTCGATACCACGGAGCTGCTCCAGTTCACGAATATCACGCGCATTGGTGAAAGCAGAGCGGGACAGAACTGCACCTGTACGCCAGTACAGAGGAATATAGGGCATATCTATCAAAAATTTGTTTTGAATATCTTTCATTACTGTCTGATAGTCAGCAGCAAGGTAAGAGCGGCGGAGCTGAGTGACCATTTCGTTCATATCATCATTACGATAACGGGTGAAGTTACAGCTGCCGGTAGATGTGATGGTGAACCCGGGATCAGGGCAGATATCAAAACTGAAAGCAGCCAGTGCAAGATAAAAATCACCGGAGCGGAGCTTTGTAAGGACATCGTTTCTCGACCAGGTAACGACAGAAATGGAAAATCCGACAGCTTGAAGCTGTTCGCGAATCTTGTTCGCAGCATTTGTTCTGACTGTTGAATTAACTTCATCATAGACAAGCAGGCGCAGGGTGGGCATGGCTTTACTGTCTTTGTATCGCTTACCATCATCAGCCAGTTTCCATCCGGCAGCATCCAGCAACGAGGCAGCCATCAATGGGTCATAAATATCCTGAATTGTCGATTCATTGCTGAGCCAGGTACCAGCCGGGATTGGCGTATAGGCTACTGTAGCCATGCCCTGATAGATGGAGTTTATCAGCTCGCTGCGGTTGATTGCATAAGAGATGGCTTTGCGGACAGCATTTTCACCATGATCATCGCTTTTAAACAATGTCTGAGAACGATTGACAAGGAGTACTTCCAACTGACGGGTTCTGGCACTCAGAGAAAAAGAGTTTAGAGAACCGGAATACCGTGATGCATTGATGGAACGCGAAAATGCAATATCGACATCACGCTGATCAAATGCATTCATGACGGTTTCATCGTTCTTATATATATTGGCACGGATGCTTCGCACCTGGGGAGCACGTTTCCACCAGCCACTGGCGGCTCTAAGCCAGATACCAATACCTGGTTCATAAGCATCATACATATACGGCCCGGTGCCGCTGGGCATAGCCTGATATACTTCCTCTCTGGGAAGAATTGGAAAGGTGAGTGCGTACAGGGTACCGTAGGACGCACGACGGAGAGTGAAAACGATTGTTGTATCATTCTGAGCTTCCCAGGCTTTGATGTAGTAAAACGTGGAGTAATAAAGACCACGGTCTGCCAGATCAACCTCTGAATTGAGGTCAGAATCAAAGCCGGAAATCTGGTACATGTAATCCAGCGTAGCGATAACATCGTCGCTGGTCAGTATCTTTCCGTTATGAAATGTGATATCACTTCGAAGCGTTACGATCAGTCTGCGGCCTTCATTGGTAAATTCATAAGAGTATGCAAGCTCAGGCTGCGGCATATAGTCATCGTCCAGCATAAACAGACCTTCATATACCAGATCAGTTACGGTTACAGCATCACGCTGATTCAACTGCAGTGGCCGAAGCTCAAGCGTACTGGTGGCTACTATGCCGCAGGTAACGGATGTAGTAGAAGCTGATGCGAGTATCGGAAAACATAGAAGAATGGACATGAAAAGATAGAGGAGATGTTTGACCATTTAATACCTCTTGTAATAATTCTGAGTCACGCTAAGAATGAAAACATACTAAGTGTTGTAAAAGAAAGAGTGCATAAAGAACTCATGTTCTTGCAGGATCATTTTCAGTTTCATCTGTTTCTGCAGCAAAATAATATTTTTGATAGATATCTCGGGCTTTCAGTACCCTGCTGGCATAGGCAGAGGTATCCTTTGTCGGAATAATTGTCAAAGTGACACCATCTTTGCTGTATTCAGGATTCTTAAGCCAGGCATCTACATTTCCCTGACCGGCATGATATGCACAGACGATTTTTTTGGCATCGCCACCATAACGGCGTGAGAGAAAACCTAAATACCAGGTACCAAAGCGAATGTTGGTATCCGGCTCAAAAAGAAGATCAAAACTGTAAGAAGGCGTGTCTTCTTTAAGCTTGTGGGCAATCCATGCTGCGGTATCTTCCATCAGCTGCATGAGCCCGCGGGCACCAAGACGGCTGACTGCCTGAGGATTATAGCTGGATTCACAGAGAATGACTGCAGAAACGAGCGCCGGGTCGATTTTCTGCTGAGCGGAATAGGCAATGATCAGGTCACCATAATACAGTGGATGCTGAGCACGTTCTGCAGCTTCAGCGGCAAGCCGCCGCTGTTCTGCCTGATGCTGGATAAAAGCCCTGGTAGCAAAAATCATACAAACCGTGAGAATCGCAATGGTTATTCCAAAAAGGATACGCTGGGTTTGTTTCGGAATATGATCAAGAAGCCGGTTCTTTTTTGAAGAAGCCGGGATGGTCTTTGGTCGGGCTGGTTTATTCTGACTGTCGATGGTTTCAATCGGAACAGACCGGATTCGTCTGCGTGGAGAATCATGCGGAACAGAGGGGGATTTTTGAGAAATGATTTTAGTCAGCAGCGCATCTACGATAGCTGCGGTTTCTTCAGGAGTGCCATCTGTTGAAATGCAGCGTGTAGCTCTGGCTGCTTTTTCGCGTTGGGACATCTGTGCTTGAATCCTGGCCTGAGCAGCTTCAGCGGTAATGTGGTCCCTTGCCATCAAACGTTCCAGCTGCAGCTGCGGGTCCAGTGTTACAGTCCAGGTTTCATCAAATTTTGATTCCATGTTGCATTCGAAAAGCAGCGGGATATCTGCAAATGCGATATTTTCCGGTGGAACGGAATCAAGCTGACTGTCTATTTCGTCAAAAATCATGGGGTGGAGAATCGATTCAAGAAGGGATTTGTCATCCGGATTGGAAAACACACGGGAACCAAGTGCGGCTCTATTCAAGATACCATTTTCTGAAAAACAATCTGGAAATGCATTACGGATAGCAGGAAGAGCAGCACCGTTTTCGGACGTTAGGGCACGTGAGATGGCATCAGCATCAACAACAGTATAACCCAGTGAACGCAGATGAGTCGCAACAGTGCTTTTTCCACAGGCAATGGATCAGGTAATCCCGATGCGCATAATTTCCTCCAACGTACCGGCTATGCCGGTTTGGTTCGGGTACAAAACATTGATTCAGTCTGGTCAGCGTCCAGTCAGGCTTGATGGAAATTTACTTGCTTTCAAACCATGTGTGACCGGCATTTATTTCCACTGTTAAAGGAACTGACAGACTGGCAGCGTTTTCCATGCATTCCCGTAACAAAGATGTGACACGATCCTGTTCCTCAAGGGGTGTTTCAACAATCAGTTCATCATGAACCTGGAGAATAAGACGTGCTTTGAGTCCTTCAGACGCCAAACGCTCATGAACGGTATTCATGGCTATTTTTATGATATCAGCAGCAGTTCCCTGTACTGGCGTATTCATGGCGGCACGTTCACCGAACTGCCGCATATTATAATTTGGCGATGAGAGCTCAGGAAGAGGACGCCTGCGGCCATAGAGGGTTACGGAATAACCGTTTGTTTTTCCCTGTGAAACACAAAGATCCATGTAACGGCGTATTGCGGGATAGCGTTCAAAGTATTTATTGATGAACTGTTTGGCCTCATATCTTGAAATATGCAGGTTTGCAGCAAGTCCGAACTCGCTGATTCCGTATACGATGCCAAAGTTAACTGCTTTGGCACTTGAACGCATTTTCGGGGTTACCTCTTCAATAGGGATGCCGTAAACCTCTGCAGCTGTTCTGGCATGAATATCCTGTCCTTTAAGGAATGCATCAATCATTGCCTGATCGTCGGAGAGGTGTGCCAGGAGGCGCAGCTCGATCTGTGAATAGTCAGCATCTATCAGAACACAGCCGTCTTTTGCGATGAAGGCACGGCGGATTTCACGTCCAAGATCTGACCGTACAGGTATATTCTGCAAATTCGGTTCGCTTGAAGAGATACGTCCGGTTGCGGCGATTGTCTGATCGAACCAGGAGTGAATGCGGCTGTCCCGGTCGGTCAAAGCAAGCAGTCCGTCAATATAGGTACTGTTCAGTTTTGTGACCTGCCGGTACTGAAGAATTTTACCGATTATCGGGTGCTGGTCTGCCAGTTCCTGTAGCACTTCAGCACTGGTAGAATAGCCACTCTTGGTTTTCTTGGTTGCGGGAAGTCCCAGTTTGTTAAAAAGAATGTCTCCCAACTGCTGGGTGCTGTTGATATTGAACTGATCATTTCCGGCAAGTGTATAAATATCCGATTTAAGGGCATTAATCTGTTCAGTAAAACTGTCGCCAAGCATCCTGAGCGTATCTATATCGACCAGAAATCCTTCCCGTTCCATGTCGAACAGTGTGCGGGAAAGTGGAAGTTCAATTTCTCGATACAGTTTTTCCATATCCTGCTGAGTGCAAAGAGAAAGGTCAGCAGCGGTTCTGTTCAGAAGAGCGGAAGCATCTTCAGAAACTTCGTATTTCCCTTTCTGAGGTGCCAGAAGATATTGCAGAATCTGGTCGTCTTCAAAGGGAGCGCGTAGTGTGAGTCCGAACTTTGCAAGGTCTGTCATGAGACGCTTTGCACCATATAAAATGACGGACTGATCCCCTTCGAACAGAGGACGAAGTGCAGAAAAAGCATCGTCTAGAGGAAGTTCATTAATGCTGAGAAGAGAAGACATAAGCGGAATACGTGCACGTGTGCCATCTGTTCGTGCCAGCGTAATGGTATCCTCGAGAACAACCAGTGCGGTTTTACAGTCATCTGGTGCGGATACAAGATAATCCTTAATTGCTGATGCGTTTGTCAGCAGCTGTTCATCTGAGAAGACGACAGTTTCAGGCGCATGCGGTTTCTCTGTTTCCACAGATCCCTCAAGCTTTTCGATTCTGCTGATAATGGACTTCATACCGAGTGTTTCAAGATATGGAATGCCGTCCATGAAAGAGTGACGCTTGCAGTCTTCGATCGAAACATCGTCAAGTGGAACTTCGCGTGTAATCGTGGCAAGTTTTTTGCTGAGAATGGCGGAGTCGGTTCCATTTATAACTTTTTCCTGTGTTTTGCCTTTCAGGTCCTGAGCAGCGTGTGCCAGTACCTCCTCAAGCGAACCATAGGTCTGCAAAAACTTGACAGCAGTTTTCTCACCGATACCGGGTATACCGGGGATGTTGTCGCTGGAATCACCCATCAGGCCTTTCAGATCGGGGATGCGCAGAGGAGGAACACCGAAATCCTTTTCAACCAGATCTGGCGTATAGAGAACGACTTCGGTAACACCACGTTTGGTGTAAAGCACACGGGTCTGCTGGCTGACCAACTGCATGGAATCGCGGTCACCGGTTACCAGGATTGCTGGAATACCGGCTTCCTCACAGCGCCTGGCCATGGTTCCCAATATATCATCTGCTTCAAAGGAAGGACAGGTGATTTTTTTTACATGCATAGCCTCAAGTGCGTTTGATATAAGATCGAACTGCGGAATGAGTTCTGGGGCTGTTGGTTTTCGGGTACCTTTGTATGCACTGTAATCCTTGTGACGGAAAGTTGATCCTTTGAGATCAAAAGCAACTGCGATATATGCAGGATCGAAATCGGAAACTACCTTTAAAAACATGGAAAGAAAGCCGAACACAGCATTTGTAAAGATACCGTCCTCGTTGGAAAGGGCTGGTAGCGCATGAAATGCACGATGCATCAGGCTGTTGCCGTCCAAAATGACAAAATTTCTTTCGTTGGACATGTGTTCCTCCAAGAAGATAGGATAGAATATCATTTCAGATGATATTTATTGGATATTTATCATATCATAAAGACAGATAAAAAACAAATTGTGAAACCTCACACAGTTTCGGCAAGCGTGTAAAAAAGCTTGGACCTGTAAAAAACATGCTGGATTCCTTGTCATTTCTTGATAAAAACGTTATACTATGCTTGAAGTCCTTAAGCCGGAAAGATCGGTCGTTTCATGGAAAGGAGACGCTGTCATGAAAAGAATCGTGTTTTTGTTGTTGGTTATGATCAGCCTGATTGTGTCTGGAATGGCAGATGGATACAGTGACTATGAAAGCGGTGACTACATGGCAGACCGTTATTCAGGGGATATTGCAGTAGTCTGTTCGAAGTCAGTGACAATACGTTCAGAACCGTCTTACAATGGCCGCACGGTTAAAAGTGCATCCAATGGAGATATACTGTATGTGCATTCACAGTACAATAACTGGGTTGAGGTTACTTATACAAAGAATGGTGCCGACTATGACGGATGGGTCATATCAAGTTATATTGTGATTCGGCCTATGTTCATCATGTTGTGCTCATCCAATATCCCAGCTTACTGTGCACCTGACAAAGCGTCTAAACTTGTTGGGTCACTGCCGAAGCAGACTGAGCTGACAGTTCTTGGAATCTGGGATGATTTTTATATTGTTAATCTTCGAAATGCATCTGCTTTTATTCCGATGGATGCGGATTTGTATACTTCCAATGAACTGTATGGGTCCATCGCACGTTCTGCACGGCATGTGGTGACTGGGAGAAGTACAAAACTATACAGTGGGCCTGGTACAGAGTGGAGGGAACTGACAGTAATTCCTGGCAATGCAGTACTTGTGTGCGGAGATACATACGATGGATGGATAGCGGTCAGTTACGATGGGATTCCAGGGTTTATTGACGAAGATGATATCGAATTCAGCTATTCGGACGGAAATGGCTGAGAAAGAAGATTATTTGGAAGCCCCAAACGGGCATCTCCTGACTTTGAAATGTATTTTTTATACTATAATACGCTTGACAATACACAATAAATGCACTATAGTAGCGCATGTTTTGAGAAATAATCATTATTTGAAAGGAGTTCACTTCCCTGAATTGTCCTTGCGACAAGGAAGCAGATGAGCAATGAATCGCCTGAAGCTAAAATTTAAGTATGGTACCCTGTTGCTTTTCTGGCCACTGTTTGGACTGGTTTTCCTGTTCCTGGAACGTTTTCGAACGATTCCGTATTACATTCCAACCTATTGCAGAGTTGATGACATAATCCCGTTTAATGAATGGTTCATCATTCCATATATGTTCTGGTTCGTTTATTTGATTGGGATGATTTCATACACTTTTTTTAAGGATAAGACAGCTTTTGTCCATCTCATGAAGTATCTGATGTTTGCCAATACGCTGGCACTGATTATCTTCATTGTTTTTCCGACGTGCCAGAATCTGAGACCATCTGTTTTTCCACGAGACAATTTTCTGACCAGATTCATTGGCAAGTTTTATCTGTTTGATACGAATACCAATGTTGCGCCTTCACTTCATGTGGTAGATTCTGTTGCTGTGCTGACAGCATCAATGAACATGAAACGATTCAGGACAAAAGGCTGGCGGATTTGTTTTGCAACAGCGTGTCTTTTTATATGTGCATCAACGGTATTTCTTAAACAGCATTCGATAGTAGATGTTTTTATTGCTGTTCCTGTTTGCTTTGCAGCAGATATAGCAGCGTACGGTGAACCGATTCGCATCAACAGCAGAAAACAGCGTATTCGTGTATAGTAAAAAAGCGGAGCATAAGCTCCGCTTTTTTTATGCGTTGTAGAAAGCGTATCCGTTACGTCCGTGTTCTTTTACCTGATAGAGAGCCATGTCGGCATCTTTTAAAGGATTCGCAGAACCATTCATACGGTCTGATAGTGCGACACCGATGCTGACAAAAATGCTTGGAATGCCGTCATGGGTTTCCTGCAGTGATTTCTGCAGACTTTTGAAACGTTCTTCCAGCTGACTCTGCTGCTTGGATGTAACATCTTTCATTATGATGGCAAACTCGTCTCCGCCGATCCTGTAAATACCATCATCATGACGAAAATAATAAAGCAGGGCAGATCCGACTTTTTTAAGTACCTGGTCACCAACATCATGTCCGTATGTGTCGTTGAAATGTTTGAAATTGTCTACATCAATGATGACCATTGTGCGGTTTTTCTCAAGAACTCTCTTGGCATCAAAGCGCCGTCTGTTTTGAAGTCCAGTAAGCGCATCATGTGAAGCTTCATAATCCAGTTTTTCACGAATCTGAAGGTTCTCCTCGAATACATCGTTGTATGTTGAAGAAACATACTGAAGTTCATATGCACCATTCAGAGGAAGGGGAGTTTGATTCTGAATATGTGTGTGAAGGTCATGTAGAGGTGAGAGAATGAGACGCCAGATGCAGAATAGAATTCCGAAGATCAAAATGAAGACCAGGATGATCAGAACAGTCTGAAGCCACAGAAGCCGGTCGAGCTTGTTCTCACGAACCAGTTGCTGCGCCAGAACTTCCTGCAGCAGGGACTCTTTACAGGCAGTAACATTTGCCTGTATGTGTTTACGTGTTTCGACATAGTCGGTATTGTAAACAATTGCCTGCGCTTTGGCTATTTTGCGCATGGCAGAAAGTGCTTTGTCTTCTTCACTCAGCTGCACTTCCTGTAGAACCTGTGGGTAGTCACTGAGATCTGTATGATCTGCAGAGAGATAGAGAGCCATGGCATAACACTCTGTCTTTTCAAGGTTGACAGAGTACTCAACAGCTGCCTGGAGGTAGCTGATAGCTGTCTCATATGGAGAGGCGTAGATCAGCTCGAGTGCCTTGTCACGGCGTTTTGTAACATATTTTTCCTCAAAATACGAATCCAGATATTTATTCTCTCCGGTTGTAACAAAGCCGCGAACACTTTCGGTAAGCAACTCAGAGGCTGTTTCCATGGCTGATGCATTATCCTGAAGGTTCGCATAACTGTCATTAGTCTGAGCTATTTCAAAATGGGTCTGACGTACGCGAATAATCGAATATACACTGAACAGGACGAACAGCAAAGAGACGATCATAAAACCGATGCCGATGCGCCGCAGCTTAAATCCTTTTGGCTCTGTCGCTTGCCTGCTTTTGGAGGACAAATTAAACACTTCCCAGTCTAGATTCGATGCCGGATGCGGAAAAAAGTATCTGCGCGGTTATTTTAGGCTCGTATCCGAACTTGAATTGATTATAACACATATGGTTGTAAAATAAAACTCATCCGAAAGACGATCTGCCCGAAATGCAATTTAGGTATCATAGAGATGACAATAGACGGTATGACCGTCCTCCAGGGTCTTGGCATCCGGCATCGTCTGACGGCAGACAGGCATACATGACTTGCAGCGGTTATGGAAGGGACATCCGGAGGGTGGATTTGCAGGAGATGGAACATCGCCCTCCAGCCGTATCCGTTCTTTTGTTTCAGCAGGATCTTCTTTTGGAATGGCAGAGAGCAGGGCTTTTGTGTATGGATGAAGAGGGGTTGAATAGACAGATTCTGTTTTGCCTGTTTCTACGATCCGGCCAAGATACATGACACCGATTCTGGAAGAAATCCGTCGGACAACGTGAAGATCATGGGAGATAAAAAGGTACGACAGACGTAGTTCCCGTTGAAGATCCATAAGCAGATTCAGAATCTGTGACTGAATGGATACGTCAAGTGCCGAAACCGGTTCATCTGCGACAACAAACTGTGGTTTTGTAATAAGTGCACGGGCGATGGCAATACGTTGACGCTGTCCGCCGGAAAACTGATGCGGGTAGCGGTCAAGCTGCTCCGGATTAAGACCGACTGCCTCAGTAATCCACTGTACCTCACGGTCCATTTGGGTCTGAGACATTTTCATATGAACACTAAGCGGCTCTTCCAGAAGACGTCGGACACTCATTCTTGGATTCAGAGATGCATAAGGATTTTGGAAAATAAGCTGCATGTTTTTTCGCTTCCGGCGCATTTCCTCAGGTGACAGTGTGCTCAGGTCTGTTCCGTCAAAAAAGACTTTTCCTGATGTCGGCTCGATCAGTCGAAGAATGGATCGTCCGGTAGTTGATTTTCCACAGCCTGATTCACCGACAAGAGAGAACGTTTCCTGTTCACAAATGCTGAAAGATACATCTTCAACTGCGTGAACCTGTCCAACAGCTTTGCGTATGATACCGCCCATGATTGGGAAATAAGTGACCAGATGCTCAACATCTACCAGTGTTTTATTCATGCGTTGTTCGCCTCCTGATTCAGCCAGCAGCGGCAGAGATGTCCTGGTGCGACCTCTGTCAGCTCCGGCATTGAGGTACGGCACTTTTCAGTACAGGCAATGCAGCGGTCATGAAAACGGCAACCTTTTGAAAAAGCACCAGCAGTTGGTACAGCACCAGCTATTGAATAAAGCGGTTCGCTGACTTTGCCGAGAGAGGTGACAGATTTGAGCAGACCCTTTGTATAGGGATGGGCTGTTGCATGAAACAGTTCATTGATCTCTGCTTGTTCGACGATCTGTCCTGCATAAAATACAGCGACCATCTCGCAGGTCTCAGCAATAACGCCAAGATCATGGGTA
The DNA here is from genome assembly GCA_017469025.1 of Clostridia bacterium. Lineage (GTDB taxonomy): Bacteria > Bacillota > Clostridia > Christensenellales > Aristaeellaceae > Ventricola. Next base: position 13,595 of record JAFUHD010000030.1, read on the forward strand.
ATCATGATAACAGAAGTGTTGTAGCTTTCGCGCAGTTCATTCATCAGATCGAGAATCTGTGCCTGGATGGTCACATCCAATGCAGTAGTCGGTTCATCGGCGATCAGAAGGCGCGGATTGTTGATCAGTGCAATGGCAATCATGACACGCTGGAGCATTCCACCGGAAAGATGGTGAGGATAATCTGAAAGGATTTGATCGGGACGTGGAATTTTGACCTTTTCAAGCATGGCAAGGGCTGCGACATGCATTTCCTGACGGTTCAGACTGGTATGAAAACTCAGAGCTTCATTGATCTGGGATTCAATGGTATACATGGGATCAAGGGCAGTCATTGGTTCCTGGAAAATCATGGAAATTTCTTTTCCGCGTATTCGTCTCATTTGTGAGGCGGAAAGGCGGGTCAAATCCACTTCGCCGTCATTCGAGGCAAAGCGGATGCTTGTAGAAGGATCTACAGAAAGCGGGTAGGAAAGCAGTCCCATGATGGATGAACATGTGATGCTTTTTCCACAACCGGATTCGCCAACGATGCCGAAATTCTGCCGAACTTTAATATCAAGATTGATGCCTTCGCACAGCTTTACCTGCGGCTGCTTTTTACCACGATATAAATTGATGGCGAGATTGCGCATTTCGAGCAGATGATTCATGATACAATCCTCCTTCCTGATCAGGTTTTCAACTTGGGATCCAGCACGTCACGCAGACTGTCTCCCAAAATGTTGAAAATCAGAATAGTAATAACGATAAAGAGGATTGGGAAGATGACCATCCATGGAGCCTGTTCCATGAATGCGCGGGCTTCTGAGAGCATCGAGCCCCATGATGGATCTGGCGGTTGAATGCCAAGACCAAGAAAACTCATGGAAGCTTCAGTTAGAATGGCAGAAGAAAGTGCCAGTGTTGCCTGCACGGTAAAAGGCGCTATGGTGTTTGGTGCTATATGGCGCATGAGCAACGGAAATGTTTTGACACCTATGGATTTCGCATTCTGTACATACTCTAGTCCTTTCGCTGAAATGACAGAGGCACGAACAGTACGCACAAATACGGGGATATTGACAATACCGATTGCAATCATTGTGTTTTCGATTCCGCGTCCCAGTACTGCCGTTATAAATATGGCCAGAAGGATTGAAGGAAAGGCAAACAGGATGTCCATAATGCACATAATGATGCGGTCGATACGGCCCTCAAAATAGCCGGCGATTATACCCAGAATGAAACCGATGGAGGCGGCAATACCCACTGAAATCAGGCCAACCTCGAGGGAAACCCGTGCTCCATAAAGTATACGGCTGTAGATATCACGGCCATAGTTATCTGTGCCGAACCAGAACTGCTGATTGGGTGCAGCCTTTGGCATACTGACCATCTTTTCTGGTGAGTAATGGGCGAGCAGTGGTGCAAATACAGCCAGCAGAATCAGCAGAAGCACGCCGATCAGGCCTATTCGGCCCATGGGATCTTTCACAAGTTCCCGGAATACCTGTCGTAGTCCTTTCATAGCTTGCCTCCGTTAATTGTAGGAAATACGCGGGTCAATATATGCATAAAGGAGATCGGTAATCAGGTTGACAAGGATATAAATAAAAGCAATAAACAAAACGCATCCCTGTACCACAGGATAATCCCGCTGATTAATTCCGGTAAGTGTCATCTGACCAAGTCCGGGAAGAGAGAAAATCTGTTCAATGATAACCGCACCGCCAAGCAAAGAGCCGATCTGCATACCAATCAGGGTAATAATAGGAATAAACGCATTGCGAAGAGCGTGCTTGAAGATGGTGATTCGTTCGCTGGCACCTTTGGCACGGACAGTTTTGATAAAATCCTGCTGAAGGACTTCAAGCATGGACGATCGCGTCATGCGCATAATCGAACCAGCAATTGTAATTCCCAGGACAAAACTGGGCAGGATCATGATCTGAAGGTTTTTAACAGGATTTTCGAAAAAAGATACATAGCCAAGCGGTGAAAAATAGCTGAATACAAGTGCCAGAAATAGAATAACGAGAATGGAAAGGGCAAAACTCGGAATGGATACACCCATAAGCGCAAATACACGGACGAAGCGGTCAATTCCCTTGTTCCGGTGTGTGGCGGCCAGAATGCCAAGAGGTATAGCGATAATCCATGATATAAGTGCACCCAGAATGGTCAGTTCTGCAGTAACTGAAAAGCGGCGCATCATCTCTGGAAAGATGGGTTCTGATGTACGCAGTGAATCTCCGAAGTCACCGTGCAGAACACCCAGAATCCAGTTGATATACTGTACATGATAAGGCTTGTCCAAGCCGTATTTAACAGTCAGGGCCTGTCTGAGTTCAGGCGAACCTTCCACACCCAGAGCACCGGAGATTACATCGCCGGGGATCAACTTCATGACAGCAAAGATCAGAATGCTGACGCCAAGCAGAACAGGTATGATCTGCAAAATGCGCCGAATAACGTAGTTTCTCATGGTGTATCTCCTAACAGTCCTTGCAGAATAACCGCTGTACGGGATGCGTTGGATTTAAGAAAATGGTCAGGTGGCATTTGGCTGTTTTTTCACATAAAGGCTGGCATAAAAAACGGGAGCGGGTGCACCGCTCCCGTCGGAAATCATTACTTTACAAAGTACATATCACGATAGTTGCTGGCGTCAGCAGCAGTTGGAGCGAAACCATCCAGATTGGCACTGGTGACATAATACATGGTCATGCATGCAATACCGGTCTTAACGCAGTCATCAATACAGATCTTCTGTGCTTCGTTGTAATAGCCTTCACGGATGTCAGGATCCGGTGTGGACAGTGCCAAATCGCACAGCTCGTCAACCCGCTCATTGGAGTAGCCGAATACGTTGGCACTGGCACCGGTCTTGAAGAAGAAGGCTACGGAGCGGTTCGGATCAGTGCCTGCGCCATCCTGTACGACCATCATATCAAATCCTGCTTCAGGAGTTGCCATCTTATACCAGGTATCCACATACTCACCCTGTTCAAGATTGACAATATCAAGATCAATATAGATTTCGGCAAGCTGCTGCTGCAGAACTACAGCAGACTGACGAATGGCATCAAGCAGACCTGCAGCAACTTTCAGGCTGAGCCGGTTGGTCTTGCTGTATCCGGCTTCTTCCATCATGGCTTTGGCTTTTTCAACATCTGTGTGATACACATCAAGTTCATCAAGAGGCACAGACCAGTGGCCTAGAGACGGGGGAACGATGGAACATGCCATAGCCTGACCGGAGAAAACGATATTTATCAGTGCTTCACGGTCAGTAGCATAGGTAATGGCCTGGCGGACACGCTTATCCTGCAGAGCGGGTGTGCTCATGTTGCAGCCCAGTGCAATATACTGATTAGACTGATAGGAGAGAACTTTGAGATTTGCATCTTTTTCAGCGATAGGCACATTAGATGCGGACATGGTGCTGATGTCGATCTCGCCGGTACGCAGAGCAGCAAGACGTGCGGACTCATCACCAATGACATAATAGGTGATTCCATCAAGGCGGACGCGGTCAGCCTCCCAGTAATCAGCAAACTTGACCAGACTGACATTGTTGTCGCGGACCCAGTCTTTCAGCATGAAGGGACCTGTGCCGCCATCTGCACGCATCAAATCTCCGTTTGCAGCGATTACATCTTTGTCGACGATAGCGCCGTAATTGGAACTAAGGTTGCCCAGGAAAGCAGCGTTGACGTTCTTCAGAACGAATTTTACTGTGTAATCATCAACAGCTTCAACGGTATCGATGTCGCCATAGTAGGTGGATTTGCTGCCAAGAGCGCCAATATCGCCGGCTTCCGTCCGGCCAAGAATCCGCTCAAACGAATAGACAACATCGGCTGCGGTCATAGGACGTCCGGAATGGAACTTAACGTTCTGACGAAGGTGGAATACATAGGTAACTTCATCCGGGTTTTCCCAACTTTCGGCAAGACGGCCATAATAGGTCATGTCAGGGTTGGTTGCGACCAGGGTTTCGTAAAGCTGGTTCATGACACGAATGCTCATATCCTCGGGATTCGTATGTGGATCAAAACCGGTCGGATCCGATTCGAAGCCCCAGCGGAGTATGTTGTCAGCCAATGCCGAGCAGGCAAAACAGACAAGCACAAGCGAGAGGAAGAGGATCAAACATTTTTTCATAGAGATACTCCTTTCTTATTCGTTCATCAGGCAATGCCTGTTGATACCATTTTCAAGGCGTAGGAATGAACTTCTCTGCGGCATGGACTATTATTTACAGGCGTCTGTCCACCGGGAAGATAAAGCCGGTTTGTCAGAAGGACGACGCCAAATTCATGCTTTCGGGAAAGATAGATGCTGGTCCCTGTAAATCCGGTATGTCCACATCCGTCTTTAAACAGATCGCTTTTGTCAAATCCAAGTCCGCGCTCGCCGACCGTTGTTTCCATTGCATTTACAAATGCAGGGCTGTCCGTGTTCAGATACATCTGACAGAGTTTCATCATAGATGAAGCAGTCGAAAAAATACCGGCATGTCCTGAAACACCATTAAAGTAATAAAAGGCATTCCCATCATTGCATTCGCCGGAAACAGTGGTACCGTCCGGACGCCAACCGTTGAATGGCAGATTGCGTTCGGCACACATGCGCTTTTCAATCTGATTTCCAAGGCAACATGGTGCACACTGAGCAGGCTTCACTGGACCGTACCCAATAGGAATGCCAAATTGACCGGCTATGGTATTTTCGACACCTTCGCGAAGGCTCATTCCGGTCAGATTCGTATAAATCATGCCCAGCAGCATATAATTAAGATCACTGTAAGCATAGCCATTTTCCTCAGGTGTGGTTTCCATCAGCATTTCAAAAATGACAGGAAACGGACGTCCATCAGCATACAATGGATACCAGGGAAGGATGCCGGAGGTGTGTGTCATTAACTGACCAACTGTTACGCTGCCAAGCCGTCTGAGCGTTGCGGGACCGGCAAGGAAAGGTAATAGAGGAAGACAAAGATCTGTAACATGAAGCCTGCCCTCATCCATGAGCTGGAGCAGAAGTGTTGTGGTGATTATCTTGCTGACACTGGCCATGTCGTAGAGGGCATCTGGTGAAGCAGGACCGACATGGCTGAATTCCAGAGGGTGTGTCTTATCAAAAATGACACACACAGCAGAATCGTAGTATGCCTTCTTACGGAAAGTAGATAAGATGTCATACAGCATATAATACTCCACATGCAATTTATACAAAAAAGATAGACGATTATTATTGGATATAAGAAGTATATCATAATTAGTGTGTATTGTCTATCCCTATAGGAAATATAGGCTATGAACCGTTGGATTGATGTTTGCTGTGTTAACGGATACAGAAAATGTATCTGCCGTTCAAGGGTTGCCGTTTTTGAAAGGGGATTAAAGAAGTTGCATAAATTGAAAATACTTGCAGGATTTACATCTCTGAGATATACTTTTTTACAATCGTGAACATTTTCTTATTTATGTGTTTTCTATACCGCTTGTTTTGAATCAGTTGAAGAGAAGATGGGAATAAATGGCTATTGAACAGGGAGGTTGACATGCTGAGAACGATTGCAGACAAAACGGAGCGCATTGTTGTCGGACTGATGTCAGGTACATCTGTGGATGGAATTGATGCAGCTTTGGTTCGTATAAGAGGAAATAAAACAGAGCTGCTTCAGTTTGAAAACAGTCCGTTTCCGGAAAGCGTACGTTCAAAGATCTTTGAATTGTTTACACCTGAAACCGCAACTGTTGACAAAGTCGGTTATATGCAGGTGCTGCTTGGCGAACTGTATGCAAGGTCCGCGCTGCGTGCAATCAGGCAGGCTGGACTTACGCCAGATCAGGTTGATATTATAGGATGTCATGGCCAGACGATTTGGCATGCGCCTGAATGGACAAGTCCGGATGGTATTCCGGTTCATTATACGGTTCAGATTGGAGACGGCGCTGTCATAGCCCAGCGGACAGGAATTGTAACGGTTTCAGATTTTCGCGTGGCAGATCTTGCTGCAGGAGGGAATGGCGCCCCGCTGGTACCATTTACGGAGTATCAGATGTATAGAAGCGAAACAGAGACCATTTTGCTTCAGAACATCGGCGGTATTGGAAACATGACTGTTCTCCCGAAAAACAGCCCGCCAGAACTGGTTTTTGCTTTTGATACTGGTCCGGGAAACATGATAATGGATGCTGTGATTGCTCATTTGACCGATGGCAAAGAAAGATATGATGCGGATGGACAAATGGCTGCCCGCGGAAATATCAGTCCGGAATTACTGACTGAACTGCAGAAGGATCCTTATTATAAGAAACCGCTGCCGAAAACTACAGGCAGGGAACAGTTTGGCATCCAGTATACCAGACAGATTCTGGAACGTGCAGAAAGACTTGGACTGTCTGGTGAAGATGTGATGGCAACAGTAACGGAACTGACTGCATGGTCTATCGAAGATGCTTATCTGCGTTATGCAGCCCACAGGTATTCGGCAGACCGGCTGATAGTTGGCGGCGGAGGAAGTTACAACAGTACCCTTATGCACCGGCTGCATGAACGCTTTGCACCGCATTCCGTTATTGTGGAAACCCAGGAGGCAGCAGGTTATAACAGTGATGCAAAGGAAGCTGTAGCATTTGCCATACTTGCCGACAAGTGCATATTGGAGCAGGCAAATACACTTCCGTCTGTAACAGGTGCCAGAATGCCAGTAATCATGGGCAAGATTTCGCTCCCTGCCGGTAAAGGAGATCTGAGTGATGCTGATATTTAAAAAAACGGATTTTGTGCCGGATGACCTTGAGGCTATCTTTAGGGATTCTATGATCCAGGAAAGGTATTTTGCAGATTCGGATAAACTGCACCATTCACTTGAGACGGGGGCAAAGAACGGCGAACTGTATCTGGGTGTTCTGGATGGAATGCCTGTTGGTGCAATGCGTGTTGATATGCGTGGGTTTTGCGGTCTTTATCCGTATATCAAGCTATTGGGAGTGGCTCCGGCATACAGGAGCCAGGGCATCGGCACATTCATGCTTGAAAAAGCGGTAC
>JAFUHD010000031.1 GCA_017469025.1 Clostridia bacterium
CTGACGACAAGGCATATTTCCTGAAGGTGCAGGATATCGTCTCCGCTGCAGTCAACGAGGCGAAGTTCAACCTTACCGTGGACAAGATGTGTTCTGCGTTGAATGTTCCTACAGGCAAGGATCCTGTCAGGACAGTTGAGGTATTGGGAGACAGGTACGTTCTCAGCAAGACGGAACGCGCCACCATCCTGCGCCACTTTATTATGGGAAATGACTTTTCTGCGTTTGGTCTGGTCAATGCTGTAACCAGAAGCAGTCAGGATGTTACCGATTATAACCGTGCCACGGAACTGGAACGGTTAGGCGGAACGTTACTGGATGAAAACCAGCATCTGACCAAAGTGCTGAGCAATCAGTCACTGCTGTCAAAGGCAGTTTAATATAGATTTGCCCGGGGGTTTATATGCCTCCGGGCGTTTTGTTTTGCCAGTCAAATAATAATAAATTACAGGAGGATTATAAAATGGCGAATTATTGCAGCAACAGTATCGTTTTCTACAGCAAAGACAAAACCGGATTATCCAGATTCCTGCGTAAGGTCTACGCAGCGTTCGATTCCATCGGTTCCGGTTTCTATAACCTTATGGTACTTCACGGATACAAGAACCGTGAGATTCTGTCTGTCATTGACAAGCGGGACTCCTTTACCAACTGCGACAGCAGACTGGAGCAAAATGAAGGCACGTACAGCTTCAGGGTGGATGTGGAAACCGCATGGGAACCCCATATGGCGATGTTTTACAAGATCATCCGTGAAAAATACAGCGATGCGATCCGGTTTGTCTACATGGCAGAGGAATGCGGGGCTGAAATCTATGTAAACACAGACAAGGAGGGTATGTACTTCCCGGAGCATTACATGATCGACTGCTGCCATAACGGGGAGTATTTAAAGGAATATTTCGATACGTATCAGGAAGCAATCGGCTGGGTAAAGTCCGAATACACTGGGATTGACGTCAGCGAATACAACTCCCTGAAAGAGGTTGAGGCGAAGGTGGAAACAGTTTCTGACTTTGATATGGGCGATTTCTTCAACTTCCACCGTTTTGAACCGGAATACGCCTACGGTGAGGAAAGAGGGGTCGCCTGATGCCTGCCACAAAATTTATATGCAGGGATGGAAGTACCATTCCAATAAAACAATGCCTGAGCCACTGTCCCAATGCCCAGCGGTGCATGTTCCTCCCTACCCTACGTTCTGTCGCAGAATCTCTGAACCGCAAGCTGGACAAGCCCTCTGTCACGGAACTGATTGCTGGTACAAGAGAGACTTATCTTAAAAAGACCCAACCCTATGCTGTAGACCCGATGCAGCAGCTATATGCCCTTCATGGTTCAGCAGTACACACCATTCAGGAGGGCCATAACGAAGGAAATATCATAACGGAAGAAAGGCTTGCAGACGATATAACCAGCGGGAAGTTTGATTTATACGGACAGATCGTTGACCTGTCCGACAATACGCTTGGGGATTATAAAGTCACATCCAGCTATAAGCTGATGAAAGCCCTTGGTTATTATAAAATTGATGTGCCTACCGGTGAAGTTTATAAAACCGGTTTGAAGAAAGGTCAGCCCAAAACCCGTAAGGAATGGCTCACCGATGGTGTGCGCCATCTGCTGGACTGGGCTATACAACTGAATTACTATCGCATTTTACTGGAAGAAGCAGGATTCAAAGTGAAAGATATGGTGATTCAGGCATTATGCCGTGACTATTCCCTGCGCATGGCCGCAGAACGAAATATCACACGCCCCTTGTACCTGATAAAGATCGATAAAATCAGCGACAGATGGGTCAAACTGTACATGAAGGTAAAGGCAAAACGACTGGAAAAGGCTCTGAAGGAAAAGCATCTGCCGGAAAAGTGTTCAGCAAGGGAACGGTGGCATGAGAGGAAATGCCAGTCATACTGCAATGTTGCGGAGTTCTGTCCTTACGGGAGACTGGTAAAACGCGCCATGAACAAGGCAGCATAAATAAAGTCAGCACCGGGACTGAAACCGGTGCTGTTATTTTACGGAAGAGAGGATTATAAACATGAAAGATGTAACTGATAAATATACAACAAGTCCCAATGGCTATTCCGGGATTGCAAAAAAGCTGGTGCTGATCATGTCGGAATGTTCCCATGTGGCAAAAGACGGGTTCAACGATTACCACAAATATAAATATGCCTCTGCTGCAGGCGTTCTGGAAGCAATCAACGCGGCATTGGTCAAGCATAAAGTGGCAAGTGTCGTAACTCCTGCTATTATAAGCAGTTTTGACGTTACCAACGCAAAAGGAAATGTGGAGCATCAGGTGACGGTCGGATGCAATATTTTACTTATCGACAGCGAAAGCGGCGAAAGCATTGACCTGTACGGTATCGGAACAGGCCAGGACGCAGGAGACAAAGCTGTGATGAAAGCTGAAACGGCAGCTATCAAATACGCATACCTTCTGTCCTTGGCAATTTCCACCGGGGATGACCCGGAAGCCGATGTCCGGACTGACGAAAACAGCTTCGCGGAACCGCAGCATAATACAGCTTCTGCAAGATCCGTTCCTGCCGCAAATCCGAGTGCCTTCGATAATGAAGAAGTTGCTGTCTGCTCCGGCTGCGGGAAAGAGATCAGCGATAAGGTGTTCAGCTACAGCATGGCAAGGTACAAGCGGCCGTTATGTATGGACTGCCAGAAGAAGCAGGGCAGGGCAGCCTGACGGAAGCAGAACATTTTGTGGCAGGGTGCGGCCACTGCACTATATAAATAGGAAAAGAATTGATGGGCGCATGACTATATAAATTGAGTATTAGGCTAAAAATGCTGATAAGACACATTACAAAGCGTCTTATCAGCATTGGTTTTTTGAAACTGCGGTAAGGTACATAATCTTATAAATCATTGAAGGAACTCTGCGGGAATAACTGGTTGATGTCAGGTTCACGGCTTGTCTGCAGGCTATGTTTGTGCTTTCATAAGTTCGAATTTTTTATAGGTTTCGGTGATTTCATCCATAATCCCGGGATAGTTTAAGATGTTTCTTTTAATCGAAATTATCATCTCATCGTAATCGTTAAAGCAGTCGAAAGTAGCAATATCCGTTGAAAAGTCTATCCATGAGTAAGAAGAACGGTAATCTTCATGTATGGGGTTAAAGGACGCCCGTTTATTGTGTGGCGTCATAACCATATTGAAATGATTAAAATAAGTTCTTGCAAAGCTGCAAAACCGGGAGACGGCGCCTTCATCACAGTATTCGTCCAGGCTAAGCCTGATGTAAGGGTTGTTATCACTGAATGTTCCGGTTTTCGTATTGAAGGTGATATTGAGCTGTCCCAATGCATTGATTAATGACGGACAATACTTGTCTTCTGAAATGACAGCCTGAGCATGATCCAGTATGCTTTGCAATTCTGATTCCAGTTGTTTGATCGCGCCTTCCAGTCCTTTCTGCGTCTTAGGCAGAGGCTTTTCCTTTTTTCCACCTGTTGTAATGTTTATAATAAAAGATTTGGGGTCATCACGCCGGGCGGACAGTTTCTCTAAACGGCGGGTTTTGTCGTAATAGTTTTTGGGAATGGCCTGTTTATATCGTTCTGTAATATAAGATTTGAAAAAATGAATATAGTTCCCGGCCGTCTTCAGGTGTTTGCGCCGATCCAGATGGTCTTTATCCTGGTGGCTGTTGTTCCATTGTTTAATTATTTTATCCAGTTCGGTGGTTCTGATGCATTTGAAAAGTTTGTTTTTTAAGGTTTTATCATCTGTGGCAATGAATTTCTGTATGGGGTCCAGCTGCTGCCGATCTGATTTACGGAACAGCATATACCTGCCTTTGTCATTCTGGCCGGAATCGGCGGGATCGGCATAGATCTGTTTGAAATAATTGTCGTCCTTCTGTATTTCGCATCCGCTTACATCCATCAGTTTCTCAAAAACAGAACACGCAACAGGAATCACGCAATCATACAGATCGAGAATGCCTTCGCTGAACAGCGACTCGGGTATTCCGTACGTTCCATTGGCCAGCATGTCCAGCATCAGGAGCCGGGTCTTGAACAGGGGAATCAGCAGCCAGCATTCAAGGGCTTTCCGTAGCGAATAACTTACGCTTAAACCATGATGCAGGTTACTGACGTTGAAACAGGCGATGATAAAATTAAGGTTCGTGAGCCGTTCGATGCAGAACTGGTTCAGCACAGCATATGCTTCGGGAGATACGGTTGCCGGTATTTTGGACAACTGATCATACAAATCTTCCGTTTCGGTTTTGTCAATAAGGGCGTATCTGAAACCGTTCAGGAAGGTGCGTATTTTCAGGATACCCGGATCATATGGCACAAGGTAGGGGTTGGTCAGGCCGGATGTGCCTGCTGATATCCCCAGGGCAAGACCGATATCCAGTACAGAATGCTGACTGAAATTTTGCTCCGCATTGCTTTCCAGCACCAGGCTTTGAAGGGGAATGGGAATGCCGTGCGACTTCAACCCGTCCTTCTTGCTTTTCAGGTGGGTCGGCTTGAAATTATCATTGAAGCATGGCAGGGCCTGGTTGACCACGTTGAATTTAGGCTTGTCGTAAAGGTAGTGATAGTAATAGTGGGAAGCCAGCATCAGCAGCTTGAAATCCTGCTGGATTGTTTCCTGTAACACGGCATCCGTATTTTCCGGCACGAATCTTCGGAAAAAAGCACATTTTTTTAGTCCGTCCAGAACCAAATCTGCAATTTCGGATTCCGGGGTGGATTTTTTGTGTTTATGGACGATTTCCTTTGCACGTGCCTCCAACGCGGGAATGCCCATTTCATCGGCTATCATGGCCGAAAAACCACATGCTTCGGCAACACGGATCTTACCGAAAAGATTCCTCATAATATCCTCCTGCTGGTTGTGATGTTTAAA
>JAFUHD010000032.1 GCA_017469025.1 Clostridia bacterium
ATTCTTTAAATGCATGACAGAACTTACATCCTCATATTTGCGAGTTGATTCCATGTTTAAATAATAATATTATTTTTATCAAAAAAAGCATCTTCCAGCATCAGACACCAACAATGGTAGATAGGCAGATGCAGTTCCTGAATCATATATGTTTCTGTTTCCGGTACCTGCACGGTGACATCAGCAAGTCTGCTCAGATCACTGTTATGCTGACAAGTAAGCCCAATGACTTTCATTTGCTTTGCCTTGGCTGTTATTGCAGCATAGAGTACATTTTTACTGTTTCCGGATGTGGAAATGCCAAGAAGTACATCATTTTCTGTACCGTAGCCATTCACCTGCTGTGCAAAACAAAGCTGGGGATCGACATCATTCATGTATGCTGTAGTCAGGGCGAAATGTCCATCCAGTGCTATTGCAGGGAGAGCACCCTGAAGGGCTTCGGCCAGTGTTGAACCCATCGGTTCATGGATGGATCTCAGTGTATCAGCAAAAGCTGCGGGAAGTCTTCTGGGCTGCTTAAAGCTTTTCATCAATTCACCAACAATGTGCTCAGCATCTGCAGCCGAGCCGCCATTACCGGCAATAAGCAGTTTCCCATGATGCCGGTACGCATCCTCCATGAGGGTAAACCCTTCACAAATAGCATTTCTGCAGCATTCAAGTACCGGATAGCGTTTTATCAGGAGATCAACATGTCTGGTGACATGCTCATTGAGTACTATCATTTATAATCCATCTTTCATGTAATTGTGAGTAGTGGCGCACGCGGTTCGTATGTTTCTGGTGAATAGTGAATTACCTGTGCACCTGAAGTTTCAAAGGCGAATGGAATGTACATCAGGTTTTGCATTGCCTCAAGAACTGATGAACGGAATTCCGGCTGCACATAGAAAATCAGAAATCCTCCACCTCCGGCACCAAGTAGTTTGCCGCCAAGTGCCCCGGCACTTATTCCTTTCTGATACAGTTCATCTATGCTGTCTGTGCTGACCGCTTTTCCAGTCTGACGTTTGAGACGCCAGGTATGATCCAACAGTCGTCCAAACCCATCCAGATCTGCATCTGGATTCTGCAGAACATTCTGTGCCTCATCGACAAGTGCCTGCATTTCTCTCAACTGAGCAATTTTGTCCTGACGGCTCAGATTATTTGCTGCCTGAATATCCGCTGAAAAACGTGTAAAACCCGTGAAAAACATCAGCAGATTATCATTCAATGTTTTCTTGCGGTCCGGATGAATAATTAAAGGGTGGACTTCAAATCCTTCATCTGAAAAATCAATCCTGTTCAGACCGCCGTAAGCAGCAGCAATCTGGTCCTGCCATCCACCGGCTTCATTACACAGAACCCGTTCCAGATAGATGGCTTCCTCTGCCAGCTTCCGCTTGTCAACAAATCTGCCCTTAAGTGAATGAAACGCATACAGCATGCCTACGGCAAAGGATGAACTGGTCCCCAGACCGGAACGTGCCGGAAGATCCGCTTCATATGTTAAACGGATTTCATGCATATCAAGCATCTTCATAGCATTGCGGATTGCCGGATGGTCTATCTGATCAGCACTCTGCACACGTTCAATTTTAGAATAAGACAATTCAGTGCTGTAATCAAAGAAACGCGGCAGATGTCTCACATTAACATAACAATATTTATCAAACGTCGTTGAAAGTACTGATCCGCCGTATTCACGAAAATAACTTTCCATGTCCGTCCCTCCGCCAAAGAAGGACATACGAAAAGGTGTTTTTGTAATAATCAAATGCTTCACTCCATCAAAGGAAGATCAAAGAATTGGCTCATAGCAAGATAAGCGTTTTGTTCAGAGTATTGCGTCAGAATATACCGCTTTCCTGCCTCACTGATTCGCTTAAGCTCATCCTCATCGTTATAGACAGAAATAATCTGATCCGCAATTTCTTCAGCAGTGTTCCCGATTTTGAGAATGTCTTCAGAACCGATTATTCCCTCTGCACCACAGTCCGTAGTAACGACAGGAAGTCCATAGCGCATACTTTCGACAATCTTTCCTTTAATGCCCGCACCATAGCGAAGCGGTACCACATTCAGCCGGACATGATGATACATATCCTCAAGCTGTTCATCCGAAAGCATACCCTCAATCACAACGTGATCAGATGCCAGATTTATAATCTCTTGTGGCATGTTGCTGCCTGCAATATGAATCCGAATATTGGGCAAAGCCTTAAGAACACGCGGCAATATTTCGTTTGTAAACCAGAGTACAGCGTCAACATTTGGACCGTGGGTATATCCCCCGATAAAAAACAAATCCCTGCGTTCCGCTGTATTGTATGAAACAGGATCTACACTATCATAGATATATGCTGGAATCGCCATGGCATTTATGCCCGGAGCAGTTTTATGGATTTCCTCTACCTCAACCTCAGATGGATACGCTGCCATATCCGCTTTTTCCATCAGATACAGTTCTTTTTTCTTCCAGTTTTCGATATCCTCAAGCAGTTTCGGATCTTTGGAAATCTCATATTCCCGTGCACAGCGGAGAAAGTGAAGATCATGTCCATAATAGAAAATCTTTGCTCTCGTCTTCTCACGAAGAATATCAATATATTTAATGGATATATGCGGCCGGTTCAAAAAAACATAATCAAAGGACTGCCCGTTTTCCGAAAGCCAGTCCTTCCAATGGGTTGCATAGTAACTCCCATACAGGACTTCTACACCCATCTGCTGCAATATTTCTGTATAAGGCTCATGCTTAAAGAAATTGTCGCCAATGAATTTAACATTATATCCTGCTTTCGCAAACAACTTGATATACGCGAATACCGTTCTGCTGCCTGCATCTTTATCAAACATGGGCACATAATGATCGATAAACAGAAGAGTTTTCCTGCTGAGTGATCTGTCACGTGCTAAAAATGGATTAATACCGTTAGGATTATGTTCCTTTTCAAGAATATCCTTCCAC
>JAFUHD010000245.1 GCA_017469025.1 Clostridia bacterium
AATGAATGAACGAAAGCTTTCCATTTCGACATTCATTGCAGCGATAATTCCGATCATTATTCATAAACCCCCTTGAAAGAATGGCTTATTATACAGCTTTTATTTGTTGGATGCAACAGCTTTTTTGGCTTTGAACCGGGATGCAGCATGCAGCACAGTGCTGTGATTCTGAGGATAGGGTCCAGCACTTCGTGCTGGTCTGTCAAACAATGACCGCTGCTTATGATACGGTGCCGAAAGTACGACCATGTCATGAAAAGAGATTATGCCTTAAAAGCTCTGGCCCTGTCAGCATGGATGGCTATGCCAGGGGCATTACGCGGTTCAGGCGTATGCTGCCAGGGGAGACCGGAATCATAGGAAAGTCCGCCCAGAATGTCAGCAAATTCGCGTTCTGTGAGATGTCCTGCACGATGATGTGATGCCGCTTTCAGCAGCTCACAGGAACGTGCAACAGCGGCCTGATAAAGATCATCCATGCTTTCCCTGCGGATCGTTTCCGGCTCAAAAATGGATGACCATTCGCGGTGTTCATCGTTCCACAGATCACCTGGCGGCGGTTCCGGTGGAACCATATGCGCATGGGCGGTCTTATCAAGCTGGAAGGGAGCTGCACCGAATATACGGTATTTCCGGCCGCTGGGTGACCTCAGCCATCCGGCGACACGTATGGCTGCCTGGAAAATGTGCAGCAGTTCGGTTTCACCAATGGAGCGGTCCGGGAAGACTTCGTGCATGGAAACAGCAAAAAGCCGGAGGCAGGCTTTCAGATCACTGAGGCCCAGCTGTGAGAGACCGGCGAGCTGGATGGGAATACCGGTGGGATTTCCGTCACGGCGAAAACGGATGATTTCGTAGGCATGTTCAATGATTCCATGCAGATTGGCGGAATAAGTGCCTTTTTCAGTTACAGATTGTCCATATACATAGGGGTGAAAAACCGTATCGGCGGCATAATGCGTAAGGAATCCGTCGGCGTAGGAACATTCAATCGAAGATCTGGCATTGATCTGAAGGGCACAAAGAAAACGGTCTGTTTGTTCCCGATGCAGCATCGAACCTGCAGCAATGGAGGCACCGGGCGGATTGCTGCGATAGAAGCCGTAAAAGAGGGGATCCGGGCCTTCAGCCCCGGCCAGACAGGCCGCAAGGCATGACGGTGTCAGGTTTCGTCCAAGGCAGGCCAGCGCCTGGGATGCGACTGACTGATGACAATAAGATGCGGGCATGGCATGCCTCCAAATGAGATGAATCCGTATGAACCGGAGGTTATACAGGCTCGTGAAACGGTTGAAAGAAAGCCTTCCGGAGCCATTTCAGGGCTTACAGGAAGGCTTATGAATCAGTCGGGAAATACGTAATGGTCACCATGTTTCTGAATCTGGGCATTGAGCAGGTGAATATCACCGCAGCTCATGGTGATGACCAGATCGCCCGGCGCCCAGTGTTCGCGCAGATAACGCTCAGCATCGTCGAATGCCGGTGTATAGTGGACATGCTGGCCGGTTTTGGCTATTGCATCAACCAGCATGGTTGCATGGATATCTCCAGGGTCTTTTTCCCGTGCGGCAAAGATATCGGTAATGAGAATCTCATCCGCCAGATCACAGCAGTGAATATAGTCATTAAACAGCGTTTTTACGCGGGAATAAGTGTGTGGCTGCATGACAGCCCAGATGCGGTTGTGCGGCTGCATGACGGCGTTCTGAAGGGCGCTGTTCATTTCAGCCGGATTATGACCATAGTCGGTATACAGGGCAACACCGCAGACATCACCGGTATGCTCGAAACGGCGGTGCGGCGCTGTAAAATGTTCGAGGGATGTGGCAACAGATGCAGGGTCTGCTCCGGCAGCAACACAGGCAGCCATTGTTGCGAGCGCATGCATGACGTTGAATTCACCGGGAATGGCGAGATGAATATGTGTCAGGGGTTTGCCCTTGAAGGCAACATCAAAATCTGCACAACCGTGGCTGTCATAAGTGAGATTGTATGGAGCCCACTGACAGTCGGCTGTCAGGCCGAAGGAAATGGTCTGACAAATCTGTTCACGCATGAGCCGGCGGACCAGCGGATCATTGCCGTTTCCGATAAAGGAACCATTCCGGGGCAGAAGCCGGCAGAACTTTGCAAACGACTGATAGATATCTTCAAGATCCTTGTAGAAATCGAGATGGTCTTCCTCAATATTGGTTACGACGGCGATGGTGGGATGGAACTCCCAAAAACTGCCGTGATATTCGCATGCTTCAACGACAAAAGTTTCATGGCTGCCGATACGGGTGCTGCCACCGATATAGTCCAGCTGACCGCCGATATGGACGGTTGGATCCATCCCGATATCAAGAAGCACTTCAGCGATCATCGATGTGGTTGTCGTTTTGCCATGGGTACCGCAGATATTAATGGCTTTGGAATAACCTTCCATCAGCTGGCCGAGCAGTGTGCTTCTTTCAATCTCGGGAATCCCGAGCTCGTGTGCATGCAGGCGTTCCGGGTTGTCAGGGGCAATAGCAGCCGAGAAGACAATGAGGTCTGCGCCTTCCACGTTTTCAGCACGGTGTCCGATGCTGACGGTTATGCCCTTTTCTGCGAGCTGATCGGTCAGATAGGAGCTCGCATTATCTGATCCGGTAACCGTATATCCATTATCCTTTAACATGCCGGCAAGTCCGCTCATGGAACTGCCGCCAATGCCGATCATGTGGATGCGTTTGCCTTTATATTGATTGATATGGTTCATAAGCCCTCACAGCGCTTTCGCGCAGATTAATATGGGTGTATTATACGGATTTGGCTGTCAATTCTCAAGAGCCCGAACGAATTGTCTGGGGAAGAGCGAACGTTAAAAATAGATGAAAAAACCTGAACGTTAAGATTCACGCAAAAGAAGTGAAAAAAATAGTTAATTTGTGGATGGACAAGGCTTGAAAGCTGAATTATAATATTGTTCGCGTTAAAAAACATTCGTATTTTGGAGGAACAGTATGGACCGCATCCGCCGGACTGAGCGACTTGCCGTTATGACGAAAATCCTGATGGATTCACCTAACCGGATTTTCACACTCGGAACTTTCTGTGAAAAATTCGGCTCTGCAAAATCATCCCTCAGTGAGGATATTGATATTCTGCGGACGATATTTGCTCAGTATGATCTGGGGACGCTTGAAACCGTTACCGGTGCAGCCGGAGGCGTGCGGTATCGTCCGATGATTACGGGCGAAGCTGCGTTCAATGCTGTCAGCGATGTGGCAAAGCTCCTGTCGGTTCCCGGTCGCGTACTGCCGGGCGGATTCATCTATATGGCTGATATACTGGCCATGCCTGACATCGTTGAAAAAATGGGGAATATCATTGCGTCGCAGTATTACCGACATGAGCCGGATTTCGTTCTTACCATGGAGACGAAAGGCATTCCGATTGCACTCATGACGGCAAAGGCGCTGGGTGTTCCTACTGTAATTGTACGACGTGACAGCAAAGTTTATGAGGGGCCGGCAGTCAATATCAATTACATATCCGGCTCGGGCGGACGCATTGAAACCATGAGCCTGTCACGGCGTGCGGTTCATGAGGGTCAGCGGACACTGATCGTGGATGATTTCATGCGCGCAGGCGGGACGACACGCGGCATGGTCGATATGATGAAGGAGTTTTCGGTCAGTGTCGTGGGCATCTGCGTACTGATGGCCACAGCTGAACCGGTCAAGAAACGGATTGACGGGGTGAGATCCCTGCTTATGCTCGACAGCATAGATGACAATACGGGCGTTGCCAATATACGTCCGTCCAACTGGGTACAGACACTGAAGAACAAGAATCCGTCCTGAATGAAATTTGAAAACTGACTCGACAGTTCCAGCAGAGTATGATATACTCTGCCATCAGTTCGGGAAAGCGGCAATTGGGAAGGCGCACTGTTTGGTGTGCCTTGTGCCTGTTTCCGGCCATGAAATAATGAGTATGGTAGAGCGATGAGACGTTCTGTTTCGCCGCTCTATTGATGTGTTTAAGATTAAACAGCGGGAATGCACAGGCGTTCCCGCCAAAACGGTTTTGGGAAGTAGGGAAAAAGATGCTTGTAGTGATCGGCCTCGGAAATCCGGGCGCCCAGTATGAAAGAACACGACACAATGTCGGCTTTGATGTTCTTGATGTTTTTTGTGAAAAGGAACGGATTGTCATGAACAGGCTTGACAGGCATGGACTGATCGGCGAGAGTGGATTCGGCGCTGACAAGCTGATTGTGGTGAAACCACAGACATATATGAATAACTCGGGCATGTGCGTCAATGAGGTGCTTGCCTGGTACAAACCGGAGGCAGATGAAGTTCTGCTGATCTATGATGATATAGATCTGCCGCTTGGAAAGCTCAGAATGCGGCGGCGCGGTTCAGCCGGAACCCATAACGGGATGCGTTCCATCGTGTCGCTGTGCGGGCGGGATGATCTGCCGAGACTGCGGATCGGGATCGGAACGAAACCGCCGGAATGGGATCTGGCAGATTTTGTGCTGTCCCATTACCAGACGAAGGAAGACCAGGAAACACAGTTTGCAGCCTTCCTTAGAGCAGCAGAAGTGATTAAAGTCATGCATTCATCCGGGCTTGAGGCAGCGATGCGTCTGGCCAATGCACCGGCTGGCAGGGAAAAACAGGAGAATCATCAGGCAGACAAGGAGCAGAAATGAGCGCCAACGTATTATTTGATACACTGCATGGATATGAGCCTTATGAACGGATCAAAGCGGGTGTTGCCGAAGGCGGGATAGTTTCGGTTTATGAAATGGGCAATGCCCAGAAAGCGGAAACAATTGCCGCGATCGCTGAGGAAACCGGCCGCCAGGTGCTGTATCTGTGTGACAGCGAAAAGACCGCCACACAGGTGCTTGAGGATCTTTCGGTACTGAGCGGCAGCAACGCAGGTCTTTTCCAGGGACGGGAAATATCCTTCTATCATGATGTCGCTGCAAGCCGTGAGGTTTCCTGCCGCCGGCTGGAAACACTGTCCAAGCTGATGAACGGTGAGATGAAAATGGTCGTCGCGCCGATTGATTCACTCCTTCACAGGGTGATGCCGCGGGACCTGTTTGCTGCGAATACGCTGCATCTGCACGTCGGAGACCGGATAGAGACAGAAATTCTCATTGAACGTCTGCTCCAGGCAGGATATGTCCGGGAGTATATGGTAGAAGGAAAGGGCCAGTTTGCGGTTCGCGGCGGCATCGTAGATGTATATCCGACAGATGCCAGTCATGCGGTCCGCATTGAGTTTTTCGATGATGAACTCGATTCAATCCGCGAATTCTCGGTAATGGACCAGAGGTCTGTCGGAAATCTGAGTAAAATAGATATTCCGCCGGCAAGTGAAGGACTTGTTGCCGAAGAACGGACCGCGCAGGTTGCAGGAATGCTGAGGAATGCCATTAAGGCGCGGCATGAGCATGAAGATGAGCAGAATGAAATGCTGGGCGGTTCCCTTGCGGAACTGCCGGCTGCAGATGATGACGGACAGAAACGCAAAAGGCAGACCGTATCCGACGAGACTGCATATGACGATACGAGAGAAGGCGAAGCACCGTTTATGCTGCGCAGCCGCGCAGCGGAACGGTATGATACGCTCCTTCAGACTGCGGTCTCCCAGATGGAAAACGGAATTGGCACGCGTGTGCTCGAAAAGTATCAGAATCTTCTCTGGGACAGTCAGGAAAGCATCATAGATTATATGACCAGACCGGTCATAGTGGTTGACGAACCGGATGCCAGCCTGGCGAGACTGAAGAGCCGCATGACGGAATTCGTAACTGCGTTTACCAATGCGCTTGAGCGCGGTGAGGCAATCCGGGAACAGGAACATCTGATTCTGTCGGATGATGCAGTCCTTGAAATGCTGAAGAGCAGCAATACTGTTCTGATGAGCCGGATTCAGCGGCAGTTTCCGGAACTTCCGGCTGCAAGATTTGTGAATCTTGGCGGCGTGCCTCATGGCAGCTACGGTGGAAACACCCGGGCAATGTGCCAGGATATCCGTACCTGGATCGAAACCGGCTGGCGGGTTATTGTCCTTTCCGGCGGAATTGCCAGGGGCGAACGTATGCGTCAGTCATTTGAGGACGAAGGGATTAACGCCGTTTTCGATGAACACTGCGTTCAGCCGTCCAAAGCGGGATCCTGCATGATCTATCCTTTGTCTCTTTCCGGCGGATTCCTTTACCCTGAAATCCGCACGGCAGTTCTGGTGGAAAGCGATGTTTACGGAAACAAGACAGTCAAAGCCAGAGCAAAGCGCCAGGAAGGCAGCAAGATCAACTCGTTTACCGATCTTGAGGTAGGGGACTTTGTCGTGCATGATTCACACGGCATCGGCAAATATCTGGGAATCAAACGCCTGATCAATGACGGTGCCTCACGTGATTATCTGCAGATTGAGTACCAGGGCGGCGATAAACTTTATATCCCGGTCGATCATTTTGACAGAATTCAGAAGTATATCGGAGCAGGTGAAAGTGCGGCGCCGAAACTTTCAGATCTCGGCGGCAAAAACTGGCGCAAGCAGAAATCGAAAGTGCGGGAAAGCCTCAAGGAACTGGCGTTCAGTCTTGTCCAGCTCTATGCAAACCGCCAGAAAAAGCAGGGACATGCCTTTGCGAAAGATACGCCCTGGCAGCAGGAGTTTGAGGAGAATTTCCCATATGAGGAAACGCCGGATCAGCTGATTGCCGTTGAGGAAATCAAGCATGATATGGAGAAGCCGGAACCCATGGACCGGCTGTTATGCGGCGATGTCGGCTATGGAAAGACGGAGGTTGCCCTGAGAGCGGCATTTAAGGCCATTATGGATGGTTATCAGGTGGCTATTCTGGCACCAACGACCATTCTGGTTCAGCAGCATTATCAGACCATTCTGCGCCGTTTTGAAGGCTTTCCGATTCAGGCGGACTTTCTGAGCCGGTTCAAGAGCAGCAGGGAACAGAATGAAACCATACGCCGCATTGAAAGCGGCGAGGTTGATCTGGTTGTTGGTACGCACCGGCTGCTCAATAAGGGCATCCATTTCAAAAAACTTGGCCTTCTGATTATCGATGAGGAGCAGCGCTTTGGCGTTGGACACAAGGAAACCATCAAAAACGTCAAGAATTCGGTAGACGTGCTGACGCTTTCGGCGACTCCGATTCCGAGGACGCTGCACATGTCCATGGTCGGTATCCGGGATATGAGCCTTCTGGAAACACCGCCGCAGGCGCGTTATCCGGTTCAGACATATGTACTTGAATATCAGGATGCTGTTATCCGGGACGCGATTCTGCGTGAAATCGGGCGCGGCGGTCAGGTGTTCTTCATGTATAACCGGGTCGACTCCATAGACCGCTGTTATGAAGAGCTTCAGAAACTGGTACCGGAAGCGCGCATTGTGATTGCCCATGGCCAGATGAAGGAGGATGTCCTTGAGGATGTCATGATGGACTTTTCACAGCAGAAATATGATGTACTGCTGTGTACCACCATTATTGAGTCTGGTCTTGACATTCCGTCCGTCAATACGCTGATTGTCTATGATGCAGAGCGCTTTGGCCTCGGCCAGCTGTATCAGATCCGGGGCCGTGTCGGCCGTTCAAACCGCATGGCGTATGCCTATCTGACCGTCCGGCCCGGCCGTATTATCTCTGAAACGGCCCAGAAACGCCTTGATACGATCCGTGAATTCACGGAATTCGGTTCCGGTTTCCGGATTGCCATGCGTGACCTCGAAATCCGTGGTGCAGGCAATATTCTGGGACCGCAGCAGAGCGGTCACCTGGCTGATATAGGTTATGATCTGTACTGTAAACTGCTGGATGAGGCAGTGATGGAAGCCCAGGGTATTTCACCTCAGGCAAACCGCGAAATTGAAACACGGATGGATGTTAAGGTAAATGCATTCCTCCCGGCGGATTATGTCACCGGTGACAAACAGAGACTTGAGGTATACCGCAGAATTGCAAAGATAGACAGTCCGTCGGCGCGGGATGATGTGGAGGAGGAACTGGTAGACCGCTTTGGCGATGAACCGCAGAGTGTGGCCAATCTGGTTGCAGTTGCTTATCTGAAGTCCATGTGCGGCAAACTCGGCATAGACCGTGTACGCCAGGACAATGGCCTGATTCAAATGTATTTCTCAGCGGATGCAGAAACAGACGGCGCTGCACTCATGCGGGCCATGAATAAACTCGATCCCCGGTTTACGCTTTCCCTGAATCGTCCCAATGCACTGGTTTTCCAGGATAAGACGAAAAACCGGGAAGATATGCTGTTTCAGTGTGTTACATTGATGGAACGCCTGACAAGTAAAATGGCAATGAATGCAGAAAATCAGAAAAAGTCATAGCTTTGTCTAATTATGAACAAAATATTCTGTGACAATTGTCGATTGTGAAAATGATTTAAATACAGTAAAATGAATTCTGTAGGGTGCGATGACGGATGGACCTCATGCAATGCGGGTGTGTGAACCTTGTCAGGGTCGGAAGGCAGCAGCAATAAGCATTGCTTCGTGTGTGCCGTGAGAGCTTCTGCCCCGAGTGTCCTACATTTGAAAGAAAGGAAGCGTTCCGGAATATCGGAACGCTTTTTTTATCCGCAAGTTGAACCTGAGCGGAATTCAGATGTGTCAGGAAGCGGGGGAAAAGGTAACATCCGTTCTGCCGGCATGCAGAACATCCTGAATATCTGCAGCGGGATTCATCCAGGTTTGCTGCTCAGCCGGTGTCAGAATCAGCGGCATCCTGTCGTGTATGCTGCTGAAAGCAGGCGCGGCATCACGGGTAAGGATGACAAAATCAGCGAAACGTGCACCTGGCTCCAGCCGGTAAAGGCCTGCAAAAAACATAAGGCGGCTGTCAGCGGATTCGAACTCATATGGAATGCGCTTTTTTCCGTCATGCTGCCATTCGGTATACCGGTTTGCAGGAATGAGACAGCGGCGCTCTCTTACAAGGGGACGGAACATGGGTTTGACGGTGATGCTTTCGGAGCGCGCATTGATGACCATTGACTGATTCAGCTTGAATCCGAAATGCATAAGAAAGATCCCGGGATTTCCCCGGCGGTCCCTGCATCGTACGGGTGCCAGTACAGTTGGCTTTACGATTCCATCCGGGGGAAGCAGAGCATCAATCATGCTCCCGTACCGGCGCCGGACCTCTTCGGAAAGAGAATCGTTTTCATGTTCTTCCATGCGGATGAAATATCTGGCACACATGTATTGTCCTTTCTGTAACCGTACGGTTCCTTTCATTGATGCGGGACGAATCATACAGGAAAATGCAGATGATGTAAAGTGGGAAAACAGGGGATAAAAGTTTGAAAATCGGGGATAAAACATATTCGGGCTGCCGTCTTTTAAATGAAGTCGCCCGGTAAATCTCTGACGGGATGAACGGCCGGCTTCCGAAAGAATTACTGCTGAAGATTTATGACGTCAAAATCTGCAGCAAGAAGCCTAAAATTTGAAAAAGCTGTTGACGAAAAGTAAAAGATTCCTTAATATAAGAAGGAATGCGGTTGAACTGTCTTCAATCATTTATGGAGGTGTTTTGTTTTGCAATTTGGAAAGAAACTCAGTATCGTATTCTTTGCAATGCTTCTCGTAGCTGCTCTTGCATGCGCGGAGTATTATGTTGAAATTCCTGTGAATGGAATTGGCGTCAGCCAGAATATTTCAGTGGCAATTCCCGGCGAGAATCCTGATATTCCCGGTGTCAACCCGCTGACGGGTGAGAGCTGGACCGGTGTTTATCACCCGATTCTTGTCAGCACGGATAACCATCCGGATGCACTGCCGCACTGGGGCGTCTCCTCAGCAGATATTCTGTATGAGTTCCCGATTCAGATGGATGGATCCACCCGTCTTCTCGCTCTGTACATGGGCACGAAGCCGGATTTTGTCGGACCAGTCCGTTCCGGACGTGTTATCATGGCCAAGCTTCGCGAAATGTGGAATTCCGCGTGGGTATTCTACGGATGGCAGAACAGTTTCGGCCAGACCGAGAATCCGCAGGTTGACGTTGTGGACTTTGCTACCATGATGCACAAGGATGCCCGTCAGAAGGGCCGCTGGGTGTTCCCGTTTGTTGAGGGCATGGAGCAGAATTACGGCAAGTATTTCCATCGTGAGAATTCCGGCGGACATGTAAACCCGCACAATGTTCAGGTTGACCTGCGCGCAGTTGACAGCCTCTTCAGCGGAGAACCTGCAAAGCATCCGTTCAAGTTCACGGAAGAAGGCATTGATTACGGTGCAGACGTTTCCAGCATCCGTGTTGATTACAAGACTACGACACCGGCGTATGTAACTGGTTTTGAGTATGACAGCATGTCCGGAAACTACCTGCGTACCGCCAATGGCATGCCGTATTATGATGAACTGACCGGTGCTACCTGTGAATTTGCCAATGTCATTATCGTTCGTACGGCCATTACCAACCAGAATAACAACGCCAGCCGTGTTGTCATCCAGACCTATGGACAGGGCACCTGCGAGATCTTCCAGAATGGCAAGTGGATCCGCGGCACATGGGTACAGAGCGACAACGGCCAGAAGGCAAACGAGTTCAATTCCGTCCCGTATCGCATGGTCTTTCTTGATCCGAATGGCAACGAGCTTGAGATGAAGGTCGGCAAGACCGCCATCATGTTCGTCAATGTGGATCAGCCTGTTGTTGTTGCAACTTCAACCAGCGTACAGGGTGCCAAGGTTGTTGGCACACCCGGACCGACACCGACACCTGCCCCGACCCGTGCACCGAAGGCAACCCGTACCCCGAAGCCGGACAAGCCGACCACAGGCAATATGAACCTTCAGACCGAAGATTCCGAGGAAAAGTCCTTTGGTATGTAATTCAGACAACTGACAAAAAGGGAGCTTAATGCTCCCTTTTTTGTTGTCTTTATATTACTGCGTGAATATATCGCTCAATAGATAAAAAGGCACTGTATGCCATTTGAACATACAGTGCCTGCTGCATTCTCTGCATTAAAGCAGGATGGTGGTGCGCAGAAGGTCTTCGTCTTTTGAACTCAGACCAGCCAGAATGTCAAAGCTGCCGGGTTCAACGACCGTCTGACAGGCCGTATTGACAAGCGCAAAATCATCACGATGAAGCGGAATGACAAGATCTGTACCTGAACCGGCCTCAAGTGTAACACGCTCAAAAGCAATGAGACGCTTAACAGGGGTCAGAACAGAGGAAACCAGGTCATGCTGATAGATCTGGACAACGGTGCTTCCCTGGCGGTTTCCGGTATTCTGAACATGGAGGTGTACCGTAAGGCTTTCAGAATCACAGCTGAGGCCGGACAGTTCGAAGGAGGTGTAGCTGAGTCCCTCTCCAAATGCGAAGAGCGGGGAAGCGGGGAGATCACAGTAATTGCCATTGTGCCAGCCGGGCAGGTAGTTATAGTAGACAGGAACCTGGCCGGAATGACGCGGGAATGAGATGGGAAGATGTCCGGACGGATTCAGTTCACCAAAGACGGCCTCGGCGATGGCCTGACCGCCAAACATACCGCCGTTGAATGCACAGATAACGGCATTGGAACCTTCTGCTTCTTTTACGATACACAGCGGCTTGGAGGCGATGAGAACGGTGCAGATGGGCTTTCCAAGTGTCAAAAGTGCCTCAAACAGTTCGTCCTGACGTCCGGAAAGGGAGAGATTGGCACGGTCTTTGGATTCACCGATCTGATCTATCATGTCACCGACAGCATAGATGATGGCGTCCGCATTTTTTGCGATCTCACATGCGTTCACAAGGTCATCGGTTGACTGTTCAATGTGAGAGCAGCCTTCCGCGTAAAGGACCTGAACCTTATGGCGCTGACCAACAGCCTCAATGCCTTCCTTGAGCGTGACATACGGACGCTCCGGATGTGCATGCTTGTCAGCATTGGGATGTGAGAAATAAGTCCAGTCACCGTACTGGGCGCGTATATCATCAGCAGCGGGTCCGATTACGGCTACGGTTCTGATTTCATCGGAAAGGGGCAGCATCCCGTCATTTTTGAGCAGCGTGATGGTCGAACGGGCAGCGTCGAGCGATGCATTCAGATGCGCTTCGCATCCAATGCAGCCTGAACGGCCTTTCTTTTCAGGACGGTCGAACAGTCCCATTTCATATTTGATCGTCAGGATATGAAGGACGGCTTCGTCAACGGTGCTGATATCTGCCTGTCCGCATTTGAGGGCATTGAGCATCGCATCGTAGTATTCAAGCGATGTCATGATCATGTCATTTCCTGCCTGAGCTGCGGCAACGGCTGCATCCTCAATGGTCTCCTTCACAAACTGGCGGGTGACCAGGCTGCGGGCATTGTCCCAGTCGGTAACGACAAAACCATTGAAACCAAGCTCATCCCGGAGAATATCATGCAGAATCCGGTGGTTGATCGTGAGCGGCAGCCCGTCGATGGAACCATAGGCAGTCATGATCGTGGCACATCCGGCTTTAACCGCTTTTTCAAACGGAGGAAGGAAAACCTCACGTATTTTTCGTTCGGTTACCTCTGAATCACATGCATCCCTTGCACCCACAGCTTCACCGTAAGCAAGATAATGCTTTGCGCAGGCGAGGATATGTTCGTCATCATCCAGATCATCTCCCTGATATCCCCGGACAATGGCAGCACCCAGTTCACCGGCGAGCATGGGATCCTCACCAAAGGTTTCATCAACCCGTCCCCAGCGGGTATCCCGTCCAAGACACAAAACAGGGGAGAAAGTCCAGTGCAATCCGTCTGTCGCTACCTCACAAGCGGTAACTTCACCCATTTTACGCACGATATCAGGATTCCAGCTGCAGGCAGCAGCAAGCTGGGACGGGAAAATGGTTGCATGCGGATTCAAACCATGGCCATGGATGGCATCAATGCCAAAGATGACCGGAATGCCCAGCCGTGTCTTAAGAGCAGTTCTCTGCAGTTCACGGGCGTTGTCGCCGAGGACATGCAGGAATGATCCGGCACCGAGCTCAGCCCAGCGGAGCGCTCCACGGTGGGAAACTGTGGTGTAGGGAACCTGAATCATCTGAGCAACTTTTTCCTCAACGGTCATCTGATTCAGCAGTTCGGATGCTTTCTGCATCGCTTCCTGTCTTTTCATTGGGGTATACCTCCATTGCGTTTCAAAATGCAGTATGTTAAACTGGGGATGCGCTATTTGAGTATCTGCCGGAATGCGTCTGCATCGATTTCAGGCAATGCCTGATGCAGGCATTGGCAGATGTGTGTGAGCGATTCAGACGGTGAACGGGCTTCCGTCTGATCGAGAAATGCTTCGCCAAACCAGAGCTCCGGCGTTGTCAGCTGAGCATTTCCCCAGCCGTACGGCCTGCCGCTTTTATCCAGATTGTACACAAAATTCTGGTTGATGATGAAGGTCTGCATCTCAAGGCGTGTCAGACTTGTGTCATATCCTTTGGTAAATCCGCATTTCCGCCGGACATCTTTTGAGAGCATTGGTGCACCGGACAGCAGACATTCCATGAGCATCCTGTCACGATAATGAACAAGACCGTCCTCGCACCTGCCTTCAAAATCATAACCGTCACGGCGGTAATTGCAAAGGTCCGGAAAGAGCGAAAGACTGACCCATGCATTACCGCTGCCTACGAGTTTGCTGTAAACACAGCTTTTCTCAGCAGCCATCTGGCCTTTCCATTCCCATGGGCCTTCCTGGTCGGTGAACCAGAGCCCGGGGGCTATATGTTCCTCCAGCGACCAGCCGGGAACTGCATTTTTGAAGAAGGGCAAGATACCAATGCGGTTTACCAGCTCCAGCAGCTGAGTGCGGCTGTGAATGGTTTCAATCATAAGAAAACTCCTAAAATGGCGAAACAATGATCTGCCATCTTTTGATAAGCCGGTGAAAAGCACCGGCGTCTGTTCTTTAAGGTGATTCCTGGATGTCCGGCTTCAAAAGACAGCAGTCAGATGCCGTTTCCCGGATGGAAATTGCAGCCGGCTTTCATTTGGACAGGGCAATCCGGGTGAATGCGTACCCTGTGCAGCAGGCAGTTAATACCAGAACGATTCCTGTTTTCTACGAAGAAACGCCGCGGTTGCGGCAGAAATGAGGCAAACGATGATAATCAAAGCAGAAATGAAACACATTCCGGCGATTGCGGCCATCTATGAGGCTGTACATGACAGGGAAGAAGCCGGAATGAGTACGATTGGCTGGATCCGCGGCATATATCCGACAAGGGCTACGGCCGAGGCAGCTTACAGGCGTGAAGACCTGTATGTTCAAACAGATGGAGAACGTGTAGTGGGTGCTGCTGTGATTAATCAGATTCAGCCAGAGGCATATGCGGTTGGAAACTGGACATGTCCGGCGGAGGCACATGAGGTGCTGGTTCTGCATACACTGGTTATAGATCCGGCGTATGCCGGACATGGATACGGCAGGGCATTCGTACAATACTATGAATGTCTGGCCAGGGAGCAGGGCATGCGGGTGCTTCGGATTGATACGAATGCCCGGAATCTGACGGCACGGGGGATGTATGCACATCTGGGATATCATGAGGCTGGTATTGTTCCATGCGAATTCAACGGCATCCCGGATGTTTCTCTGGTCCTGCTTGAAAAAGTGCTGTAATCCTTGTGACCGATTACGTGTGGAGGGCTGTCTTTTTCCGGTTTTCTGAGTTTCGTGAGAGAATGAACGGCTCGTATTTCCTAGCTACAATATTCAGCAGGTGAATGGCATCATTGTCGGTCTGATAGCCGTGGTTCAGACTGATTTCACAGGGTTCAAGATTGCGGCCCTCTTCGTGAAGAATGCTTATGATTCTGCTTTCTGCAGCCTGAATGGTCGCATCGGCGGAGTAGATATACAGGCCTTCTGCATCCGGTGCGCTGACCTGCGTGCGGGCTCTCAGCCTCAGATGATGCTTCATGACAATCGCGTCAATTTCTGCATGAATCGCAAAGTTTTCTTTTTCCTTTGGATAGACAATCTTGAAATAGACAATTTCATCCAGATCATAATCGTCTTCTTCCAGATAGTAACGGTAATGGGAGCGCTTCATGTGCTCCACTATTTTTTTCTCTTCGTCATTAATCGGACCGTTGTGGAAGATGCATGTTTTGTTGCGGTGAATCGTATAAATAAAATAGCTGAGTCCCTGAGTATCCAGATACTGTATCAGTGCTTTTGCTGCATCGCGCGGAATGGTCTTTTTCCACAGATACTGACTTTTCTGTATGTCATAGATCGCAGCACCATCCATTACGATGATCGGTGTATTGACTTTGGTATTATGCATCTGCAGAATGAAAAAGGCAGGGGCATGTTCGGAAATCAGACAGATGCTGGCACCGTCGTCATAGAGATAGTTGAGACGGAACAGGGCAGCGGATGAAATCTGGGAGTAATGATCCGGAGCCAGATCGTGTGCATGCAGGAAAAACAGAAGATTCCTGTTCTTTCTGCGCGGCAGGCGGAACAGGTTGACACCGATAGCCACTATGGTTCCAATGAAAACATCAATAATCCGGATGATTGCCTGTTTGATGGGATCTTCCAAATCAGGAAATGTAATAACGACACAGAGGAATACAATGGCAGCAAGACCGGAGGTGTCAGGCATTTTGAGCAGTACAGCGCTATATAGTGCGCCCAGGACACCGAGGGACATGAGGGCATATATATGGATCGGACTGCGTCTGGGGTCCGGCAGTGTGATCATCAGGAACAGGAACAGAAGGCCGAGAGCAGCACCGATCAGTGAGCCTGCAAGACGGTTGACCGCATATTCCCGTGTATCGCGGATATACGGCTGAATGCAGATAATCGCAGTTATGATCGATTCCGTCTGCATGTTCTCCCCGTAATAGCCACGGATGTAGTAGATCACGAGACAAATGAATACTGCAATACTTGTCTTGACGATGCGCTGCCCGAGATGCGGCATCTGCAGACGTTTTTTTCTCGGAGAAAGAATTGTTTGCTGCATAAAAACCTCAGTAAAGGAATCGCCCCGTCATGCGGGGCGTAAAGTTAAACCTGACGGATAATGTCAGCAGGACGAAAATGACATATGCAGGTACTGACAGAATGTCATGTCAGGCGTTTAAAAAAATCATGTACAGCCTGACATGCTTCCCCATAAGGATCTGCCTGCATATTCAGCCAGTGAATATCCGGACAGCGCCTGAACCAGGTCATCTGCCGTTTGGCGAACTTGCGGATTGCCTGGGCAAGCTTTTCGTGCATTTCATTGAGATCCGGCATGGCACCAGTCAGATAGAGGGTAATATATCTGTATTCAAGACCAAGTCCGAGGAGAAAATCGGGGGATACGCCGCGGTCCAGCAGTCCCTGAACCTCTTCGATCATGCCATGGTCAAGCCTGCGGATAAGCCGTTCTTCAATCCGATCAGCAAGAAGCTCTCTTGGCCAGGAAACACCCAGTCTCAGGCTGTCAACTTTCTTTGAACGCGTAGGAACGACGGAATCCCCGTCATGAATGCGTTCAAGCATCCGCATGACACGGTTGCGGTTCTGTGCGGTCACATCTGTATCAGGAACCAGTTTTAACAGCATGTCATAGAGTTCGGGGGTAGACAGCTTTTCGAGTTCGGCTCTGTATGCAAGATCCGGTTCGGTGTCAGACAGGTTGTATCCATCCAGAACTGAATCCACATACAGGCCTGTTCCGCCGACAATCATCGGCAGATGACCACGGGATGCAATCTGCGGAATAAGCTCAAAGCTGAGACGCTGAAAGTCGGCCATGGAGAAGAATTCGCCGGGATCCCGGATATCAATCATATGATGCGGAATTCCCTGCATCTCTTCTTCTGTGATTTTTCCGGAGCCCAGGTCAAGTCCGCGGAATACCTGACGGGAATCCGCGGAAATGATCTCACCATTGAACGCAAGGGCAAGACGAACACCGAGATCGCTTTTTCCGGAGGCATTGGTTCCGACAACGGCGACGACTTTTTGCATAGGTGCCTCCTGAACAATCAGTTCTCGAGCGGACATGCATGCTTCAGGAAAGCGATGTAGCAGCGGTAGCCCTCATACAGATCGGCTTTTGAGATGACCTCCCATGGTGCATGCATGGAAAGAACAGGAATGCCGGAGTCAATGACATTCATGCCATATTTGGCGCACAGATAGGCGATGGTACCGCCGCCGCCCAGGTCAACCCGTCCAAGTTCTGCGGTCTGGAAACAGATGCCTTCATCGTCAAGAATCCTGCGGATCATGGCCATAAACTCCGGATTGGCATCATTGGAGCCGGACTTGCCGCGGCTGCCGGTGTATTTATTGAAGCAGATACCACGGCTGAGATAGGCGGCATTCTTCTTTTCAAAGGCAGAGGCATACTCAGGATCATAGCCCGCACTGACATCGCTGGAGAGCATACGGCTTTCAAGAAGCGCCTGACGCAGGGTAAAGTCGCTGTAGCAGCCAAGTGCACTGATGAATTCAGCGGTTACATTTTCAAAGAAATGGGAGGCCATGCCAGTGGCGCCGACACTGCCGATTTCTTCCTTATCGGTCAGGATACAGCACAGGGTATACTCCGGAACGCCTTTGAAATCGGTCATGGCGCGCAGGGACGGATAAGCGCAGCAGCGGTCATCATGGCCATAGCCAAGAATCATGCTGCGGTCAAAACCGAGATCTCGTGCTGCACCGGCGGGGACGATTTCGAGTTCTGCGGAAAGGAAATCCTCTTCCTCAATTTCATACTTGTCCTGCAGGAGTTTCAGCACATTCGCCTTGACCGGTTCTTTGACTTTTTCCTCTTTTCCATCCTGTGCTTCCTTTTCTGCAACAGGGCGTCCGCCAATCAGCAGATTGAGTGCTTCACCTTCGATGAGCTTGGCGGCCTTTTTTTCCATCTGTTCCTGGGAGAGATGGGGCAGCAGGTCAGAAATACAGAAAACCGGATCAGCAGGGTCTTCGCCGACAACCACAGGGACGATCTGTCCATCCTTACGGATGACAACACCATGAATGGCAAGGGGCATGGCAACCCACTGGTATTTTTTAATGCCGCCGTAGTAGTGGGTATCAAGATAGGCAAGACCGCTGTCCTCGTAAAGCGGATTCTGCTTGATATCGAGCCGGGGAGAATCGATATGTGCACCAAGGATGTTCATACCGGCAGTAATCGGTGAATTGCCGACAATAAAGAGCATGAGGGATTTGTTCATCCAGCAGCGGTATACACGGTCACCGGGCTTCAGTGTCTTTCCGCTCTTCAAAACCTCCTTGAGATTAATAAAACCATATTCCTCGGCAATGGTGACAGAAGCCGTAACGCATTCGCGCTCGGTTTTGGAATGGGTGAGATATGTTTCGTAGTCACTCGCAAAGGCAAATACGTCTTTATCATTCTTGAGCTTTGTCCAGGCTACGGGTCGTTCCATGGGAATCATCCTTTCTGTTCTTCATGAGTTTGAATAAGCGCAGCACGCACAGCGTCTACGCTGATCTGACCAGGGGCGCTGGCTGACCCTGCGCTGGCAAAGGTCAGGCAGGAACCGAAACGTTCACATTCCGTACGCGTTTTGGTGCCGAGCGGCCCCATGGAGATGGCGATATGGGGGATAGAGAGCAGCCGGTCTGCCGTCTGTGCAGCGCAGCACAGAACAGAAACATCGTCCGGCGTTTCCGGCATGACAGCTATTTTGGCAATATCCGCATGCCATGTCTGCATGGTTTCAAAGCACCGGACAAGTTCATCGGCTGCCGGTGTAAAACCAAAGTTATGCCAGGAGGCGATAACCGGAATATGCTGCAGGTGAGACAGATTACACAGTTTGTCGAAAACCTGATGTCCAGCATTGATTTCTATGTCCAGCAGATCAACCGACAGACGCGCGTTCAGAATATGCTCAAGAACGGACAGATACAGGCCATCCCTGCCGTTCCCGCCGTCATGTTCCGTACGGTATGTGAGGATTGCAGGACAGATCCGATGCACTTCTTTGAGGCATGTCTGCAGGTAATCAGGCAGGGATGTCATTTCCATGCAATCCGGCAGGCAGTCAATCCGAAGCTCAATCAGGTCCGGTTTTGACACACAGGCAAGGTGCACATTGTGAAGAAACTCGTTTTCGTTCCGCCCGATGACCGGTACGCAGACTTTGGGAAGTCCACTGCCGAGGAGAAGTCCGCTGTCAAGCGTGACGGTTTTCTTGAATGGCATGTTTCCTATCCTCTCTTCTTGACAGACAACTGAAATCGCTATATAATGCCTCACGTTGCTGATGTGGTGGAATGGCAGACACAGGGGACTTAAAATCCCCCGGCTAATACCCGTGCGGGTTCGAGTCCCGCCATCAGCACTTATATATTAGGCGTTCGGAGCCACTGAGTCAAGTCCCGGGCCGGACTTGCCGCATGATTGGTTTCACGCGATGAATCGTACTGTCTCGTGATGTATGGCGCGAGGCATTTTTTCTTTTTGTTTTTTTCCATCTTCATTGGGCAAGGTAAAAAAAGACAGAGAATGTCTGAAAGAACAATGTCAACGCCGGATACATTGCATAGTCCTGATACAGATAAACCGGATTTTCTGTGTCTTTGGCACAGCATTATTCCTTTTTATATGACCGGATCATTACAAGAGACCCGAAAATTGAAAAAAGCAGAATAAAGTTATCGTATAGCGCCGGTTTATATGAACAGAATAGCTGAACAGAATACGGTAAAAATCGTTGCTTCATAATAGATGATGTGGTATAATCTACTATTAGCAAAATAGAACGTATTGTACTTTTCTATAGATTTTTTTTGCAATTTCATGATAAACATCTTGGAATATCAGCCTGTGTATATTCTGGTCCCGGCTGCAGATGACAATCAGGGGACGAAAAAAACAGGTAGCAGAAAAACCGTTGAAGAGGAGTTTTGATCTATGAAGGTTCTCTATTTGCCGTTGGACTCAAGACCATGCAACTATGTGTTTCCGGTACAGATGGCCAGATGGGCAGGCGTTGAATGTGTTGTTCCATCACTTGATATTATGGATTATTTTACAAAACCATCTGAGTGGGCGTGTATAAGGGACTTCATCGAAACAGAATTTGAAACTGCAGATGCATTTGCTGTTTCCATCGACAACCTTTGCTATGGCTCGCTGCTGGCGTCCCGGGAAAAGACAGTTTCTCTGAACGATGCCCTGACACGGCTCGAGTTTCTGCAGAAACTGCATGAGAAGCATCCGGAAAAACCGATTCATGCGTTCAATGTAATTGTGAGATCGACCATTTCTACGCTGAGTATTGCCGATCGCGATGTGTACTATGCGGTGACGGCATATGCGGAATCATCGGACCGTTATTCGATAATGAAGACCGACGCGGATTTGAAGCGGATGGAAGAGGCGAAAGCAAAGATTCCGCCTGAGGTTCTTGAACAGGTGAACGCTGTCCGGCGCCGGAATCACCGTGTAAATCTGCGCTGTCTTGAATGGCGAAAGGCAGGCGTTCTGTCTTCGCTGGCACTGCTGATGGAAGATTCACAGCCTTATGGCTTTCATCGCAAGGAGCAGCGGATACTGCTGCAGCGGATGGACGGCACAGAAGATACATTTATGCATAACGGCGCGGATGAAGGCGGCTGTGTCAGCATGGCAAAGGCGCTTTCAACCGGAATGCTGCCTGTCTGTGTGAAATGGATAGGACGTCGTGACGGCAAGTTTGTCGCTAAATTTGAGGACCGTCCGTTTGCCCAGAATGTGCGTGACAATATGTACTATCTGAATATGAAGGAAGATCCGGAGGCAGAGATTGTCCTTGCAATTGCAGCGCCTTCCGATGGACAGCAGGGAGATTTCCATGAGGCTGATTATCCGCTTGAACCGGAACTGCTTTCGCAGATGGCGGGAGAAATCAACAGTCTGATTGATGCCGGAAAGCGGGTTTATCTGCTGGATGTACTTTGTGCCAATGGCGGCTCGCCGCTGCTCCTTGCCAGTGTGGATGCCGTACGCCTTGCGGGATACAGTGCCTGGAACACAGCAACGAATGCTATGGGGACGATTCTGGGACAGATCCGGACGGATGCGCTCGCCGGAAAGACAAATATACAGTTCCGGAATGAACGCTACATGGATGATATGCTGTATGAGTCGATCATCAGACTCGCACTTGATAAGGAACTGCTTGAAAAAGGGGAGGATTCTTATCATCTGGCGGACAAACTTGCTGTTGAAAAGATGGTCAACAAGCATTATCAGATGCTTGGAAAAGAGCCGGCATATGCCAGAATCTTTGAGGGAATCCGGTCAGTAGGTGAGGGATACATGACATTTCCCTGGCCAAGAACGTTTGAGATACAGGCACATAATGTCTGATGTGCGTTTTTGACATGGGAAAAGCGTTTGATATTGACAATCTGTCAGTATTTTGTTAAAAAGGATGGAAATGAGAACGCCAAAGGGTATTGGAGGTGTAACGGTGATCGATCAGGCATATTATGTGAATCTCGAAAGGCTCACGAATGCCATGACCAGTTTTGACGGGATCGACCTTAAGCATGTAAATTTGATCCTGACAGAGCTGTGCAGCATTTTAAGGGCATGTAAGGGCGTGACCGAGTTTTTTGACTCGAAAGAGCTCGAGCTGACGGGAAAAGGGGAAAAATATGTCTGCTATGACAACGGAGCAGCTTCTGATACATTTCTGAAAATTCAGACTGAATTTCCTGGCGGCCTCACAGCAAGGTGCATGGTGTATCATGAGTCCGGAACCGATCCATGGACAGAGCTTGAACAGAGTCGGCTGAATACGATCATGCACATGATGCTGGGGTTCCTCAGCAGAAACAGGCTTGATCATCTTGCGGATAATCTTTCAATGCGGGATGATGCAGGATATAAGACCATACGTTATTATATGCGTACTGTTTCACGGATGGGGCAGGAAAAACTGGTTCATCATGCTGCAATCCGGTTCAATCTGAAACATTTTTCAATTATCAATCAGGAAATCGGTCGGCAGTACAGTGATGAGGTTATGCACAAATATGTGGATATACTGGAGGAAATCTCGGGTGAAGATGGTGTAGTCTGCAGACTGGGCGGCGACAATTTCATAGCGTTATGTGATCAGGATTATCTGGGAACAGTGCTGTCTCATCTGGAAGGGGCTCCGGTCTTCTACGGAGAGAATAATGAACGGGTAATCGTTTCAGCGACTGCCGGCGTGTTCAACATGGATGAAAACTATGTGTATCGCGGCCCGGATGATATCATTGAGCGGATAACCATGGCATTCAATGTCAGCAAGAACGGTACAAAGGGAGAGATTGTCTTTGCAAATGCTGACCTTGAAGCGGATCGTGAAAACAGCATGCGGGTCAAGAAACTGTTCCCGCAGGCAATGAAGAATGATGAAATCCAGATTTATTACCAGCCGAAGATCAATGTACAGAACAATATGCTGGTCGGTGCAGAGGCACTCAGCCGCTGGTTCCAAGAAGGAAACCTGATGCTGCCGGATAGTTATATTCCGGTACTGGAACAGAGCATGGATATCTGCAGGCTTGATTTCTATGTGCTTGAGCGTGTCTGCAGGGATATCAGCCGCTGGATCAGCGAGGGACGACAGGTTGTGCGTGTATCTGTCAATATGAGCCGCCGTCATCTGATTGAGGACGATCTTTCAGACCGCATTCTGGATATAATCGACATGTATGATGTTCCTCATGAATATATCGAGATCGAGCTGACTGAAACGACCACAGATGTTGAGTTCAGACGTCTTAAAAATATTGTTACGGTACTTCAGGATGCTGGCGTATTTACGGCTGTGGATGATTTCGGTGTTGGCTATTCCTCTTTGAATCTGATCCGGGATATTCCCTGGGATGTAATAAAGGTAGATAAAAACTTTGTGCCGATTGAAAGCGGCATCAATACCAATACACGAACAATTATGTTCAAAAATGTGGTTAACATGGTTCGTGAAATGGGGCGTGACTGTGTTGCCGAGGGCGTAGAGACAAAGGAACAGGTAAAAATTCTCCGCGAAAACGGCTGCGGTGTTGCCCAGGGCTTTTTCTATGACAGACCGCTTCCAGTCACAGAATTTGAAAAACGGCTTGATCAGAAGTATTATCCGGATATCGATTAACAGATAAAATGCCTCCTGTACGCGAGTTTGCAATTGACGTGCAGGAGGCATTTTTTGTTAATCGTTGTGTGCAGGACGGGCGGCCTCATCTCCGATGATGGCACCGGCGAGACGGTTAAGCGCATGCTCAACGGAATCCCGGGCGGCCTGTGTCGGTGCGACGCCGGCATTCCGGTAATCAAACTGCTGTGTAAAGTCATACAGGTTGGATTCAATCTCGTGAAGCCGGTGCAGTGTGACATCTTTCAGGAAGCTTTCAAAAGTCTCACGTTCCCGCCCGGAAAGCGTTTCCTCAGAGAGATCCAGCAGCAGGGCGGTATGGGGGAGACAGGCACCGGTTTTCTCGAACCGGGACTTGAATTCCGGTTTGTCAAGCACCAGACGGATTACGGTGAAAGCATACCGGCGCATGGTCTTGTCCAGCTGATCGCAGATATCACATGCATCTATTCCGGCACGGATTTTTGCGGGCCGGCCGTCTTCCTGTACGGATGCGGTAAAAAATGGCAGTCTGCTGTTTTTTTTCGCCGGCGTCCCCATGGTTTCCTCAAGAGACCGGATGAGTTCCTGAAGATGGGTGTGCGTCATAAGGGCAAGGCCGAGTCTGTTCCGCCGTTCATACATTTGTGCGTAATGACGGCTGCAGAAACCGGTTTTATTGGTTCTGACCCGGCATTCCGGTTCCATATAGGCGGAGGAGAGAAGACCGTCAATATATCCGTCTTCACACAGGATCTGCAGCCGGCACATTGGACACTGGCAATCCTGTTTAAAGGCATCAAGGACAGGAATCGTATCAAGTGTGTATTTCATGTGAGACTCCTAAATTATATGATTCTGCTTTGGGCACCGCCATCATTTGATTTGACAAGGCGATTGTACGGCATTGGATCGCTTAAGCCGGCAGCCCTGGTCATTCATTAATGCCAAATGTGCTGTCTGGCTGCATGAACCGGCTTACTACGGGAGGAATTTGGACAGAATCTGTTCTGCACAGCGGATACCGTCTACTGCGGCAGATGTTATGCCGCCGGCATAGCCTGCTCCT
>JAFUHD010000246.1 GCA_017469025.1 Clostridia bacterium
GTGCTGGTTTGTCAAACAATGACAACTGCTTATTATACGGTGCCGATAGCACGACTATCTCATTAAAGGAGATGGCCCAGCATTTCATGCTGGTTTGTCAAATCATGACAACTGCGATTGATACGATGCCGAAAGCACGACTATGTCATTAATGGAGATGGCCCAGCACTTCGAGCTGGTTTGTATAATAATGATAACTGCGATTGATACGGTGCTGGAAGCACGACTATGCCATTAAAGGAGCCCAGTATGAAAGAAGCCTTTACCGATCTGCGAGATCTGACCCGTGCCTTTGCCTCTGCGATGAACCTCATTTCTCCCGAAGTGCAGAACCATCATCAGCAGGTAGCCTACCTCTCCTACAGGATTGCAGAACAAATGCAGTTACCGGCCGAAATCCTGAACAACATTGTTTACGGCGCACTGCTTCACGATGTAGGCTCCATTATCCTCGGTCCCACGGCAACTCTTCACGTACTGGAGGAACATCCATTAGCGCTTGCTAAAAAGAGCAGTGAAATCCTGAGTCTTCTGCCACAGACCCGGAAAATTGCTGAAATCGTCGGCAGCACACAGCTCATACAGTCTGCACGTCTGCGCCCTCTTTCTGCCATTCGGGATGTACGCAGTTCCGGTCAGATCATCCGCCTTGCTGATTTTGTATCCCTTCTGATCGCGCCTGACGTTTCCATTTTAAATCAGGTCAGCCGTATCACAGAAACAGTCAAAAGTCAGGCAAATGAGTTTGGCAGTCCAATCGTAGATGCTTTCCTCGAAATCAGCAAAACTGAATCCGTCTGGATGGACATGCTGCTCCGCAGGGATGCCTTCCTCGATTTCCTTCCTGCACACAATCCGTTAACCCTTGAACGCACCCAGTCACTGACCGAAGTCATGTCGGTGATTATCGACTTCAGATCTCCGTTCACTGCCATGCACTCCGCAGGTGTTGCAGCCTCCGCCGTTGAACTGGCAAGGTATATCGGCATGTCTGAGGAAGAACAGACCATGATGCGGATTGCCGGGAATCTGCACGATCTGGGCAAGCTCAAAATTCCAAAGGAAATTCTGGAAAAACCGGGAAAACTTACAGATGAAGAGTTCAACATCATTAAAGAGCATGCCTATTATACGACCATTCTCCTGAATAATGTGAGCGGTTTTGAACAGCTTGCCAAATGGGCCGGTTTCCACCATGAAAAGCTGAACGGACTTGGCTATCCATTCCGGTTAAATGCAGAGGAAATCCCGCTTGGATCCCGGATTATGGCCTGCGCAGACATCTTCTCTGCCATAACGGAGGAGCGCCCCTATCGAAAGGGCATGCCCAAGGAAAAGGTCATTCAGGTCATGAAGGAAAACGTCGAGCACGGTGCCCTGTGCTCCATCATTGTGGAATGCCTGCTGGACAACTATGATGCCATTGATGCTGAACGCGACCGCCAGTCACACATTGCCGGCCGCAGGTATTTTGAATCCATCAAAAACAGCCGGCAGGAATCAGAATAAGCATAAAGAACCCTTTCAAAGCTGCAGCATATGCCAAGCCGGATTACCGAAAAGAGTAAGAACGGGATCAGCCTGTCAGGCTGATCCCGTTTTGTCATTCTTCCCACCGGTCCACGTCAATGATGACCTTCATTACGCCTTCACGGTTTTCATCTATGTACTGATAGGCATCCAGATATTTTGAGAATGGAAAATGCTTTGAAATCAGCGGCTTCAGCTGAATCTTCCCCTCGTTGACCCAGTCAATTGCCTGTACATAATCCTCATGCCGGTACATCATACTGGTATTGAGATCCAGTTCATGATCGTTGAGCACCGCGAGATCGACATTGGCCATCTTTCCGAAAACAGCTACCAGAATGATGGTGCTGCCCTTTCTGGCACTGGCAATCGCCTGTCCCATACTGATGTCATTTCCCGCGCAGTCATAGATCACGTCTGCCCTGTCAGGACCAAATGCATCCAGAACAGCATCCTCAAAAGGCAAATTTTTTGTATTGACCGTCACATCAACGCCCAGACCTTTGGCAATGCCCAGCCGAAGGTCTGAAATGTCCGTAATCATGACCTTGCGTGCGCCTGCCGCTTTGCAGGACTGTGCCAGCAGAATGCCAATCGGGCCTGCTCCCAGTATGGCAACATTTGCCCCGCAGATTTCCGGGAATCGTCTGGCGGCGTGAACTGTCACAGCCAGTGGTTCAATCATTGCGCCCTCATCATAGCTGAGGCCTTCGGGAATCGGTGTCACCTTTGCCTGATCAACCAGAAAATATTCACTTGCCAGGCCTGTATCCTGGAAGCCCATTACCTTGAGTTTTTCACAGAGATTGTATTTGCCATGACGGCACGGATAACACTGTCCGCATACAATCTGCGGCTCAACAGTTACCTTCTGTCCAACTGAGAATCCGGTAACACCTTCTCCCAGTTCTACAACCTCTGCGGACAACTCATGTCCCTGTGTAACCGGATATGAGGTAAAAGGATGTGTTCCATGATAAACATGGATGTCACTTCCGCACACGCCTATCCTGTGAATCCGGAGCAGAAGTTTCCCCGGCTGAACAGCGGGGACAGAAACGGAACGAAACTCAATCTGTTTGGGTGATGTCATCACCTGCTGGCGCATCATCATAATGGGATCCTTTCTGTCTTTTTAACAGTACATTTAAAACCGGTTCCATACACGAAGCGGATTACTGATTTTATGACATAGTTGTGCTTTAGGCACCGTACCAGTCGCAGTTATCATTATCTGACAGACCAGCACGAAGTGCTGGGCCATCTGCTCAGTCGAGGTAGCCCTCGCGAGCCTTGATGTTAAATCTCTTTTCGAGAAGATGCATGGCCTCATCGGTAATCGTGTTCTTAAGCGGAAGATGTGCAATCTTGAGATAAATCTCAGCTGCCTTTTCTGCCGTTTCAATCAGACCGAATGTCTCATCAAGATCCTTGCCGGCACCATAGATACCATGCTGGGACCAGACCACCAGGCGGGCCGTCCGCATCTTCTCAGCTGTTGCCTCGCCGATCTCATTGGTGCCGCAAAGCATCCACGGCAGAACATTGACACCCTCCGGGAACACCACAATGCATTCCGTACACATCTGCCAGAGCGTACGGGTAAAGGCGCGCTCATCCAGGTCATGCACATAAGTCATGGCCAGCAGATTGGCAGGATGGCAGTGCATGACTACCCGGTTCTCCGGATTGACACTGAGACGCGCCACATGGCTCATCATGTGTGCCGGGAATTCACTGGTAAACTGGCCGCCGTCCGAAAATCCCCACAGCAGTTCAGCCTGCTGTCCTTTTTCGGTCAGCCGGACTATACCGAGATTGACGTCCGGAGCATACTGCACATTCTTGAAGTATTTACCGGTTCCCGTTACGAGGAAGCATTTGCCTTCAAGCTCAGGAGCAGTAAAACCGGTCGGAATGGTGCGGATCACTTTGTCCATATCCAGATACTGTGCAACCTCATCTGTATCCAGCAGAAGGGAAATATTGCCGCCATTGCGCTCATCCCATCCATGATTGTACATATTGGTTGTTGTACGGACCATCTCTACCAGAAACGGCGCTTCGAGAATCGATTTCATAACTTGTCCTCCATAACACTTCTGTAATCTGTCTGATTCAAAACCCGGTATTCCGGATTAAGCATCTGCTTTAATCTGAATTTTCAGATTGCCAATTGCTGTTGCCTCAATCGGCAGCGCAATGACCTTCTTGCCTGTTGCAGCCTCGGTCAGCGCATTTAGAAATGCATTCTTTGCACCGCCGCCAACAATATACAGGCTTTCATATGATTTCCCGGTATTTGACTCAAGTTCCTGGATCGCCTTCGCATAGCTCATGGCAAGTGAACGGTAGGCACAGCGGAAATAATCCCCGGCACAGGCCGGCTTTTCCGACAGGGCTTCATCAAAAGCCGCTTTCATGCTCGCGGGAGCCAGGAAACATGCTGCATCCGCATCCACCGTTTCCTCAAAGGTACTCTCCTCTGCCATTTTTACAATTTCGCCAAACGGCATATCCGGGCAGAGATCATCGCGGAGCCGGTTGATCAGCCACATGCCCATGATGTTTTTCTGATACCGGTTGTATCCAACACCGCCTTCATTGCTCCAGTTTCCCTGACGGCTTGCCTCACTGGTCAGCGGATGCTCCGTCTTGACACCCAGAAGACTCCACGTACCGGATGAGATATACGGCTCGTTCCCCTCCATGGGGATACCCTCAACGGCGCTTCCGGTATCATGCGTGGCGCAGAGCACTACCTTCATGC
This sequence comes from Clostridia bacterium, assembly GCA_017469025.1. Taxonomy (GTDB): domain Bacteria; phylum Bacillota; class Clostridia; order Christensenellales; family Aristaeellaceae; genus Ventricola. The sequence continues at coordinate 4,301 of JAFUHD010000246.1, forward strand.
CCTTGTATGTACCGATTTCTGTCCCTGGCGCACTGAGTGCACCAAACAGGTGCGCCGGCAGTCTAAGGCGCTCGATAATCGTCCGGTCATACGTTCCCGTTGCGGCATCTATCATGCCCATGGTCGTTGCATTCGTATATTCATGCGCTGCCTGTCCGGAAAGCTTTGACATCAGATATTCCGGAATCATCCGGAAATCCGTTGCCTGATCAAGCCGTCCCGCAAGTCTGTCTGCATAAAGCTGGTATATCGTATTAAAGGGCTGAAACTGTGAACCCGTGTGCCGGTACAGTTCATCAAACGGCATCAGCTCATGTACTTTCGGAATCACATCCTGTGTACGGTCATCCCGGTACGCATAGCACGGAAGGATTTCCTCCCCGTCCCGCATCAGTACATAATCAACGCCCCATGTATCAACAGACAGGCTGACAATGTCCGGATATACTGCCTGTGCCTTGTCGATACCCGTTTTCACATGATCCAGAAGTGCGCTGATATTCCACGTCAGATGCCCGTCTGCACGTGTCACGCCGTTCGGAAAACGGTATACCTCCTCCGTCTTCAGCTCACCGTTTTCCATCCAGCCGACAATGTGGCGGCCGGATGAAGCACCAATATCAATCGCCAGATACCGTTTCACCATATTCCTCCCGTCTAATCGTCCCGTATGCCCTATTCCTGCTCGGGTGCACCCGTTTCAGGCTTTCCCTCACGTTTGCGTCCGTCACGTCTGCGGTTTCGGCTGCTGCGGGGTTTTCTCGGCTTCTTTTCTTCACCGACTGCCGCCGCTTCGCTGCCATCCTCAGACTTTTGTGCCTGCTGTAAAACATTTTCACCGGCCGCAGCAGCTGCCGCAGCCGCTGCGGCTTTCGCAGCTGACGGGCGGCGGCTGTGCCGCTTCTTGCGCTTTTTGGGCACCTCTTCCTGCACAGCAGGAATCACTTCATTCTCATCCGTATCTTCGTCCTGAGCAGGCTCTTCTGCCTCCTGATACATCATCTCAGTATCAGGTTCTTCCCCGTCGGGCTCTTCAATTTCCATTTTAGGTACAGCAGCAGGTGCATTTCTGTCTACACGGCTGCAGTCATCAATCGCATATGTCCGGTTTTCAAATGAATCACCAACCGGAAGACGGACAGTGACCGTTTCAGAAAGCACATTAATCGCCGTAATCATGCCGATTCCATCCGGCGTCTGCAGCTCACGGCCGATCTTCGGCATCTTCTTGCGGGTGCTCTCATAGTGATCCTGTTCGTACTTGAGACAGCACATCAGGCGGTCGCAGATACCGGATATCTTGGTCGGATTGAGAGAAAGATTCTGTTCCTTCGCCATCTTGATAGAAACAGGCTGAAAATCGACCAGAAACTGGCGGCAGCAGATCGGCCGTCCGCACGGACCAAGTCCGCCCAGCATTTTGGCCTCGTCACGCACGCCGATCTGGCGCAGTTCAATCCGCGTCTTGAATACGCTTGCCAGACTTTTTACCAGAATGCGGAAATCAACGCGTCCATCCGCTGTGAAATAAAAGGTGATCTTGGTCCGGTCAAAGGAATATTCAACATCCACCAGCTTCATGTCCAGTTTCAGTTCAAGCACTTTCTGTTCGGCAATCTGCAGCGCCTGTTTTTCCTTATCAACATTTTCCTGCTGGATGGCCAGATCCTCATCGGTCGCAATGCGGAGAATCGGCTTGAGCGGCACCCCGTACGACTTTTCCGATACTTCGCGCAGGTCGCTCATGCATTCACCGATTTCAACCCCCCGGACCGTTTCTGTCACTATATATGAACCGTTCCCGATTTCCAGCCCGTTTGCATCAAAATCATACAACTTGCTGGCACGCCGGAAACGTACCTTGACTACCATGGCCATTTACTGTATTCCTCCGAAATCTTTATGAGAACAGTCTCTAGGACTGATTGATAGCTCACATAACTCTGGAGCATTTTTCGCGCTTCAACAATGCGTTCCCTGAGCGACAGCCCGCCCTCCAGCGGCACATGCCCGACATATGCCCGGGCCTCCTGCGGCAGAGTCAGCGGCTGCTTTCCGCCCGCCTGAACCGCAATAATTTCCCTCACAATCTCCTCAAAGAGATCCAGTATCACTGCCCGGTTATCCTTTTCATCCTTAAACCGGTTAACCGCCGCTGGCACATCCGCCAGCGTATGCGCAGAAAAGAAAAGACTGGCAATCTCATTGCGGAGCTGTATGGTTTCGTCACGCACTGCAAGTGCCTGTCCGACACACCCCTCTGCAATCTGTGCACGGACCGCTACCTGATTTTCCGGAACACCGAGCGCACGCAGCCTTGCCTGGGTCTGTTCATCCGAAAGCGGATGAAAACGGATCAGGCGGCATCTGGATACAACGGTAGGCAGCAACGCAGACATATGTACTGCCGTCAAAAGAAATACCGTGTTCGGTGCCGGCTCCTCCAGCGTTTTGAGGAGCGTATTCTGGGAGGCAGCGTTCATTTTCTCAGCCTCTGGGATCATGAATACCTTGACGCTGTCCTCAAAGGTATGCACATCTGCCTCTTTCAGCATATCCCTCATCTGACCGACAGCAATATCACGCTTGCCCTGCATGGGTGTCAGCACATGGACATCCGGATGCGTTCCCGCCAGAAAACGGCGGCAGGGGCCGCACTCGCCGCAGGGTTTCCTTTCACCCCGGCAAAGTGCTGCCATGGCACACAGCCGTGCCACACTTCTTTTGCCGGTCCCTGCAGGACCGGCAAAAAGATACGCATGCGTAAATGATCCATTTTGAAATTCCGCCTGCAGCCGCATGACATGAACAGACTGTCCGGCGTAATCTTCGAACTGATCCATACTATACCTTGATAAAACGGTCTACATCCAATACAAAGATGGTCGCGCCGCCTACCGTGACCCGGACCGGATACGGCACAAAGCTGTCTCCGACGCCCGAGGCACCAACCGGCGTTGCTGCCGTTGTCGTCACCTGCTCATGGCTGTGACAAATCTTCTCAATGGTTTTGATAGCCTCATCCAGACGCTCATCCTCCACACCGCTGATCAGCGTCGTGTTTCCGGAACGCAGAAAGCCGCCGGTCGTTGCAAGCTTTGTCACGCCGAATCCGCCTTCCATAAGTGCGGATACCAGATGACCTGCGTCTTCGTCCTGAACAATCGCAATAATCAGTTTCATGTTTAAGCCCCCTTTATAAACATAGTAATGCTTTCGGCATCGTATCAGCAGCAGATGTAGTTATCTGACAGACCAGCACTATGTGCTGGGCCAACCCTTTATAAACATAGTAATGCTTTCGGCATCGTATCAGCAGCAGATGTCGTTTACAGCAAACCAGCGCATGCGCCAAGCCAACTTTCTAAATCGCACGTGTGGCAAACTCCAGCCAGGCACGTTCATCATCCGTCTGCATATAGGGCATGATCCGGCGCTTTACCTCGGCATGATACACATTCAGCCAGGCACGCTCATCCATGCTCATCGCCTCCGGATTCACGCCATCCAGATCAACCGGCACATAGGTTATCGTCTCAAATTCGAGGAATGTACCATACTCATTCGTCTCGCGTTCCCGGCACAGCAGCTCGTTTTCTGTCCGGATCCCGTAATTCCCTTCCAGGTAAATACCGGGTTCATCCGTCGTCACCATACCCGGAACAATGGCAGCTTCCTCACCTCTTGAGGCGGACTCATGCCAGCGGAACGAATTCGGCCCCTCATGTACATTCAGCCGGAAACCGACGCCATGACCGGTACCACAGCGGTAATCAATGCCAAGATCCCAGATCGGTCCCCTTGCCAGTACATCAAGACTCTTGCCCTGCATACCGGACAGGAACCGGGCACTGGCCAGACGGATCACGGAGCGCAGCACAGCCGTAAAATGCTGCCGCTGTTCCTCGGAAAGTGCACCAAGCACAAATGTTCTTGTGATATCCGTTGTACCGTCCGTGTACTGCCCGCCGGAATCAATCAGCAGGAAACCAGTCGGTTCCAGCTTTGCGTTGCTTTCTGCGGTTGCCTTGTAATGCATCATGGCAGCATTGGGGCCGTATGCGCAGATGGTATCAAAGCTCGGCATGATGTAATCCGGCTGCATTTCACGGAATGAGGCCAGTTTGTCGCTTGCCTCCATTTCCGTCATCTCACGCACATCCGCCTGTGTCTTAAGCCAGTACATGAAACGGGTCACCGCAGCACCATCCTGCTCATGACAATGCCTGAGTCCCTCAATCTCCCGTTCATTCTTAATGCATTTCATGAAATAGACGGGATCCTTCTCCTCAACTGCAGTATGGCCATTCAGACTGGCATAGATACGTGCAGTCGTATTTGACGGATCCAGCAGGAATGTTTCCGTTTCTGCCAGCCTCGAGACCTCATCATAAATGGCATCATACGGCTGGATGGAAACGCCCTCATCTGACAGTGCCCTGCGCACCTCGGGCGATACTTTTCCCTCATCCACAAACCACAGCGCATCTCCCGGACGTACAGCCAGATAGCTGAGCACAACCGGCGTATTTGCTACGTCCTCACCCCGGACATTCAGCGTCCACGCGATTTCATCCAGTACGGAAATCACATGCACTGTCGTTCCCTTTTCCTTCATCTTCTCGCGGATACGCGTAAGCTTCGCGGAAACACTTTCTCCCGCGATTTTATGGTCAAGGATACAGACCGGCGCTGTCGGCAGAGCCGGCCGATCTGCCCACAGTTCCTTAAACAGGTCACCGCTGTCAACAACCTCCGCGCCCTTCTCGTTCCAGCGCTTTGACCATTTCTCCATTTCCTGCTGCGAAACCAGCGAGTAATCAAAGCCAATGCGGATACCGGTATGACATTTTCCCTCTATGTATTCCTCAAGTGTCGGCACGCCGGCCGCACGCATCCGCATCAGTTCTATGCCCGAGCCCATAAGCTGATGCTCGGCCTGAATAAAATAGCGGCCATCTGTAAACAGAGCCGCATCATCTGCTGTTATGGTCAATGTTCCTGCAGATCCTGTAAAGCCGCTCAGCCAGACCCTCGTCTTAAAATGCTCCGGAAGATATTCCGAGTGATGCGGATCTGCTGTGGGCACTATCATAATGTCAATGGCTTTTTCCTGCATTTTTTTGCGAAATGCAGTCAATCTTTCTGACACAGTCATCTACAATAGCTCCTTATATGCTCTATCTTTCCATTTACATTATAACGCCAAATCCGTCACATGACAAGGAGAACATCCCGGGATCGGTTACCTGCCGGTGTGATCTGATCCGCTGACACGTCACTACCCATGCTCCAACAAGTCCATACACACAAGTAAAAAAAAGAACAGGAAGCCATTATATGTACAGGCCCTGCCCCTGGGATGCTCAGAGATAATCTGTCCAAATCCCGGTGTGATATATCTGACGTTCCGCCTTTCTTTGCATCGGCGTCTGCCTAATTTTGCAGAAATTATGGTGACTAATGTCACCAGCGAATAGAAATCACGAGCTCTTCAGGGCGATGACAGGCCTCTGACAGAATCTATGAAAGTCCTTATTTGAAGCCATTTTCAGTTACACTTCACCTTTATACGTTAACTACTATAAGCGGATTTTTTTCATAAAATCGATCTGTACAGGAAGTCTGTTATTTTGAATGGAACCTATCATATAAAACAGGTCCCATGGCTAAAACAAATGATCAGGCTGCAGACTCTTTCGATGAGTGATAGATCTCTGCTGGCTCTGCATAAAACATTTAAAACGTGACTTTATGTTTGCTGAACCAAATACTGTCTCAGCAATACTGGGGTTTCACACAAACATATAGGCAACATTGTGGGCTTACTGCCCTATGCTGTTACGATGGCGTCGGGTTTGCCGGAACTCAGCTGTAATACCTTTCGTGCTTCGTAGCCGGCCGGTCATTGATGACATCAACGCAGAAATGTCTCCAATAATGTGCCTGTATCTCCGTCAATGCAGATACTCTGTTTTCCAATCTGCTGCGGACAATATGCTTGGGTGCACCTAAAAATTTCTTGGTGCCCAAAATTCATGAGTATAGCGCATTTTCAATGATTTTCTCGACCTCATGCCACTTTTTGCTTTTCTCCCTTGCCCGTAAAGATAGAATTCTCCGGACAGAAATTTTTTTCCAACGCATTCCTGCAA
>JAFUHD010000247.1 GCA_017469025.1 Clostridia bacterium
CAGGCACATAAGGATGATCTGGCTATCCTTGCGGTTCACTCATCCATGGTGGTAGATGATGTCAATGCATTCATCTCTGAAAAGGGATTTGAAATGCCGTTTGCCATAGATACGGAAGAGGATACAATCTGGAACGTGGTTGGCGGCTCATCTGCCATGCCGCAGACGATCGTGCTCAACCGCAAGGGCGAGGTGATCTATAACCAGACAAAATCAATGACAGCTGAAATGCTGAGTGCCCTGTATGAACAGGCGGCAGGGGACAGCGGGATGGTAAACACGATGCCTGCAGCAGAGGCAGAGCAGAGCATCACATCCTATGAGAGCAGTGCACCGGTCGGGAACGAGCCTGGTATGCAGCTGGCAGATTTTACAGTGCAGTGTCTGGATGGAAGTACATTCCATCTGGCGGATACACGCGGCAAGGTGACATTTGTTAACCTGTGGGCAACCTACTGTACACCATGCATTCAGGAACTGCCGCATTTCAATGCACTGTATCAGACACATAAGGATGATATTGCCATGCTGGCAGTTCATTCTTCCATGGTAGTAGACGATGTCAATGAATTTGTTTCAGATAATGGATTTGAGATGCCGTTTACCATTGATACTGAAGAGGATACCGTCTGGAATATTGTGGGTGGATCATCCACTATGCCGCAGACGATTGTACTCAACCGTAAGGGCGAAGTGATTTATAATCAGACAAAATCGATGACACCTGAGATGCTGAATGTCCTGTATGAACAGGCAGCAGGGGAGAATGTGACTGAAAGACTGAGACCTGCTGCAGAGACAGAGTAGAATACCGCATCCTTTGAGTGCAGTGCACCAGCTGGAAACGAGCCTGGTATGCGGCTGGCGTTTTACAGCACAGTGCCTGGATGGAAGTGCATTCCATCTGGTGGATATACACGGCAAGGTCAGGCTTTGAAGGCAGTGGAGATAATCCGCTATCTGTCTTCCGCAGACATACCCTCCATGGATGCTTTCATATCCATCATGGTGTTGTCCATGGAGTGCATGTTGCCGGAGCTGTTATAAACAGAAAAGCCCAGCATTTTCAGCTGGGCTGCTGCTTTATCAGCAGACATCGTCAGGAACAGGATCAATGTTTGAATCCTTTTGTCAGATGACCGAATGTCCAAACCAAAGGGGATGGTAACATAGCATTTCCGACACTGCGCTGTTCAGACAGGAGTGGACGTGATCAATTTTCGGGTCAAGATGCATTAGTCATTCAATGAGGAAGCGTTTTAAAGCAGGCAGGACTGGTTTTCTGAGCATATTCTGGAAAGCATGCCATTGGACAGAAGGTAAGCTTCACCAAATACTGTTTCACGGCTGTTCTCACTGAGCAGATAGCTGCCGTCCGGCAGAATGAGAAACTGTCGGTTGTGACTATCGGGATAGGTTATATCTTCAAACAGACGGCGGCCATCCAGTATGCTGTTTCGGACCATCTGGTAATGAGGCAGTATATTGGTACGGGTAAGACCGAGTCCCTCAAAAAAACGTATGTAGCCGGGGTTGGTGGATTCTCCTGGAAGCTCCGGCTGGGCATAGACGATATCCGCTGCATTCATGCTGCCGGCGCTGATACCTATAATGAGACCATTGTAGCCTTTGAGCTTGGCACGCAGGCCGATCTGTTCAAAGAAGGCGTGCTGCGTTGGAACGTGTCCTCCACCGAGCAGAATCACTGGATACGCGTGAAGTGCTTCACGTGAGATCAGGGGAAAACGTCTGTCCCAGAGATCGAGACATTGAAGCGGAAGACCGCTGCGACGCAGTGCATCTTCAAAAAAGGCGCGCATTTCATCATTTGCGGAAGGGTCATCCGGAAATGCGGTGATCATCAGGCAGCGGGGATTGTCCGGCCATCTGCTGGAAAGGTTCGTCCGCAGATTGTTCCGGGGATCGACACCGTCAACGGTATAACTGTTGTCAAGTGGACCTGTGGGACTGGATGTCAGAAACAGGGTCATGCTGCTTTCCTCCTGTTATTAAGTGCGGCTGTGGTGTCAGCTTTCTGCATTGTATTACCGGTAAATTGTCTCAGGTCATGGTTTTAGCATTCGGGATTGTATAAAATGCGTATGCCTGATCTGGTATATGGAAAGAGCTCTCCCCATATGGGAAGAGCTCTTGTTGGTTGTAAGGATTAGCGCTTTACGTTGAAGGCACCCATTCCCGGATACATTGCAGCTTCGCCAAGATCCTCTTCGATGCGGAGGAGCTGGTTGTACTTGGCAACGCGCTCGGTACGGCTCGGAGCACCAGTCTTGATCTGGCAGGTGTTGAGAGCAACAGCCAGGTCGGCGATGGTGGTGTCTTCGGTCTCGCCGGAACGGTGAGAGGTAACGGCGGTGTAGCCGGCCTTATGAGCCATCTTGATGGCCTCGAGGGTCTCGGAAACGGAACCGATCTGGTTGAGCTTGATCAGGATCGCGTTGCCGGCGCCCATGGAGATGCCCTTGGACAGACGCTCGGTGTTGGTTACGAACAGGTCGTCGCCAACCAGCTGGACCGTGTCGCCGAGCTCACGGGTGAGCTCAACCCAGCCTTCCCAGTCTTCCTCATCAAGGCCGTCCTCGATGGAGATGATCGGGTACTTCTCGACCAGGTTCTTCCAGTGAGCGATAAGCTCGGAAGAAGTGAAGTGGGTACCGGCCTTCGGCAGGACATACTCGCCCTTCTTGGCGCCCTTCCATTCGGAGGAAGCAGCATCCATAGCCAGCATGAAGTCCTTGCCGGGCTTGTAGCCGGCCTTCTCGATGGCCTCAAGGATAACCTGAATGGCTTCCTCGTCGCTGGCCAGATTCGGAGCAAATCCGCCCTCGTCACCAACGGAGGTGGCCAGGCCGCGGCTCTTCAGGATGGCTGCGAGTGCATGGAAGACCTCAGCGCACATACGGAGTGCTTCAGCAAAGGAAGGTGCGCCAACAGGCATGATCATGAATTCCTGGACATCAACGGTATTGGCCGCATGGGCACCGCCGTTCAGGATGTTCATCATCGGAACAGGCAGACGGTTTCCGGAGATACCGCCAAGGAAACGATAGAGCGGGATATCAAGGGACTGTGCAGCAGCACGGGCAGCAGCGATGGAAACGGCCAGGATGGCGTTAGCACCAAGATTGCTCTTGTCCTTTGTTCCATCTGCCTCAAGCATGGCAGCGTCAACGGCATAGATATCGGAAGCGTCAAGGCCTTCGACAGCATCGGCGATTACGGTGTTGATGTTATCAACAGCCTTCTTTACGCCCTTGCCGAGATAACGGGACTTGTCGCCGTCACGAAGCTCGAGAGCCTCGAATTCACCTGTGCTGGCTCCGCTCGGCGCCATGCCACGGCCGATTGTGCCATCGTCCAGAATGACCTCAGCCTCAACGGTCGGATTTCCGCGGGAATCCAGAATTTCGCGACCCTTGACCTGAATAATCTCCAAATATGCCATGGGAATCTCCTCCTTGTATTTTGACCAGAATATGGTCCTATCTGTAATCAATCTCCCAAAAGAGAGAGCTGCTTTCGCAACACCCTCATTATAAATTGAAGAATATGGAATGTCAATAAACGGACTGTGTGAAAAGGCGGAAACCAGAGGAAAACACGGGGAAAAACTGGACAAAACACCGGAATTTGTCTAAAAAAACGGAATAGGATGCAAGTACCTCTTTTAACAGGCTGTGCTGACATGATGTGGCAGCCTGTCAAAAGATGAGCAGCGGAAGAGTATGGTGGCGGAAAACGTGCTGATAGAACATAAATGAGGCGCTGCGGTTTTTGATGCCGGTTCATTTGCATCCAGGGTATTCTGGCAATCCGGCGTAGCTTCGTTTCCTTCAATGTTGCGCCTGCTTTTGGCATCATATTGTTTTTACAGTAACTGTTTAGTCATGGGGTATGATACTGAGAAAGTGTGTTTTGACAGAACATTGTTTGGCAAACCAGTGCTTCATGCAGTTGTTTTAAATCGTCCGGATTTCATGATTGACTTCTCTCTGCTGAAAACATATACTCAGATTTCAAAACGGTATCAGGCTGCCGGCAGCAGAAATTGTTTCTGGCAGGAAAACCGGTAACAGATAAAAAGAAGGAGTGTCCGTATGAAATTCACCCGTAAACAGACAGCTGCCTTTGGGCTGGGCGCTGTCGGAAAAGATATGGTGTATGCCTTATCTGCATCCTATGTACTGTACTATTATCAGGATATTCTGGGATTGCCTGCTGCCTTTGTCGGCCTAATTCTCATGATCGCACGTATATTTGATGCGGTCAATGATCCGTTTATGGGAATAGTTGTCGCAAAGACGAACAGCCGCTGGGGACGGTTCCGTCCCTGGCTGTTTACAGGAACAGTACTGAATGCATTTGTTCTGTATTTCCTGTTTGCGGCACCGGACATCAGCGGTGCGCCGTTGATGGTGTGGTTCTCTGCACTGTATATTCTCTGGGGCGTGACCTATACAATGATGGATATCCCATACTGGTCCATGATTCCTGCAGTGACAACAGAACCGAAGGAACGAGAAAGTCTTTCTGTAGTCGGCAGGACATGTGCTGCCTTTGGGAATGCACTGATTACCGTTTTTACCCTGATGGCTGTATCTGCGCTGGGCAGTGGCAGTGAGCGTGCCGGATTTGCCCGCCTGGCGATGATCATTGCAGTGTTTTTTATTGTGGCAGAAATGATTCTCGTTGCATCCATTGAAGAAAAACGCAGCGAAAAGACGGCGTCGTCCGGAACCATCCGGGAAATGTTCAGTGCGCTGATGCACAATGATCAGGCAATGGTCACAGTTATCAGCATCGTGCTCATCAACAGTGCCATGTATATCACTACGAATCTGATCATTTATTTCTTCAAGTATGATTTCGGCGGAGAAAACTGGATTGGAAACTATACCTTATTTAATATGGTTGGTGGTCTTGGTCAGATTGCAGGTATGATGATCCTCTACCCGTTTATTCATACAAAATTGAGCAATCAGACGATTTTTAAGGGTGCGTTGATTGTATCCATGGCGGGCTATCTTTCTATTATGACAGTATGTCTGACAGGGCTTGGTCACGTTCTTCCGCTTCTGTGCGGACTTGGCCTGCTGGTTTTCTGTGCAAGCGGTGTTTTGATCGTTCTGACCACCGTGTTCCTGTCAGGAAGCGTTGATTATGGTGAGATGAAGACCGGACGCCGCGAGGAGAGCGTTATCTTCTCCATGCAGACTTTTGTTGTCAAGGCAGCCTCCGGCCTGAGCGTATTCATTGCCGGCCTTGGAATTTCCCTGATCGGCCTCAAGGGAAATGCGGACCAGACAGCTGTTGTTACCGAAGTTCAGTCAGCTGGGACAATTCTGGGACTGCGCCTGCTGATGACCCTGCTGCCCATGTTTGGCCTGGTTGCTGCAATGATTATCTTTACTAAATACTTCAAGCTGACGGATGAGCGGATGAACGAAATTGCCGGACAGCTGAAAGAAAGGCATTATAATTCATGAAAATCAGTAAACAGGATGCATTAAACTGGTACACATTCTTCAGCGAGCTGCCAGAAGGGGAGGAACTGCTGCCGGTACAGCAGGAGATTGCCCTTGCCGTGCTGTCCCAGATCGAAACTGCTGTCGAAACGGAGAATGAGAGACGTCTTAAGGCGATTCCAAATCTGCAGTCACTGGACGGTCGGACCTGGTTTGTGGGCGATCCGGAACGGTTTCCATATGGCTGCCGTTCCTGTCTGACAGGGACGGGGCTTTCTGCTGTCCGGCGGACAAACAAATGTAATCTGAACTGTCCGTTCTGCTATGATTATGGTGTGCTTAAACAGATCCCGGCCATCGGCGAGGAACTGTGGGAGATTGGCGGCGGCAAATACCGAATAGAGGATATTGATCTGCTGCTAAGGATCAGCCGGAAACCAACCGGAATTGCCTACGTATATCTTGAGCCGTTTATGGAGATCGGGCTGTATGGTCCCATGATCCGCAAATTTGCAGATGCCGGCATTCATCAGCACATGTATACGAATGGTACGCTGTGCACACCGGAAAACCTGCATATGCTGGCGGATGCCGGTCTTCCGGAACTGCGCTTTAATCTTGGCGCGACCAATTGCGCGGATTCGGTTATAGAAAACATCCGTCTGGCAAAGACCTGCATTCCAAAGGTAGGCATTGAGACTCCGATGACACCGGCTTTCCGGGCGGCATTTATGGAAAAGAAGGCCAGGATTCTTGGAACAGGGGTCGATTTCATAAACTGCGCCGAACTGCATCTGAATGAGAATAACCTCTGCAATTATCTTGGAGAGAACATGTATATCTTTAGAAACGGTTACCTTTCTCCGGTCAGCAGTCGTCGTATTTCTTTTGAAATGATGGAGATGGCAGTCCGTGAATCATGGGGAATTGTTGTACATGACTGTTCAAACCATACGAAGTTTGCCCGCGATCTGCATCAGCGCGCAAAAGAAGGTGGATGGTTTGGTTCAACCAGCTATGGTTCCGAATTGTCACATATTCCATATGAAGCGTTCCTTCCTATTCTGTCGGATCCGGAATTTTCCTTCATGGAAGAGGAAACGTTTCCCGAAGCACTTCTGATGGATGGTCTGATTCTGTAAAATAAAACCCTGCTGCAATTTGCAGCAGGGCTTATTTTTGTACAATATCACACAATTACATTGAAAATATAGATGTGTTATCTTATCAACCGGTTCTTGAATGAGTAAATCTGCAATATATTGTACACGAAACTGAAAGCAGGGATTAAATGATACGGGTCAGGTATATTTAGACCAGATTTTTGGTTGAAAAATGAGTGGAGAATGGTTATTCTATATAATTGACTTGTCAATTTTCTCCATCTGGACCTATTCAAATAGAAATGCAATTGTGCTATAATTACTCGGAAATTTGTGTATTAAACACACAACCGCATCCGTGGATAGCCTCGGTGCGGATCGTTTCCCGGCATCTTTGCTGTAGTAAGAAGAAAACGGATACATCTGAGCCGGATCAGAAGTGGAGGAGTTAGAATATGGCAGGCAGTTTTGGAGAAAACCGGAAACAGTTTCGACTCCATTGGGGCAGATATTACCGGAGCCGCGAGGTAGAGCCATATATTCGTTCCCTTGAAAACGAGATCCATGGCAGCTCGAGCAGAATTAACAATATGGAGGACGAAATGGCCGCCCTCCAGGAGACCATTGATGTTAAGAACCGGAAGATAGATGAGCTGCGCCAGCTGACGGATGATGCCGAAGAAAAGCTTCGTGAAAGCGGGAAAATGCGCGAGGAAGCTGTGGCACGTCTTGAGCAGATTGAAGAGGAAAGTCAGAAGCTCATGGCGCAGAAGGAAGAACTGCATAAGACCCGTCTTGAGACCAACAAGCGGCTCGCAGAAGCGGAACAGCGTACCAATCAGGCACGCCAGGAAGCGGAGACAGCTGTCAGTACACGCGCACAGTGCATGGATGCAGTGCGCGAACTTCAGGCAAAAAGCCAGGAAGCCCAGCAGGCAGCAGAAGCGGCTGAAGCAAGACGTAATGAAGCGGTATCCGAACGCGAAGCAGCTGAAAGCGCGCTGACAGAACTGAATGAGACCATAGACAAGCTGAATGCCCAGAGCAAGCACATTTTGGATGATGCAAATGTGCAGGCTGAGGTGGCAATCGGCGAGGCGAAGGATAAAGCTGAGCGCATTCTTACAGATGCCCGTGCCCAGGCTGAACATCTGATGAACGAAGCAGCCGCGCAGGCAGCGAGCAATCAGGCTACGATTGCACCGTATCAGGCACGGATTGATCAGCTGGAACAGGAGATCGGCCGCCTGCAGGGAATCATTGCCTCTGGCGGAAATACGGCGGATGCAGGAACACTGGCACAGTATCAGGGCAGGATTGCCCAGCTTGAGCAGGAACTTGTCAATGCCAGAAGTACATCCGGGACGGGAAATGGCGCCAGTGAGCAGGAACTGGCCGAGGCACGCAGCAGGATTGCTGAGCTTGAACGGCAGGTTCAGTCAATGCAGGCACCTGACGGGGCGGCAGATGCTTCTGCAGCGGATGCGGGGATTCTGGGGGCATACCGTGAGCGGATTGCCCAGCTTGAAAATGAGAACAGGTATCTGCAGAGTGCGGGCATGCAGCCGGATCCGGCAATCATTTCAGGGTACCAGAACCGAATTATGCTGCTCGAACAAGAGCTGCGTGACTTGCAGCAGTATGGTTTGAACCAGCAGATTGCCGGTCAGGATAATGCCATAGAAGCACTGCGCGCGAATCTTGATGAATCCCAGCGGGCCTATCAGGATATGGCTGATCAGAACCGTGAACTGCATATGCGCATAGAACAGCAGGCACGTGAAATCTCTGAACTTGAAAATGAGGTACAGGGCAGTTCGGTCAAGGATGCGAACCAGCGTGCGCGCCAGATTATTCAGGATGCGCTCGAGGAGAGCGGCAGGATACTGGATGAGGCAGAGATGGTCCGCTCACGTGCGTTTGCTGCGACTAAAGCTGCCTATTTCAATGCGCTGATGTTCCGTCAGCGTCTGGCAGAACAGTTTACGGATATAGAGCAGAGTCTGGATGATTCCCTTGGTATTCTGAGATCGACTGATATGGTTGCCCTTTCGCCAAGAATGAACAGGGAATATCAGACAGACCCGAGATGGACAGCCTCCGGAGAGGGGAAGGAAGGAAACAAATGAAAACCGGACGAAAGTACGGGGTGTTCCTTCTGCTGATGCTTGCTCTGCTGTTTGTTCTGAGCGGATGTACCAACCGGCAGGGGCAGTTGGACGAAACACCGGAGCCCATCGTTTACATGACACCTACGCCGCAGCCGGTGCTTTCGGAAAATGCGGCCGGTGTTCTGACGGGCATTGAAACCAGTCAGCTCGTGGTATCCATCATTTTTGAAGGATATGCAGATGACGAGGTGCTTCAGGCTATCTGTGAGGTACTGGATACTTACGATCTGGACGGACTGTTTTTTGTAGACGGCAATACGGCTTATGAATATCCGAATATGGTCTCGTATCTGGTTCAAGAGGGATACGAGATCGGAAATTCGGGCATGCGCCACCATGCAGCAGCAGACCGGAGCTCTGTCAGTTCAAACGTACATCAGTTTGAAAGAACACAGCAGCTGATGTACAGCGCCTGCGGTGTGTATCCCAAGTATGCATGTTTCAATGCAAGCTCATACACGCAGGCAGTTCTCCAGGCAGTTACAGCCAGCGGACTGTCCGGTGTTGTTAAGCCGGATATTTTTCTGAACCATGATAGTTTCGTGGAAAAGGAAGAAGTCGATACCTTTGTTGAAAGCCTTGTACGGGGCAGTATTATCTCCATTCATCTGGGAAATGCGTCCGGTACATATGAAGAGGCCAACTCGGATCTGGTTGGACGTGTTTCGTTGGATCCAACGCCCAGTATTCTCGACGGAGAGGAAAAAGTCAACACGGTGGATCTTCACATCAGTGAAATCCTGACCTGGCTGATTGAGTCTCTGACGCTGAACCATTATACTATTGTAACGCCGACAGAGCTTCAGGATGCAAGAGTTAATCTGGTCGGTTCTGAGATCGCGCTTCCGACCAATTATTCTGAGCGTCTGAATCTCATCAATTATTCGCTTCCAAGGACGGATATACCCCTGGGCGTCACTGTAACGCGGACTGCCACAGCGGGGGATTTCTATGACACGGTCTTTGTCGGCGATTCGATCATGGCCAACCTGATGAGCTATGTCAACTGGCGGCGGGAGCGTGACCAGCTTTTCTGGGACGGTGCCCAGTTCCTGGTGTCTTCCAAGCTGACACTGGAAAAGGCTCTGATCTCGGACGAAGGTGCACCGGTACTGCCGATGGTTGAAGAGAGGCGTATTCACATAGAGGATGCGCTTAAAATTCTTGGTGCAAGGCGTGTGTATATCTGTCTGAGACCGGAGAACATCAGGGCATACTCTGAGGAGCGGTATCTGACCAATCTCAAAGTGCTGATATATCTGATCCGGCAGAAGAATCCGAACATTGATGTTGTCATTCTGTCCATTCCGCCTGTTATTTCGGCACGGAATGCGACCCCATCTAACTGGCAGGTCTTCAATTACAATCTGATGGTTTGCCGGATGTGTGCATCACACGGTATTACGTTCCTTGACATTGCCTATCCGCTGCGCAATGAAAAGGGAGCACTCAGGGATGATTACTGCCTGGATCCGGACAGCTATGGTTCGCATCTGAACGATGCCGGCTGCGAAGCACTGCTCAATTACATTAACGCCAATATTCCGTAAGAAACGGTTTTATCATGAATCACGAATCAGTGGAAAGGAGGGAAAGAAATGCAGACAGACAATGGGACACAGAGCGAGGAGCGCAGAAAACTGAAAATCGGCTTTGAGCTTGCTGCACTGACTGTGGTTCTTTTCTTCCATATCTCATTCTTCGGACAGACGCTGAACGAAGAGAAAATCGTGGTAGATACATTCCCATACAAGTATGTGGATGCATACGGCGATCATCTGCTGCATGCACCGGATGCCCAGGGATACCTTGAAACTCAGTACGGGCAGCAGCATTTTGCTGCCATAGCGTATCCGTCTATTGTGGCCAATCCCACCGGGGACCAGGTGAGTATTACGACCTTCAGGGTACAGATGGAGGCGCTGAGGCGTTCAGGCTACACTTCCATCATGCCGATTGATGCCGAAACATTTTATGAACTTGAAACGGGTCTGCCGGAAAAGGCGGTCATGATTCTTCTGCTGGATGTCCGTGATGAGAGCATAGAGCAGGTAGAGGACATCCTGAACGAGGTCGGTTTTTCTGCTGTCGTCTGCAACTATGCAGATGAAATTGGTCCCGAGGGAATTATTTCCTCGGAGACAGTTAAACGGCTGTCGGAAACTGGAAGAATCAGGATTGGCACGCGGGGGTACAGCAGGAGATACATCAATGTATTTGACCGCTACGGCAACTATCTTGGCAGTCTTGATGCGAATGAGTTTGATGAACTTGAGCAGTTCCTGGATGACGACTATGAATTTGCCGAGACAGACTATATCCGGGATTCAGACCGCATTCCGACGGAGACTGAATCAGCCATGCGTCTGCGTATTTCAAACACCTACCAGAAAATCCGGGATGTGTATCAGGGTGTCCTGGGGGCACTGCCGCAGATGTTTGTATTTACAGCGCCAAATACAGGTTCCTTTGGATATGTAGAACTTGCATCACGGATCAATGGAAACAATATCCGCCAGGACTATCCGATTAACTTTAACCGTCAGGGCACGGCACTTAACACGATTAACAGTTCGGCGTACGATCTGAGCTATATCTATGTATCAGGCAACCAATCGGTGAACCACCTTCTGATGAGGCTCTGGGATGATACGAGTGATGAGCTGAGTTTTGCCATTGGAAATGAATCTGAGGCCAACAAGTGGATGCTGGTTGATGGTGTGGCAGAATTCGGCAACACCAACATCATTATGACAACAGAGCCTGACGGCAAGGCGACCATAGCCCTGCGCGGTCTGATGATAGATGACTGTGACCTGTCGGTACGAATGCTGGGCAGTGCGGCTGGCCGTCAGAGTGTTTACCTCAGAACCGACCGCAATACGAAGGCAGGTATTGAGATTTCAATTGAGGACGGTTCAATCTATATCCGGGAAGCTGGCCAGACACTGGAAACGTGGTTCCAGAGTGAACTGCCGTTCATGCAGTCAACCATATCCATAGAGGAAGAGGAACTGGCCAGCCGGATTGCATATACACAGGCTGTTCTGGCCAATGAATCCGATCCTGTCTTGCGCAACCAGGCTCAGGAAACGCTGAATCAGTTGAAGCGCATAAAGGTGCAGGGCATTTCTGACGGTGCGGAATCTGCTGCTGTACATTATTCATCTGCAACGAGAACGAACATCAATCTGCGGGTCAGACTGATCGGTAATTCACTGACGGTGTGGATCAATAACCGCCTGATCGTAAGTGAGCTTGAAGTTCGTTCAAGCGGCCGCGGCGTCGTGGCGCTTGGTGCGGGTGTTACAGACGGATCTTACAAGGCAACAGATCCTGTAGATGTTACAGACGGTATTTTTGAGGGACTCGAGATTACACCGGTTAATTCTGACAGCTCGGTCTACTATACATATACCACGCGTATTGCCACGACAAGCAAGTCGCTGGCTGACAGGATTTCCGCTGGAGCATCTGCCCTGATTGACAAACTTCGGGTCAGACTGACATTCAAGTAACAGCACTGCTGTTTTTGTCGGAGAGAAGAAAGGAGGCAGGGAGTTGAGCAAAAAGAAGGCGTTGACACTTGCACTGCTGGTGTCGTTCTTCGTGTGCGCAATAGTCGCATTCATGATGCTCCGCTCCCGGCCGGCCAGCAGACAGGCCGGCACGGAGGCCAATACACGCGCACTTGTTTCGGTCGTGGACAACATGACAGCAGATGATCTGAATGATGCTCTTGCCCGTTTTCGTCTGGTGACTGAAGAAGATATCATCGGTATTTCGGAAACCATGCCGCGTTTTACCGGTGAACGTGTAAAGCTGGTCTTTACCGGAACCGGTTCTGCAGAGATGATGCAGGCGCTTGCAAATGTACTTGAAGAAAGGGAACTGTCCAGTTCATTCTTCTTTACTGAGAGCGAACTGAGAGGCAGCCAGAGAGCAATTGAGACGCTTCTCGGTCATGGAATTGAAATTGGTCTGCTCTATGACAATCAGGGCGGCAGTATGGCCGGGTCCAGCGGAGAAGAGCTGGTATCCAGTCTGTGTTCCCTGTCATTCTTGCTCAGAGCAGGTTATAACCTGATCCGCGTTCCCGTAATGAGCCGTGAAACACCCAGTGTAACGGCATTGCGTGCCGCGACGGCCTGTGGTTTTTCAGAGGTTGTCGTAACACATTCGGAGATCAGCCTGGATGACTGTACGAGTGCAGATATTTCCCTGCGCCTTCTGCTTGGAGTTGACCGCGGTGATATTGTCCGTGTTCATCTGGACGGCGGCAATCCTGAAAAGGTTGTAACGAATCTTACGGCACTTCTTGATGCACTTGCTTCGACCAATTCACGTGTAAGAGCCCAGCAGCGTCTGGCCATCTGGACAACAGATTGGGGTCTTGCTTATCCGATCCGCCGTATTGATACGACAGAAGAAGGCGCAATTTTCTCGTTTGCAGGACTCGGCAATCGTGCTGAGCTTGACGATGTGTTAAAGACCCTTAAATCACTGAACGGAAAAGGTCTGTTCTATGTTACGCTGGACGAGGCCGTTCATAAAAAGGAGACGGTACGCGAGGTTCTGGCTGACGGACATGATCTGGGTATTTACGTTCCGGATATCGATTCACCGACTGCAGAAGAATATCTGACGGAAATGATCTCCTGTGATGATGAAATCCGGTTGCAATTCGGTTATAATAATGAATTGCCCGTATATGTACCATACGATCAGGAGTTCAACCTTCTGAAGGCTGCCTCAGCCGGCGGATTTTCACTGGCGACTGCGTATCTTTTCCCGGTTCGTCCCCAGGATACGCGGAAGGTGGATGATGAAGAGGAGATCATGATGGACATCCTGTCCCGGTTTGACCGTACGGTTAACCGTGGTGAACTTGTTCATTTTGACCTCAACCAGTTTATTTACAGCAATGAAATGAGCGGAAAGCTGATTGAATGCTTTGCTCAGCAGCGCTGTGTGTATCCGCTGCATGGCTATCATGCCATGATCAATAACACGCCGAAACTCTGGCGTTATCCGCTGGATGACAGTCTTGTTATTTCGAGTATCCGGAACAAGATCCGCCGCGGTCAGATGCGGACATCACTGATGGATGAGATGATTTCACATTACATCGGTTCACCGTGGCTCGCAAAAGAAGATACCATGATCGATTTTACAGATCAGGAGCTTCGTTCGATAGACAAGACCGGTATCATCAGGAACAATAATTCAGAAGTTTATCTGACATTTAATGATGCAGATATGGATGCCTTTATAACGCCACTGCTTCATGTACTCAAGAAGCACAATGCGAAGGCGACGTTCTTCGTCCGGACGGAAACCGCAGACTGGAACCCGAATCTGATGCGTGCAATTGCAGAGGAAGGACATGCTCTGGCTATACGTGCAGACGATACGTTTACCACGGTTTATACGATGGGCGCACTGACAAGCAATGCGACAGATGATGTTATGCGCAACCGGGAAGTTGCTGTCCGTGCACTTCAGAATGAATTCAAGACAGCCTATGATACGCTTGTTAAAATTGCAGGCGACATCAAATTGAGAGACGGTACGCCGGCTGTCACGACTTTCTTCCGTCCACCATATGATGAGATCAATCCGGTTGGCATGAATGCTGTATTTGACAGCGGATTTTCATGGTCTGTCGGCGGTGCATATCTCAATATTGAACCGGTAGAGCCGGATCCGCTGGATGAGGATGCGGAAAAATACTGGATATACAAGGAAAATCAGTTGTCTGAGATGATCGCGGCAACAAAGAGCGGTGCAATTCTGTCTATATCCTATATCATAGATGAAGATGTAGATCTGCCTGATCTCATTGACCAGTATCTGAGCAGCATTGGCGGCGCACGTTTTGTACCGCTGACCAATGTTCTGGGACAATAACTGCCCCGTATAAACGGGGAGAAAGGGGATAAAAGTTGTGAACGGACTGAAAAAGCAGCTGCGGGTGACTTTGCTTTTGTCTATTGTCTGTATCGCAGCGCTGACAGGCGGGTTTTACCTGCGTTCAAAGCGCGTGCCGACCACAAAACCGCTCCCTGTATCTGTCCCCTATCAGACGCAGAACGGTGTATCGTTGACACCGATTCCGGCTACCACAACACTGGTGGCGGGAGTCAATATTACTCCGGTTCCGACTTCTCTGGTCGCCAACCTTTCAAACGCACAGCAGGTGACGCTGTCATCTGTCACCGGAAATGCCAATGCAAAAGCAGTGAGTCTTGTGGAGGCAAACCAGAATCGTTCTGCGAATATTCTGTCCCATGTATATACCATACAAAAGGGCATTATGTTGACTTTCCAGGGGCTGGGAACTGCTGAAGAGCTGAGAAATGTTCTGAATGTACTCACTGAGACAGGAAGTGTCGGTACCTTCTTCGTCTCGATGGAAGATCTTGAAAAGAACGCGGATCTGGTTACTTACATTGCAAGCGCTGGCCAGGCGGTTGGACTTGCGGTAAATACCGGACGTTATCTGACTACGGAAGATTTGCTGTCTGCCATTATAGAGGCAGAAAACACACTTCGTACGAAAATTGGATTCAGCGGCAGGCTCTGTCTGCGGCAGCTGACCGGAAGCCCCTCTACCATGCTTCGTCTGGCTGCTTCAGCAGGCGGATATACTGTTCTTTCCCAGACCAGAACCATCGTGACGGATGCAACAGTATCATTGGGCTCTGCTAGTCAGATCTGCAGTTCAGTCATTGGAAACAGCATGATCGGGCGGGGTGAAATCCTGCATTTTGAACTCGGACGCACTTCAAGTGATCTGCTGGTTTCAAATGTCGTGCGGCTGATCATGAACTCTTATACGACCTTCCCTGCTCTTGGAATCTATGATATGATGACCAATACGCAGTATGCGTATGATTATCCGATTCCGGCATCTTCCGTTCTTTCTTCTGTCAAGGGCAAGATCCGTGCCGGTCAGCTGACCGGTGATACAATGGCGGTCATTGAACGGCGCTATATCGGTATCGACTGGATGAAGTCCAAGGGATTCCTGCCAGGTTTTACGGATGATGAAATCCGGCGGCTTGACCGGACGGGTGTTATCAAGAATGACCGGGATATGGTGTTCCTGACATTTGACGGATGGGGAACGGATGAACGTGTTGAGGCGCTTCTGGATGTACTGAAAAAGCACAGTGTCAAAGCTACGTTCTTTATCCGTACAGCGGATGCGGCACGTAATCCTAGCCTGCTTAGAGAGATTGGTCTTGCGGGCCATACGATTGGCAGCAACACGCATACCGGTTTCTCGCTGGCAAATTACAAGGCTAAAAATACCTTTACGGAACTGACCAGTGCGCAGATCAAAGAGCTGCGCGAGGACCTGGTCAAGTCATACGATACTCTGGTTAATATTGTCGGTGATCTGTCAAGTGGCGGACGGCCGGTTCTGTCCACATTGTTCAGACCTTATCTGCTGGCTGCCAGCAAGAATGGTCTTGAAACCGTGTTCGGCTGTGGATTTACCTACAGCGTTTCCGGCTATTTCACCTTTGAGTATTCCGGTGTTAAAAGCGCGGAGAATTTTGTCAGCACGCTGAACATGAAGATCAAGAGTGGACAGATTTACATTTTCCATCTGGATGATATGCCTGAATTCATGCCTGGAGCACTCGATTCATATCTGACCAAGATGGAAGGCCAGCGTAAACAGTACCGCTTTGTCAGTCTGGCAGAAGTTCTGTAATCCGGATTGTACTTGTACTTGCCGGCATGCGGGGCGGGGAAATACACGCTGGAGCAGGCAGTGGTTTGCCGAAAATGTACAAGCTATAATTGCGTCATAAAAGGAGCTGGCCCAGCTCAAGCGCTGGTTTGTCAAATAATGACAATTGCGCTGGTTACAGGGCCGAAAGCCTAAATTGCGTCATAAAAGGAGGAGAACAATGGAGAAATTTCTGGCATCGCTGCATATTACGATGCCTTCGGGGTTTACTCTTGTCCCTTCATTGCCGCATATATTTCTGATTTTTACGTTTATATTATGCAGTGTTATGATCATATTCCTGGGCGTTCTTCTGAAGCGGGCAATTCCCTGTATTTATTTCGGTCTGTTCTGCGCATTCCTGTCCATGCAGAACGTTCTTCCGATTTTTGCCGGTGAAGCAATGTGGATTCCGGTTCTTATGATTCCAGGATGTATCAGTGGAATGCTGCTGTATGCGCTCATGTCATTTGTTCTGTGGCTGATTGATGTGGAAACGGGTGAAATGACGGATGGTGGCAAAAGGATTCTTGCCGGGCTGAGTGTCGGAACTGGTTCCATTCTTCTGGCCATGTTTTTGTATGTGATCTTTACGCATAACTTCTTTATCATTTTTCTGATTTGTGCTACACTGGCAGTTCTCGGCTTTTTGAACCAGAATAAAATTATTGCCAATGGACACCGTTTTAAGGCTTATCCGGAACTGTATGATCTTAAGATAGATGAGTATGCCATGAAGACACAGAATGACTTTGACCAGATTCTGAGGAGTGGCAGCGGTGTTGCCGGAGAGGTACAGCGGACATCCAGGGATGACAAGCAGGCAGAAGAGGGCAAACGCAGACGTCTGTTCTCTCTGCCCTGGAAGCGTTAATGGAGGCGGGCATGGTTGATATTGAGCGATATGAATCAAAGTATCAGCTGAACCACGTAGATGCACTGCAGATCCAGGGCAGGCTCAAACGATATATTCAGCCGGATGTTTATTCCGGACCAAACGGATATGTGGTAAGGAGCGTATATTTTGATACGCTGTTCAACAAGGACTTTTACGACCGGGTGCAGAGCCTTACAAATCGCAGCCATATAAGGCTTCGCACATATCCGCAGAAACCGGATACGATTTCCCTCGAATACAAGGAAAAGAACGGAATTACCGTTCGCAAGCGGATTTTGCCGGTGACACACCAGCAGGCTTTGCTTCTGCTGCAGTCAGACTATTCACCGCTTAGCAATCACAGGGACCCATTCGCCAGAATGCTGTACCGGAAGATGACCCTGGAGACGTACAGACCGTGCGTTCTGATTGAATACCAGCGCAGGGCGTATGTGCGGAAGGAGAACAGTATCCGGATTACTTTTGATTCCAACATTCGGGTGAGTGAAGCGAATCTGGATCTGTTTGATCCGAATATCCCCATGGCACCGGTTGGCATGCAGGGACAGGTGATTATGGAAATCAAATATCAGGACTTCTTCATGAGTGATTTAAAGGCCGCTATCGGACCGCATCCACTGCGGTCGGAGGCTGCCGGAAAATACCAAAGGGCCAGAATGATATACATGTCAGGGAGGAACTACCTATGAACGCGACGACGAATATTCGTGATATTCTGAATGACTTCTTTTTGAGCAATATCAGCGGCGATACGCTGACGGTTACCGAAATACTGCTCAATATGAGTGCTGCCCTGCTGATCGGTCTTTTGATCTTTGTGGTATACCGGGTTACGCACACGGGTGAAGTTTACAGCGCCCGATTTAATGTGTCCCTGGTTATGCTTGTGCTTGTTACGACCATTGTCATGACGGCGATTGGCAGCAACGTGGCGTTGTCGCTGGGCCTTGTAGGCGCACTTTCCATTGTACGTTTCAGAACTGTTATCAGGGATACACGCGATACGATGTTCATTTTCTGGTGCGTGGCTGTCGGCGTGTGCTGCGGCGTTGCCGCTTATGTGCTGGCACTGATCGGTTCAATGTTCATCTTCCTATATCTGATGGTCTGTGGTATGATTCGTGAAAATGAGCGCTGTCTCATTATTATCCGCGGAACCCCCGCCGCTCTCAGTGATGCCGAAAAGGTGGTTGGCCAGCATTATGCACAGAAGGCCGTCCTTCGTGTTTCGAATATCAATGCGGAAGATGGTACCGGCGAATCCATTTATGAAATTGCGTCCAACCTGCGTGAAAAATATGACCGGCAGGCCGGTACTGTTGAGAGTCTTCTGTATGGTTCCCGCGGTATCACGTCTATCAGTATCGTTCGTCAGGAGGATGAGGTTTCTGGCTGATGAATCTGTTCCGGCAGGCTCTGCCGGTGCCAGGTAGCCAAATATCGCGCCCTTTGTGGTGCGCTTGAAACAATCGGAGTTTAGCATGGTACGATCAAAACGACTTCTTTTGCCAGTTGCGATTGTGTGCATTGTAGGAGTCTTCCTGATCGCCCTTCTCTATTTTGCACTGCACAGGACAGAAGAAGGGAGATCAGACCCCTTCATCTATTATGATGAGAGCCTGCCTGCTGCAGAGGTTTCGCTGGATCCGTTTGCAGCAATGGACGATGACTTCAAGGTAACACAGGAGTTCTCATCCAATCTTCCGATTTTTGTGTTTACACTTGCGGGGGAGAAGGATAACGGATGGGAAAACGGTATGCTTTCCATCTACAGCTGGAAAAATGAGATGAACAATCTGTATGTGTCACCGACACAGTCACTTTCCATACGGCTGCATACGGAGTCTACAGCTGATGGCGTGAAACCGGATTTTGACATGATGACGCTTGATGCAGACGGGGAAATCAAGGATACAGAAATCCTCGGTATGCCTGCAGATGAGACATGGCATTTGAACAGCTTGCGGAATGATCTCAGCATGCTGAGATCTTATACAGCGTACAGGACGGCATCCCAGTTTTTGAATTTTGTTCCGCATGTAGCCTATTGCGAAATCCTGATAGAACGGGAAGGCAATCTTGTTTATCAGGGAATATATGAAATCTGTGAAACGATAGATGTCAGTCCGACCAAAGTTAACATTGATGCGCCGGAAGGGGATAAGACGCGGGTAGATTACTTTATCGTGAGTGATACAATGCGTCAGGGACGACTGCTAAGCACAAGGCAGATTGATGGAAAGTATGTGAGAGGATATACTTCTCTGCTGTATCCGGACGAAGCAGATCTGACCCGTGAACAGATGGCGTATATCGAGACGGATTACAACACGATTACCGAACGTGTCAGTGCGCTTGATGATTACGGCATTCTGATTGATGTTGACAGCCTTCTGGATTACTACATTCTGAATATGTATTTCGGAAAAACAGATGCCGGCAAATCCATGACGTATATGTACAATACGGTGAACGGGAAACTGTCATTCGGACCGGTATATGATTTCGATCTTTCCATGGGAAACCTGAATGGAGAGTCAACGGATCCGGATGAAGTCGTCTATGATCAGCAGATATTCCTGAGTGATCTCATACGTGATAATGGTTTTGTGACCAAGCTGCTGAGAAGATATGTTGAGCTCAGGCGTACCTATCTGAAGGAAGATACGGTCTATACAATCTTGGATGAAGCGCGGGATTACCTCAGAATTGCAAAACAGCGTGATGATGCCCGCTGGCGTCCCAAAGCTCAGGAAGAGGAAGGCGTTAAGGCAATTTACAGAACCGGTACAATTGAGAGTACTGAATATGAACGTGACGTCTACCGGATCAAGGCCTATCTGACAGAGCATGCCTCTGCAGTCCGCAATACATTTGCGACGATTGAAGAGGAACAGCGTATCGCACTCAGGTTTACCGGTGGAAATACGCTGCTGCTGTTTGTTTCGCTTGTACTGTTTTTCATTCCGTCCATTCTGATTAACCGGAAAGGTTGATCCAGTTGGGAAATGACTGGAAGAGAAAAATATAAGTTTTGCTGTAGTATTCATCTGACTCAAATGATCCGGTGCTTTGCCGGACAAAGAATAATTATGGAAAGGAGGAGGCGGAAATACCGCCAGAGAATATGGATTTAACCAGTATTCCATTTTTAATCTACTTTCTGCCGATCCTCCTGATTCTCTATTATGCAGCTTCTTTCTCTGCACAGGTTCAGAATGGTGTTCTGTTTGTTGCCTGCATTCTGTTTTATGCATGGGGTGATCCTCAGAGCATCATGCTCCTCATTGCCTGTATCCTGCTCAGCTCGGTGGCATCGTATCTGATTGTCCGAATGGACGGGTCGATGAAGAAGCTGATGCTCTATGTCGGTGTCGGCGTCAACTTGTTCCTGCTGTTTGCGACACGGTATATGAGTGACTTCCTGGAACTGCTTGGACCATCCATCGGCGTCGAACTGCATTATTCGGTTCATGAACCGCTTGGAATGCTTGTTTTCATTCTGCATGCAGTTTCTTACCTTGTCGATGTCTATCGCGGAAAGGCGGATACAGAGAGTCCGTTTAATGTAGGTATCTACATTGCTTTCTTCCCGTTTCTGAGGAATGGTCCTCTGCTTTGTTACCGTGAAATTCAGCCGCAGCTGAAGAAAAGGAAAATAGATTACCGTCTTTTGGCATTGGGTGCCTGCCGCCTGATCGTTGGTCTGGCCAAGCTTGTGATCCTGACAGACCGGTTCCGTGGAATTGCAGACAATGTATTCAGTCTTGCACAGATCGATGCCGGTGAATACAGTGTGCCGATTCTGCTTTCCTGGCTGGGTATTGGGACATTTACCCTTCAGATCTATTTTGAGTTTTCCGGTTATGCTGATATGGGCATAGGACTCGCGATGCTGCTTGGCTATCGTGTGGAGGAAAATTTCAACGCACCTTATTCAGCGCAGTCCCTGAAGGATTTCTGGAAACGGTGGGAGGTAGGACTTTCCCAGTGGATGTCCAGATACCTGAGCAGTCTGTTCAGTGAGACACACTCGGAAAATGATGACATGAGCGTGTTTCAGATATTTACCTTTGCAATTATCGGTCTGTGGCATGGTACAAAGTATACCTTTGTCATATGGGGCGTAATCAACGGTATTGTCGTACTGGCAGAGAGCATTATCGACTATCCTTCGCAGATACCGTTCAAAGCGTTGCGCCGTATGTATACCATGCTGGTAGTTATGATCGGTTTCGTCATGTTCCGTGCGGAGGACATTTATCAGGCCAGCCGTTACTATCTGGATATGTTCGGACTGAACAACAACGGATTTTTCAGTGATATCGCACTGCGGCTTATCCGCGAGAACTGGATTTACTATATTGCCGGCATTCTGTTCTGTTTCCCGATTGCCCGAAACATGAATGAGCGGATGTTCAAGGATCCCAGCGGTACGCTGAATCAGGTCATGACGCTGGTGTATCCGCTGGCAATGCTGCTGCTGTTTGCAATCTGTCTTACCTTTATCGTAGTCGGGGCGTATTTCCCGGCGTAGGAATATCAATAAATCATTGATTCTCTGTAGGCGGGAATCAGGAAAGGAGGAACGAAGTGAAGTATATACTGCGGAAAGTTGTCTTTGGAATTCTGCTGCTTTCGATCCTCCTGATTCTTCTGGCATCCAATATTGGTGTAAACGGTTCCAAGATTATACAGAATGTCCGTGGAACCCGGATTTCTTCCGTAGATGATGTAAAAACCATCATTTCAGCAGTGGAGAATACCATGAACGAGGGTTTCATTGGCCGGATGGGTTTTGTGGAGGCTTATTCACAGGTAGTGAAGCTCCTGGGAAAGAAAGAGTTTTCAGACTTCCTCTATGTTAAGGATGAGGACAATTATCTGCATACGACTGCTTTTTATTCCGGTTTCGATCCTGAGATGCTGACATATGCCATACGGGTGAAAATTCTGCAGGAAACGGTTGAGGCAAAAGGCGGGAAGCTGCTTTTTGTGATTCCGCCGATCAAATACCGGACTGGAAATACGGTACTGGATTATGGACTTCCTGCTGCAAATCCGGAAAACAAAATCAGTGAGCTGATGAATGTGCTGACTGAATATGATATTGATGTCATCGATTTTAATCAGTATTTTCCAAACCAGAGCCTGCCGTATCAGCAGTCCTTCTATCGGACAGAGCGTTACTGGACAATTCCGGCTGCCTGGATGGCCGCACGCGAAATCGCACACTGGATGGAGGTCACCAAAGGTGTGCAGCTGGATCCGGATGGCAGTCTGATTGGGCCGTCAGCATTTGACTGGGTAACCTATCCCAATAAAATGCTTGGGACGATGGGACTCAAAACCGGGAAAAACTATATCGGCCTTGAAGATTTTACAGCATTGTGGCCAAAGGATCCGGGACTGTATGAATATCTCTGTTACCTGGAGAATGGTGAACGGAATATCATTCGAGGAGACGTGTATGATACGCTGATCAGCAGGAGTACAGTGGAAGACATGCCTGATTCGCCGGATAAATCAGCATATACTGCATATCTGCCTGGTATTTACCTCCACAACATTATAACCAACAGGAACAATTTTGAAGGTCTCCGTGTGTTCATGATCCGCGACAGCTATTTTTCACCGGTAACCGTGTTCCTGTCTCCGCTTTGCGGCATTATAGACTCCATCTGGTCAGATCTGGAGGAAACGATTTACCAGATGGAAAACTACGTGGAGAATCAGGAGTTTGACTTTGTGATCATGCAGATTGATCCGTACAACATCAATGCAGACACCTTTGATTTTTATAAGGAGGAAGCGGAAATCCGGATGGATCTGCTGGGACTTACAAGAACACCTGATGAAAGTACAGGAAACTAATCCGTTTTTATTACTCCGGGCAGCTTCTTACCTGCAGCTGCCGTGGATGAAGGAAAGGAGGACGATTGCATGAATTGGTCGCAGACCAGGAAAAAGGTCTGGTTCGGACTGAACATTATCTTCACGGCCAATTATCTGATCTGGCGAATTTTCTATACATTTCCGATTCCAGGGCATCCGATTTCCATCTTAGTCTGTGCAGCGCTTCTGTTCTTCGAAGTTCTGGGTCTTCTGGAGCAGTACATCCATTTCAAGAGCATGTCTGAAATGCGGGAGTATCCGAAGCCGGATGTACCTTATGAACTGTATCCGGATATCGATTTCTTCATTTCCACATACAATGAGGATGAGGAACTCCTGACCAAGACGATCAACGGATGTCTGAACGTGGAATATCCGGATCTGGAGAAGGTACATATTTATATCTGTGATGACGGCAACCGCCCTGCAATCAAGGAATTTGCGAAGAAATTCGGTCCCCGCATTCACTATCTGCATCGTGGCAATCATGACGGTAAAAAGGCAGGAAACATCAATCACTGCACCCGTCATACAACGTCTCCGTATATTGTTACACTGGATGCAGACATGATCGTGCAAAGCCGTTTCCTGATGGAAATTGTGCCGTATGTGGTGGATGCGGAGATCAAGAATGCCAACCTGCCCAAGGACAAGCGTATGCCGCTGGGATTCATTCAGACCCCGCAGGCGTTCTACGACCTGGATCTTTTCCAGTATAACCTCTATCTGGAAAATGATATTCCGAATGAACAGGACTTCTTCCATCGTGGTATTCAGGCTGCCAAGACGAGTACCAATACGGTTATTTACGCAGGCAGCAATACCCTGATCTCAAGACGTGCCATGGCAGCTATTGGCGGATTCTATACCGAATCCATTACGGAGGACTTTGCAACTGGATGTCTGATGCAGCAGCATGGATTTGTCTGCATGGGTACCGGTGATCCTCTGGCTTCGGGCCTGTCACCGAATACGCTCCACTCGTTGATCCGCCAGCGTGTACGGTGGGGACGCGGCGTTATTGACACTGCAAAGAAGCAGCATATTTTCTCAGTTCCAGATCTGTCGTTTATTCAGAAACTGATGTACTGGGAATCCATGTTCTACTGGTACGCACCGGTTAAGCGTCTTGTATACATTTTCTCGCCGATGCTGTATGCAACATTCGGATTTGAGGTTATGCGATGTTCGCTTCCTCAGGTTCTTATGTTCTGGTTGCCGATGTATCTGGTCAGTGCAATCTCCCTGAAATCCATTTCAGCCAATGTTCGGTCGAACAAGTGGACGGCTATCTATGAGACAGCCATGTTCCCGTTCATGCTGATCCCGATAATGCTTGAAACCTTTGGTTTCTCGCTTTCTGAATTTAAAGTTACGGTCAAGAGCCGTGTAAAGAACAAGCAGGGAGACAATCTGGTATATATGATGCCGATGATCATCCTGCTGACGCTCTCGGCTATCGGCATCTGCCGCTCCGTGTGGATCATCCTTTCGACAAACTCCATTGGTCTTGCGGTTATCGTTTTCTGGATGATTTACAATATGTATGTTATGCTGATGAGTCTGTTCTTCGTTGCCGGACGTGGTATCTACAGAAGCGCTGAACGTGTTACGGTTACGATGCCGGCCAAGCTGGTTGTCCGTGGTAAAACATACGACTGTACAACGGTTAACCTTTCAGAAAATGGTGCTGCCATTCAGATGGATGATCCTCATCTGGTGAACACGGAGGATGCATATCTGATTCTGGATGACCGGAAATATCACTGCCGGGTGAAAGTGCATCCAATACGTGTCTCGCCCCGCCGTGCAATGAGAAACGGGAAGGTAACAACGCGCTGGGAATATGCGTTCTCCTTTACGGAAATTCCTGAGGAACGCGGCTATGAGAATCTTTGCGGCATTCTTTATGACCGGGTTCCGACGCATGCTGAGACCATCAAGAGCAACAACCTGTATAAAGAGCTTAACCGGAACTTTATACAGCGCCAGGATGCCTCTGCGTTCATGGCCCGTTCCCTGCCGCGTATTATCATGAATACGGAAGTACGGACTGAGGAAATCCGTGAGCCGCTGATCATGCGCGACTTCAACTATCAGTATATGGCATTTACGACGAAGGGTGTTATGCCCAGACATATGACGATAGATCTTGATGGATTTGCGATTCAGTGTGTCCGGGATAAGACACTTGCGTACGCTACACTTTACCGGATTGAGGATATGGATCATCTCTATACCTCTCAGGAAGTGGCGGATTCCATTATGAACTGGATGCTGACACACTCCAAAGGCGAGACGCGCCGGCAGTCCATGGACCGTGTTTTTGGCCGGGAATTCAACGAAACCGCTGCTGTTCTGTCTTATTAACAAGTAAAAGGGATGCTGTAAATTTTACAGCATCCCTTTTTTGCAGTTATGCATGAGATTCAAGGTATCTTGTTATTTTCAAAATCTGGACATATAATAAAACATGAAATACAAATGTGATATACTGAACTGTTGGGGAGGTCTGACGGATGGAACATGGAAAGTATGTAAATCCTGGAAACACCGGATTTCAACGTATTTTGAAGTCAAAGTATATCGATAAAACAGGACTCATTGATCAGATCAACCAACGTATGAACAGTACCGAAGGACTGGTTTGCATCAGCAGACCCCGAAGGTTTGGAAAATCTTTCGCTGCGCAGATGCTCTGTGCCTATTATGACTGTTCCTGCGATTCGCATGCGCTTTTTGATGATAAGAATATTGCAAAAACGGCTGGATATCGGGAACATGTAAATCAGTATAATGTAGTGTGTTTTGATGTTACGAGCTTTATATCTGTGGCAAAGAGACTCAGAAAGCCCGTCGGCGATGTCACGAATATGATTGTGGAGGCCATTCATCGGGATTTGATTGAATTGTTCGATTATCTTGATAAAGAACAGACGCTGATGGAATGCTTTCTGCAGTGTGTTGAAACTGAGGGAAAGCAGTTCGTATTCATTATAGATGAATGGGATGCAATATTCAGAGAAGCAAAAGAAGATACAGATACGCAGGAAGAATATCTGAACCTGCTGCGGGAATGGTTCAAAAATATCAGTTTTACACCGAAAGTTGTTGCTGCCGCATACATGACAGGTATTCTTCCAATAAAGAAGGATGGTTCTCAGTCCGCCATTTCAGATTTTGTGGAATATCCGATTCTTTACCCGGATGGGTTTGCAGAGTTTACCGGGTTCACAGCAGGCGATGTTCAAGGGCTGTGTCATGAATACGGACGGAATTTTGAAGAATTCAAAACCTGGTATGATGGATATGAATTCTCCGGCTATGGATCAATTTATAATCCGTATTCAGTGATGCGTGCTATTCGCGATTCCAAATGCCGTTCATACTGGCAGAAGACTTCCGCAGCTGAGGCACTTTTCACATATATCAATATGGATTTTGAAGGGTTGAGGGAAACAGTTTCACTGATGATAGCCGGAGAATCCATAGAGATTGATGTAGATGCTTTTGAAAATGATTTTGAAACATTCAACAGTAAGGATGATGTTCTGACACTTCTTGTTCATCTGGGATATCTGACCTATCATGAGGATGATAAAACGGTACGGATTCCGAATGAAGAAGTCAGAAATGAGTTTACCAAAGTTCTGAAGGGAGTAAATGTCAGTGACCAATGGCTGGCTTTAATCCGAAGATCACAGAAACTACTTGATGATACACTGAAGGGAGACGAAAAGGCAGTTGCTGAGACGATAACCAGGATTCGTGGAACAGAGTATGCGCCAACTCTCTATAATAATGAACAGGCACTCAGGTATATTGTAAAGTTTGCGTATATTGTTGCCATAGGACAGTATATGAAGATTGAAGAATTACCTTCCGGACATGGAATTGCAGATATTGTTTATATCCCTAAGCGTTATTCACGGCTGCCCGGGATGGTTATCGAACTTAAATGGAATCAATCTGCCGGAGGGGCTATTCAGCAGATCAAAGATAAGAATTACCCTGCGATCATGGCACAGCTGGATGGAGAAATACTTCTGGTTGGAATTAACTACAATTCCAAATCAAACACTCATACATGTGAAATAGAGCATTTTCAGGTTTGAAAAACAGCCTGCTTTGGATCTTTTATCCATTCACTGACAGACGTGAAGGACAGAAGGAACAAAGCGGGCTTTTTGTGCTTCCCGATACATGATTGCGGTATGGAGAATTCTACTTCTGTTTTTCCTGCCAGCAGGAGAAATACAGGATAAAACCCGATACTGGTTCCCTGACAGAAGTACCGGTCATAGCGCAATGTCGTCTTCAGGTCACATAAATACCACCATAATCGGCAATGCGGTTTAAGGCTGACAGGTTGTTCTCTGCAGGTGTGCTCAAGCCGGAATAGTCAGCATGAACCGGGTTCATGTCAATTCTTCCTGGCTGACAAATACGCCATTGGTACTTTTCACGCCATCCTTTATACAGCGGTTGTATTCATGTTCCAGGGCCGTGCGTATATGGTTAAGTGCAATGGCGTCAAGATTGTTAAGGTTCCTCCCAAAGTCAGCAAGACGAGGACCTGTCAGAAGAAGCTGGCCGGCAAAATACTGGTTGATTCTGAGATGTTTCAGCATTTTGCTCACAAGTCCGTACCCTGAACGGCCGAGTCCTTTTTCAAAACATGCGGCGAGAGTGCTGTAACTGATTCCGGTAACAGTTGAAAACCGGCTGAGATTTCCATATTGGATCATAATTTCCTGAAAAACATATTGAGACAGTCTATCCATCTTTTCCACCTTTCTGTATCTCTTACTGCAATAGAACAATTTATCCAAGTTAACGCCCGCTGTGGCTGACACGAAGAAACAGAACAGTTACAGCTGCTGTTTTCGGGCGCTCAAGAGGAATGGCATCAGTTTATCCTTTTCGGATGATCATTTGGTCGCTTCAAAAGCGACATTTGCCGATACGGGAAGATACCTCTGCTGTCACTTGTGGAAGATACATCTGGGTGTATGAGATGAACCAGTTCCGGATAACGATTCATATGCTTCAGAAAGGTGATGCGGAACGCATAAACAGGCACGTTAGGTGCGGACATTTGACAGAGAAACAGATAGTGTCGTGCAATACTTGAAAGGGACTGATTCTGAGTGTAAAATAACAGATGACAAAGGATCTTTTTCTGATCCGAAACAAGGTATGGAGGGTGAAGAATGGTTACTATTTCAAACGATGTATTAAGCGTCGTGATCTCCGAAAAAGGTGCAGAACTTCAGTCTGTAAAAGGAAAAGACGGACATGAGTATATCTGGCAGGCTGATCCGGCATATTGGGCACAGCACGCACCGATCATGTTCCCGATCTGCGGCGGACTCAAGGAGGATGCATACTACCTGGATGGAAAACGCTATCCCATGACAAAACATGGATTTGCGAAGCTCTGTGACTGGCAGGTAGAGGAAGCTGGTAAAGACCGTGCGGTGTTTGCACTCTGCCATAAGCAGGAGGGTTTCCCGTTCGATTATATTTTTAAGGCAGCATATCAGCTGGACGGCAATCATCTTGTGATTACATATACAGTCGAGAACAAGGGCGATACGACATTCTGGTATGGCATTGGGTCACATGAGGCATACACGACGCCTGGTGGACTTGAGGCATGTACTGTTGTATTTGATGAGACAGAGAAACTGGCAAACTATGAGCTTGACGGGAATCTGATTAAACCTGAACCTGTGATCATGGCAGAACAGACAAATGAACTTCCGCTGAAAACCGAATATTTTGCTGTTGATGCGCTTGTTTTCCCGCATCTGAAGAGCCGTGGCGTGACACTTGTAAACAGCAAGGATACTCACAAGGTGAGGGTTGAATATCCGGACGTCAGTGTACTGATGCTGTGGACTAAGCCAAGGGCTGATTACATCTGCATCGAGCCCTGGTCGAATGCACCGGACTATACGGATACTGATATGCAGATTGAACATAAGCCGGGATGCATCTGCCTTAAGGCCGGTGAGTCCAACACAGTTACGCATACCATTTCCTTTATGTAAAAAAAAAAACGGGGCCGCTGCTTGCAGCGGTCCCGTAGCTGTCTTGTATGGGTGAAGAATACCTGATTGATGAATTGAAGGATGAAAAGACACTGGGTACAGATGGAGAAAATACTCCCCTGAAGTTTTGTACTGGATATTGTATCGCTACTGGCCATGTACACGAGGTGAGCGAAGCAAGAAAAATTACCGCCAGTCACCGGTAAAGGCTATATGGCTTTTCACACGTTTGAGCCGGATGCAGTATTGACGACCTGATCGAAATTCATCAGCAAAGACAGAAACAGTGATAACGACGACAGAAATCAGCCTTGTTTTCAATCGAGTTGAAAGCGTTTTTGCAGCTGTCTGTTTAATTGTCGGAAAGACGGTAGCCGTTTTTCATTTGTTCACTCGAGGTCTGAAGGACTTTTCCGAGTACGGTGTTTGTTTCAGATTTGGCCATCTCACAGATCTTCTGGTTTGCCTCAGAGGCGAGATCAAAGTTCTGTGTTTCCGTCATCATACGGTCATATTTGAGAACGATCTGGCGTCCGCGAACGGCCAGTCCGTCCTGATAACGTTCAATGTCCTGCATGGTGGAGGCAAAGCTTTTGTCTGCCATGGCGCCGATCAGCCGGCTGCTCCAATACAGGTTTTCTGTGGACGGCGTCATCTTGACATTCCGCAGATACTCCGGCAGCTGGGGGACATTGGTATATACAGGAATCCATCCGCTGAAAGTTGTAGATCCGAAACAGATCCATTCGAGCCCCTTGATGGGGTCTGGAACATTGCTGCGGATCTGACAGATAGAGGTGACCCCGGTCCGGTTGATGCCGATGGAACGGTATGTACCGCGCAGGCCGGTATCGTGACTGGTATATGGATTATATGGCGTGCCCTGATAATGGCCGGAAAGGAGGTAACGGACGTCCTCGACAGCAATCTTGCGGTCAGGCACCAGTGCCCAGGGGATGTTATCACTTTCCGGCGTGAATTCAGCATTTTCACCGTCCCAGCGATGGGAGTACGGCGTCAGATAACGTCCCATAAACCACGCACGCGGGGTATTGTAGATGTGATCCATATCCCGGTGTGAACCAAAGATATCCCGTGTATTGTTTTTTCCATTCTGATTGAGATCCAGATGATTCTCTTCAATGAATGTGCGAAGATCCGCTGAACAGAGATGTGCTTCCTGAGCACCAAAGGCATCATCGAAATCAAATGCATCCATGCCGAACTGATTCGGGTTGATGACTACAACATCATCCGGAACCTTTCTGGCCATCCAGTGATGACCACCGATGGTTTCAAGCCACCAGATTTCATTTTCATCATTGAAGGCGATCCCGTTGGATTCATAGGTGCCATATTGTTCAAGCAGGGAAGCAAGCCGTAAAACGCCTTCACGGGCACTGTGAATGTATGGAAGGACCAAAAGGACCATATCCTCTTCGCCAATGCCGCCGATAACTTTTTTTTCACCGTCATGCGCATCCTGATAAACAACCAGTGGATCTGCTGCCAGCACACGTGGATTTGATGTTATGGTTTCAGTCGCAGTCATACCGACATTTGCTTCATTGATGCCGGTAGCAGGCCATACACCTTCCTTTGGATCGACGTTGGGACAGGCTGTATAACGCATGGGATTCTCCGGAAGGATAATCTCCAGATGAGATGCAACACCCTTGTACTTTTTCGGCTGTTTTGCCGGTGGGACCACTATCATTTTCTTAATGTCAAAATGTCCGTCGTCTGTACGGGCAATCATTGCAGAACCGTCATTGCTGGCTTTTTTACCAACCAGCACAGTTGTACATGCCATTTTGTAACCTCCTGAGTGATCGAAGTGCTAAATAGTGCCTGTCCGTCCATTATTGGACGGGGTGTGGAAGCATCAACAAGTATGAAGCTTTTTATCGTTTCCATTGAATTGGAACCAGATGGTCAATGACCAGCACATCATTATGACAGTTTCCGGTCAATCTTTCAATGCAAATGCATGCGGAAAACAGTTTTTTGTGTGATTCACTTTGCAGTCAGAGTGTTCATGTGGCTTTTTCTTTGAAAAGGCTTTTCGGTTAAGCCGTGAATCGTAGGGCAGAGGCTAAAGTGTATAAAAACCAGGCAGAACGCTTGATAGACCCGGTTTCATCGGTTACACTTGAGTGTATCAGGGTAGAAGTGCGTTCCTGATGGCTGGGAAGGAATGGAAGATGAAAAAGTCAATTATCAGGTATATCCACCGGAACTAAATACAGGTAAAAACCCGAGAAACAGATCATTACATGCATAAGAATTATTGCTTTCAGTATGCTTTTCACGCAGCATATTCAAGATGGTCTGGATTTTCTTTCCATAATACCTGATATCGGCAGATCATAGGGAGAGGATGGCTTTATGAAAGTCTTCAATACTACAGGCTTATGTTCACCGGCGCTGCATTACATGGCTGGCATTTCCGAAAACGTGAAAGAGATAAAGAAGCTTGTAGATTCAGGCAAGTATTTCACAATAAATCGTGCGAGGCAGTATGGAAAAACGACGACTTTAAATGCATTGGAGCGTATGCTTGCAGACAGTTATTACGTTGTTTCAATGGACTTTCAGGATTATGGGGAAGATACTTTTAGCAATGAGGATGCCTTTTGCAGGGATTTTTCTGTTGATTATTTGTTCCGGCAGGTCTTCCGTGGAAATACAGAAAAAGACAAGAGCAGCCCGGCAAACGGACTGCTCTTGTCTTTTCAACTGAGTCAAATGGTGGTCATACCAGAGATGTGTTCATCGCGCAGGGAAAAAGCATTTACTGAGGACTGCCATCCGTTTCGGACTGGGGTTCCCTGGCTTGCGTGAGCGGCAGGCGAATATGGAAAGTGTTTCTGGATTTTCCATCAGATTCCGCCGAGATGCTGCCACCGTGCCGTGCGGCTATTTCAGCAGCGATGGAGAGCCCCAGCCCGTATCCCTGAATGGCTTCGCGGGAGGTATCGGTCCGATAAAAGCGCTCAAAGACGGCTTTGCATTCCTGGCGGGTAAGCGGTGTCCCGAAACTTGATACATCCAGCAGTACTTCTTTTTTGGATACTGTGTCCAGCTGCAGACAGATTTCACTCCCGGCAAGGCTGTATTTGCATGCATTATCGATCAGGATTTCTATCATCTGGGTGATATCCTGTGCACTGGCGTATACATATAGATCTGGTTTGATATTGGAAACGAGCTGATGGCCTGAATCATATACGGTCGGTTCAAGCGTCAGAACTGCTGAACTGACCTGATAGGAAAGGTTAATCAGTGTTTTTGGGGCTACTTTCGGCGCACTGTCGGATCTGGCCAGTGACAGCAGGGATTCAACGAGCGAACGCATGCGCTGGGATTCGGCACGAATGTTGTCAAGGCGCTGGGCATTTCGGACATCAGTGATGACGCCAGAGGCAGTCAGCATGGCAGTGTTGGAAAGGATGACGGTCAATGGTGTCTTAAGTTCATGAGAGGCATCGGCGATGAACTGGCGCTGTTTGTTCCATGCGCTTGATACAGGACGGACAAGCCACTGCGCCAAAAGAAAGGAGGTGATCAGAAAAAGGATGACAGCAAGTGCAGATACGAGGAGAATTGTTTGAACCTGGGAAAGCGCAAAAGCCCGTTCTGTCTGAGTGTCAGCGAAGACATAAACCGTGCCGTTTTTTCCGGGATGGCGCAGATACGTCAGATGCTCTGATCCTATCTCCCCGCTCTCATTTTCTGTTTCGGCGAGCTGCCCGATATAGCCGTTAATCTTTTCCTCTGTCAGATCGCTGATATGATTGGATTCAATGGTAATTTCGCCGCTTTCAGACTGCGTGGCGATAGCCACGGGCGGCTGATAGGGGGTCATCCGGTTTTCCTTTTCCATGTGGACGCCCATAAAGCGTCTTGTCTGACTGATATAGGACCGGCGGACGGAGAAGAGTGAAAAACCGAGAATAACCGCCAGAAAGATGCACATGACCGTCATCAGGACAAGAATGATTTTTCTGCGAAGCCTGGAAATCATGAATGGGATGCCTCCAGTCGATACCCGATACGCCGCTGTGCGGTAATCTGAACATTGGATCCCAGCAGTGTCAGTTTTTTTCTGAGAAAGGAAATATAGGCTTCGACATTGTTGTCACCTGCATCCGAATCAAATCCCCAGACTTTTGTTATGATGATTTCCTTGGAAACGGGTACCTGTGGATTCAGAAACAACAGTGAGATGATATCCTTTTCTTTACTGCTTAATACGAGCGAGCGGCTGCCGCAGGACAGACGTCCGTCCGTCAGGGAAAGAGAAAGGTCATCAAACTGCTTTATTTCCGGAATAATCTGTCCCTGTCTGCGGATAACGGCGCGCAGACAGGCCTGAAATTCGGGAATTTCAAACGGTTTTGTCAGGTAATAATCAGCGCCTGAATTCAGGC
Organism: Clostridia bacterium; assembly: GCA_017469025.1. GTDB lineage: Bacteria > Bacillota > Clostridia > Christensenellales > Aristaeellaceae > Ventricola. The sequence goes on from JAFUHD010000247.1 coordinate 33,784, forward strand.
CTTCAACACGGTCCGCAAGTTCTGAGCGTGCAGTGAGCATAAGCACAGGTGTTTCAATCTTGGCCTGGCGGAGCTGCCGCAGAATTTCAAAGCCGTTCATTCCGGGCAGCATTACATCAAGCACAATGGCATCATATATGCCGGTCATGGCTTCATCCAGTCCCTGTATGCCGTCTGTACGTATGGCAGAACCATATCCCATTTCTTCTATTATATCTGCCAGTGTGCCGGCCAGCCGGCGTTCATCTTCGATAACAAGTACACGCATCCATTGGCACCTCCCCAATTATTATTGTGCCATGAAATCCTTAAATAAACCTTAAATGCCCGAAGCAGGGAACGATTTCCCAACCGGATTTCTGAATACTGATTTCCATGGAAATGTTTAAGTTTCATTTCAGGTTGAAAGGGTATACTGCGAAAGACAAAAGGCAAAAGCGGAGGGGATGCATGTGAGCCGGAAAAAGACAGGAACCCGGGGGAAATGGCTCCGGATTTTTGCAGTCATGTTGATTGTGCTTGCGGCAGCTGTTGCCGCAGGCAGGCTGTTTGTCGCGGATCCAGAGCAGGAGATGACGGGGTATACAGTGACTGTCGGGAATATTGAGACGAAAAAATCGTTCAGTGCGGTGCTCAGTGTGGAAGACAGTGAAACAATTACGAATACAGAAGGGGTTACAACCATAAAAGAACTCTATGTAACCTCAGGACAGGAAGTCAGAAAAGGTGACCAGATTCTGACCCTTGGAACGGGCAAGACATATGTTGCTTCCATTAATGGAACCGTCAATGAAATACGGTTCAAGAAAGGTGACTTCGTATGGCCGAATATTAATCTTGCCCAGGTATGTGATCTTGAACACCTGGAGGTCCAGCTTCAGGTAGATGAATATGACGTCAAAAAAGTGGAAGTTGGGCAGAAGTGCACGGTCTGCATAGTTCCATTGTCTCTTGAATATGAGACGGTTATCACACACGTGAACCGGATGTCAGCAAGCAGTGGACGTGTGGCATACTATCCCGTAACGGCACAGCTGACTGTTCCGGAGTATGTTCTGCCCGGAATGACAGTCAGTGTTCAGATAGCGGATGAAAGTGCAGAGAATGTACTGACGCTGCCGGCTGCAGCACTATCATTCACGGAGGACGGCGAACCGTATGTACTGGTCCGGAAGCAGACGGAATATGAACAGGTTCCGGTAACTGTCGGCCTGTCAGATGGAATGACCGTTGAAATCAGGTCAGGCTTGTCAGAGGGAGATCTGGTTTTTGCACCTGCTTTGGCAGGCGCGGATACAGAAACGACCATGCTGACACGCATTCTTCGCAGTATCTTTGGTACCAGAACGGTCATCAATGAAGAGGCCGCTGAGCGTGGGAGCCGTGGCGGCCGGAACGGCAGTGCCCAGAATATGCCGGAAAATCAGCCGGGAATGGGTCCTGAGGGTGAAGGCGTTCCGGAGATACGTCAGGGGAACAGAGACGGTCAGGCGGCATTGCCGGAGAATGAAGCAGAGCAGACAGCAATGGCTGCTGAAAAACAGATTCCCACTGACTCAGCTGAGGATTCAGAAGACAGGGAAACTTCAAAGCAGGCCGAACTGAAACAGGCAGATGGAGATTCCAAAGCGCCGGGACAGTCCGAAGATGGTCAGACTGGTCCGGATTCAGAAAATATGGAACATGCCCAATCGGACCGGGAGGCAGCAAACAGAGGATCTTTGAGGCAGACTGAACCGGAACAGGCAGATGGAGAGATGGAAACACGGAAGCGGCCTGAGCGCAGACAGTCAGACATTGGGGCTGCAGGTGATGGCGAAGAAAGAACGCAAAGGGGAACGCGTGACGGGACTTCGTCATCCGGCTCTGAACGTGAAACCAGAACGAACAGCAGTGGAATGACAGAGGGGGAGGAACAGACAAAGTGAAGAAAAGATGGGGATGGGTGGTTTTTCTCCTGACAGCCTTGCTGTCGATGTCTGCGCAGGCCGATCAGATGCTTTCGGGACGGGTTGTACCATCGGATACGGTCAGTATGCAGGCGCCCTTTGGTGGTGTTGTCAAACGGGCAGAACTCAGGGCAGGAACCCGGATACAGATTGGCAGCCCGGTTGCAGAGATGGCAGTCACAAAAGTTATGGCTTCCGAGGATGGTGTTGTAACCGGCATATTTGCAGAACCCGGGGACAGTGCGGAACAGACAGTATTATATCTGGCTCCGGTAAGCAGATTTACTGTAAGCGCGACTGTATCCAAAGCGTACAGTTCTCCGGAAACAAAGTATGTATTACCAGGAGAAACCGTATACATCAAGTGTGCCAAGGACGGATCCCATAAGGCGGTAGGAACAATTACAGCCGTTGACGGTTCTGCCTATACAGTAGAAACGACGGCGGGCGAGCTGTATATGGAAGAGACGGTATATATTTACCGTTCGCCGACCTACCTCAGCAAAACATGTATCGGTTCAGGAACCGTTTCCAGAACAGATGTTCTTTCGGTTTCAGGAACGGGGAGCCTCATACGGATGTGTGTTGAGGATGGAGAAGAGGTAGAACGCGGGCAGACACTTTTTGAAACCGTTGAAGGGGATATAGATGCGTTGCTGGCACTGGAACCGACACTTCGTTCTACGGTCAGCGGCATAGTGGCAGAAGTGACTGCATCTGCCGGACAAAAGGTGTCAAAAGGAGACACACTGTTTACGGTGTATCCAGATAATTCCCTGATGGTTGAGTTCGACATCCCCCAGGCAAGTCTGTCCTCGGTAAGTCCTGGAGACAGTGTACAGCTGTATTTTGACTGGCAGGAACAAAAGGTGCCCGTTTCAGGCGTTGTGACGGATATCTCTTATATGGCGCATGAAAATGCAGAGGGAGATCCAGTCTATTATGGTTATCTGACATTTGAAAACGACAGCTGGGTTCGTGAGGGTATGAATGTCTATGTTCAGATTCAGACGGAGGTAGAGCCATGAAAAAAAAGATATGCATCTTTCTGATGCTCATGATGCTTTGCAGCTGTGTTCAGGTCTTTGGTGAAGAATTTGAGGAAATCGAAAATATCGAACCGGAAGAATGGGAAGAAGAATCCTATGATGACAATGACTATTCAGATGAGACGTATTCTTCAAATGAGAATGTAGAAAAGGAAAACGATACACCAGAGCAGAGCGAAGAACCATCCGGAAATACAAGTGATCCTGAACCACAGGAGAACAATGAAAAACAGGAGGCGTCTCAAAGTTCTCCGGAACCGGAAAGTCAGAATGAACCGGAGGCTGCCCCAAATACATCTGAGCCCCAGGCTCAGAACGAACCGGAGGCATCCCAGAATTCAAACGAGCCGGAAGCTCAGAATGAACCGGAGGCATCCCAGGAACAGCATGAGGAGAGCCAGAATGAATCTGAAAATAAACCTGGGACAGCAGAGACTGTTCAGGAAGAAGAAAAAACTTCAGAGGATTCTGTAACGAATACACCGGTTCAAACCGATCCTGAACCCGTTAATACCCCTGCCGGACAGGAAAATGATACAGATGGAAGCGGACAACAGGCTCCGGTACCGGAGCAGACGAATGATACACAGGCTTCTGTCCAGAATGAAGAAGCGGGTGACATAAATCTGGATGGACAGGATGAGCCAGAGATGATTGCACCCGATTTGGCAGAAACGGGGAACACAGAACCGCAGGAACAACAGGATTCCGAGGGGACTGTTGAAGTAGAGATGGAAATCCATCTTGAAACCGGAGACAACGGTGTCAGGGTTACGATTTATGCATATGGAGCACCGGAGGATGCTGTATTTGCTGCTGTTTATCCGGATGGTGCTACCAGAAAAATGGACGGTGGAACGGCTTTTCTGACTGTCAGCGGTACGTACCGCTTTATGATACTGGACAGTGATGAAACTGTATTGTGTTCGCAGAGCAGAACCGTAGAGTGTCCTGCAGTCAGGGTGGCAGAAGAGCCCGAGGACGAGAACGATGATACGGTGAATGGAAATGATGATCCGGAGGAAATCATTCAGGATCCGGTTCCTGATTCTGAAGATGAGCAAACTGTGAACAGGCAGTCAGGTTCCGAGCATGATGATGCAGAGCAGATTCACAATACAGAGAAGCAGGTAAATGAACCGGCTGGTGAAGATGATGTTCCGGTTGAATTTATTGGTGAAGCTGGACCGGAGCAGGGAAATGAACCGAAAACGGACCGGAAGTCCAATTTCGAAATGGAAAATGAGAATGAATCCGCTCCATCTGAGATGGATGGGGAGGATGAAATTGAAACAATACCGCTTCCAGCCCGTCAGGCGAACAAGAATGCAGCTGTTTCTGATCCAGACAATCCGGATTCAGATTTGACTGGCAGCACAGAAGTGGATAATCCGATGAATATCATTCCGGATGAAACACGCCTGCCAGAAGAGAATGAATCAGAAAATCAAGACGAGGATGATGATCTGCTGAATCAGGAGGAGGCATCGCCTGAGGTTTCTGGGGACAGCCAGCTTTTGTTCATGTATCAGAAACTGGCAGCGGCACCTGCCAAAACAGCAAATACAAAAGGAACGCTTTCCGGCTCCAGTTTACTGAATATGACAGAAAATCCGGTTTCGAAGCGTGTGATTCCGGATGACGATAATGATGATACGAACACCCTTTTGGGAAAGGCTGCTTCTCCGATGACCCAGCAGAATCAGACTCAGCCGGACGATGACGAAGACGACAATGCAGATGCGCAGCAGGATGATACGAAGAA
>JAFUHD010000248.1 GCA_017469025.1 Clostridia bacterium
CCTTTGCAGACATCTGCGGTATTATATCCAATTTAATTTCCAATTACAACCCCCTTTTTCAATTTTTTTAAAGATTTTTTTATTCATTTTTCCTTGTCTCTTGCCCTCTTCCATGCCTTAAAGCCTTTTATTTAGGCGTTTTGTGAACTTCCCATGCAAAATTGCCTATCCACGTTCCCTGGCGTTTCTTTTTAGGCACTCTTATCCACGTATCCGTGCGTTTCTTTATTCCATATATAAATGGTCCGGAATCCGTCCACACAGTGTGCACACGGATTCCGGACCGCCTGATGCCTGTTATTGGGCATCATGTTGTTCCTCAGGGTTTGTCAGGCTGGCGTCCCGCCAGGACAGTCATTCAATGCCAAAGTCTTTTTTGATTTTTGCCGTATCGAGCTGAATCCCCAGTTGGGCCGCCTCCGCCATATACCGCTCATACAGCGTTTCAGGACGCTGCGGCGCACCGCAGTAAACACAGGGTGTCAGTTTTTTGAATGCATCCGTTGTCAGGTCTCCGTAAGTCAGATCGCCTGTCAAAGGAAGAAACTTGGCTTTTACACCGGAGCAATTGGCATCCAGATGATAATTGGATCCGCCATCCGGATTCCGGTACAGCTGCAGACCGGCATCCGGCAGCTCAGGATCATACATCTCTCTTCCCTGATCATCCCATATAAAAACCTTTGTCCCAAGTTCCAGATGATTCCACAGCCACTGCATGTTCTGGCCTTCGCTGTTTTGTCTCCGCTGGATGCGGATACAGCCATGACTGGCCTTTTTTCCAAGTTCCGGTTCAAACTCATTATAAATGCGTGTCTTGCCATCTGCGCCAAAGCGGTAAGGCACTTCATGAAGGAGTGTGCCTCCATTGATACGGATCGCATACAAAGCGCGCATCGTTCCGCTGACAAACTCACCCACACGGCTGACCGTGATGAATTCTCCCGCCGGCGTCTCATTATATGGCTGTTTGTCATTGTTGAGACCCGTTGAAACGTCCAGTGTACCGATAATGGACCCTGCTTCAAAGATATACAGTTTCTGTCTCAGCTTGTCTATCAGCAGCGCATACTTTGTTGAGGGTTTCTTGGTAATCAGCAGATTTGACTTGACGTAGCCCCTGATGCGCTTGTTGTCAATGGACATCATGTAGCTGTCTTTTGTCTTGGTTCCGTCATTGGAATATGCTTCAATCAGAAGGTATCCGTCGCCATCCATATCCGGTTCGAGTACATTGACTCCCTGACTCTGTCCATGCAGTTCTCCGGCCGTATTCTGTTCATACGGTGTCCTGTTGATACCGGGCTGATTTGTTGGATAGACATGTTCCGTCTGCTCAACATTCAGAACAGTGATCGGCTGCATCATGAGGTCCCAGATGGCCTGCTGGTGGAGCGGATTCGTAAGATCATACAGGTCCGGATTCATATCCCAGAAACTTGTAGCCTGCGGGACTTCAGACACTGCATGATTCTGTTCTTCTGACGGGCTCTCTTTGTCAACAGGCGGCGGCATTGGATTGATCCGTTCCGTTTCAGTTTCCATAGGCGCTGCTTCGGCATCTTCGTCATCCGCGATTGACAACATCTCGTCCCAGCTCAGTACTTCCTCTGCACCTGCAATGGATGACAGATCCAGTATTTCCCGTTCCGCTGCTGCCTCACCGACCGTGAGCAGCGCTGACACCGGTTCGCTCTCTTCACCCCAGAAATTTCTCACCCGCAACAATAGTTCATACGTGCCTGCCTTTACCGCCGCACCATCCGGCAGTATACCGTCCCAGGAAACTGTCCCCTGGCCTGCTTCCACAGAAACCGCACCAATGTTGACAGCCGGATCTCCGGCATCAGGCTTCAGCTGCATGGCCAGTGTCCCGCCCTCGCTGGTCTCAAACCGGATCTGCCAGGACATCTGTCCATTCTGCTCAGATGACAATAGCGACAACATGGGCTGCGCAAATCCTGTGCAGCCCATCATCAAACAGCTTACCAAACAAAGGATTCCAAGTACATGTTTCATCCGGATATAGAGCCTCTTTCGCAGTCTCTCCCTCCACAGTCCATCTATTTTGGGAGGCGTTTCTTCATTATAATAGTATGAGGCAGAAAGATGTCCGCCGCTGAGCAGACATCCTTCTGCCGTTTTGAATACCGCTGATTCCGTCAGCCTGGCAGATCCAGAATTTCACCCGGTGCCACTGTGGCATCCACAACCGGCGTAACCGGTGACATGCTGAACAGCAGTTCCTGGGTTTTTGATCCGGCAATGCCGTCAACATCAAGTCCGTTCTGCGTCTGGAAGTTCCGGACCGCTGTCATGGTCCCTGTTCCATAAATGCCATCTGCCGCAGACGTCAGCAGTCCAAGCTGGGCCAGTGCCTGCTGGAGCAGGACAACATCCGAACCTGTATCACCCTTCTTGAGTGTCGTATATGTTCTGGCTTCCGGTTCATCTGTCGGCTCCGGCGTCGGCGTAACCTCAATGGCAGGTGCCTGCGTGACAACAGCAGGTGTCGGCGTCGGATCCTGTCCATAGAAAATCAGTGAATTCGTCTGAACAGTCGGCTGCGGCGCAGGTGTATTTTCCTGCTGATTATTTCCCAGTCCAAGGAATCCGCCCACAAACATGGAACGAATAATCAGAACAGCCAGAATAACCAGCACCAGAATCAGACCGATTGCCATAATCAGCGGTGCGCGGTTCCTTTTCTTTTTGTGTCTTTTCTGCGTCTTTGTCCGGCCGCCTGCAGCAGGTGACTGTCTGACTTCATTCGAATCTCCGGCACTGCGCTGACCCTCTTTTTCTCCTGAGTTTACACCGGCAAGACTGGAGAAACAAAGCGGACAAATATTCGACCCATCCGGAATAGAATTATGACAGTGGGGACAAATCATTGCCTCTTCCTCCTTAAATGACAAGTTGTGCTTTCAGCACCGTATCAACAGAAGATGTCATTATTTGACAGACCAGCACAAAGTGCCGGACCATCCCCTTAACAGGTTATGCATCCTGTAACTGTTAAAAAGCATATGGTTTTGTAACGTGAATCTGACCTGGAAAACTGCACATATCCTGCAGAATTCCTTCTCTACAGTATACATCAATGAAGATGAATATGCAAACCGGCTCAGGATTGCTGCTTTTCCCCAGGTTTCGGAAGAATCCAGTAGGTACGGATCGTACAGAGCGCACCGACAAGTCCGAGTCTCAGTGTCATTTCCTCCCTGGAATCTGCTGTCCAGTCCATCTCCACTTTTCCCTGGGCCAGTACGTTTTCCAGCTCCTCCAGCAGACTGCGGAACCGACCATAGCCGGCCTGGGCTCCATCTCTGCACAGCATATTAAGAATCGTTCCGATGCCTTCCATATTCAGGGACTGTTTCAGAATATAGATCATCAGTATCCGGGCCAAATGCTCACGTTCATACTTTTTACCGGATGGACGCGGCAGCAGACCTGCCTTTACATAGTTGTTAATCATGGCCTTTGTCAGTTCTCCTTTGGGGAACTTGACAGCAAAAACACGGTCCATAAGCGTCATGATCTGGTCCATATACAGCCCAATATCAGGCAGCTGTTCCCATTCCGGCAAACAAATGACATTATCCGTCCACATCCATCTCACCTCTGTTCCGCACGCCACTTCAGCCTCAGAAAACATTCCGGGTATGCATCAAATCTACTTTTCTGAAATGATCTTCTTCAGATTATTAATCGTTTCCTTCATCTCCTGCTCCTCAGAAAGCATCTTGCTGACCTTGTCACAGGAATTGAGGATGGTAGAGTGATCACGTCCGAATTCATCTCCGATCCTCGGCAGACTCATCTCTGTCATCTCCCGTGTCAGATATACTGCCACATGGCGTGCACGCGCAATTTCTTTTTTCCGGGATTCACCACGGATCAGTGCCGGATCCAGTTTGTAATAATCAGCTACGCAATTGATGATCATTTCGGCATTGATCCGCTTCGGATCCCGGACCACTGTAATATCCTTGAGTGCGCTGGATACAACCGATTCATCAATGGCACACTGATTCAGTTTGGCATAGGCACTGACACGAATGAGGCTTCCTTCCAGTTCACGGATATTGCTGTCAACACGGTCAGCAATCATTTCAAGAATGGAATCATCCACCAGAATACCGTCCTGGTCCGCTTTCTTTCTCAGAATTGCTACCCGTGTGTCAAAATCCGGTTTCTGAATATCCGCAATCAGTCCCCATTCAAACCTTGAACGAAGCCGTTCCTCAAGCCGTGCGATTTCCCGCGGAGGCTTATCAGAGGAGATGATGATCTGTTTGCCTGCATTGTGCAGCGCATTAAACGTATGGAAGAATTCCTCCTGCGTGGAATCGCGGCCCGCAATAAACTGTATATCATCAATCATCAGTACATCGACATTGCGAAACCGGTTGCGGAATTCCACGGTTTTATTGTTCTTGATGGATGCAACCAGTTCATTGGTGAATGTCTCGCTCTGCAGATACAGCATCCGCATATTCGGAAAATTGTCCTGAATAAAATGGCCGATTGCATACATCAGGTGCGTCTTTCCAAGACCAACTCCGCCGTACAGAAACAGCGGATTATATGCCATGCCCGGCGTTTCTGCCACAGCAAGCGCTGCTGCATGGGCAAACCGGTTGGAAGAGCCAACCACAAAGGTGTCAAAAGTCGCACGCGGATTGAACACATTCTCATTCTGCTGCTTGTGTTCTGCCTTCTTCTCCTGCTCCTTCTGCCATTCGATCCTTTCCTTGACGCTCATCAGGCGGACCCTGATCTTCTGGCCGGCTACCTGGGAGGCAGCCTGTTCAATCTGACCGAGATACCTGGGCCGGATTGTCGTTTCAACAAATTCGCTGACATATTCCACTGCCAGTTCGTCTCCATCCAGATAAACCGGCTTGAGCGGCTGATCGATCCACGTTTCATAAGAAACAGACGGCAGATTGTCCTTGAGAATCGCCTTGGTTTTATCCCATATTGCCACATGATCGTCCATTGGTATTCTGCATCCTTCTCTATCTATCATAAAGTTTTCCACAGGAACATCCGCTTTTGTGGATAACTTTTCCCCTGTGGATAACTGAAAGTTTTGGATAGTGTATCAAAAAAAGCCTTGAAATACAAGGCCTTATCCCGCCTTACCCGTTCCGGCACGCGGATGGTTTTCCACAGCTTTTCTTCATTTTGAAACCAGTTTTCCACAACATAATGTGGTCGGTGGTTTTGGTCTGCCACAATTTTACGGTCTTTTTCTTCATTTTGAAGGATTGTTTAAAAATCAGAAAAACTTTGTGTCACCGCATCAAAGAAATCCGCCGTCCACACCGATTGTCTCTCCTGTGATAAATGCAGATTCACGCCCCAGCAGGAAAGCACAGATACCTGCAACATCCTCAGGTTTTCCGATGCGTCCGAGCGCAGCTGTCTCAGCCAGTTCTGCACGGTCTGCCTCACTGTACCCTTCCATCATCGGAGTATCAATCACACCTGGCGCGACACAGTTTACCCGGATGCCTGACGGGCCCATTTCCTTGGCCAGTGCCCTGGTCAGGCCAATCAGCCCCGCCTTGCTGGCAGAATATGCAGCCTCACACGAAGCGCCTGCTCTGCCCCACATACTGGAGATGAGCACAATACTCCCGGACTGCCTTCTGACCATTCCGGGAAGAAATGCCCTGCACAGATAAAATGCACTCGACAGATTTGTACTGATAACCTGATCCCACGCCGCATCACTCATATCCATCAGAAGACCTGTACAGGCTATACCTGCACAGTGCACGATGCCATATAGTTCATGATAGAGCTCAAGAATACCGCTCGTCATCCTGCTGACTGAAGCACTGTCGCTGAGATCCGCCTGTACGGGATGGACATCCAGTCCCTCCGCACAAAGCCGGCGGCTGAGTGATTCTGCCGCTGCCATGCCTCTGTTGGCATGTGCCAGTACGGTATACCCATCCATTGCCAGCCGGCGGACAACTGCACTGCCGATTCCGCCGGATGCGCCAGTCACTAAAACTGTCTGTTTCATTTTATTCCCCTCTTGACAAACCCGGGGTATGCGCTTTAGCATACGTCCGAGGTGATTCTTATGGGTCTTCAGATCTTTTGCGGCAAGGGCTTTGACACACAGAAAGCCGAACGTTTCTTCAAGGAACGCCGCATCTCCTATCAAA
>JAFUHD010000249.1 GCA_017469025.1 Clostridia bacterium
AATCCAGGTGGATGAACTTCTGTTAATAGTGATTCGTCCTATTCAAATCTGAAAGTATTATCGTTGAAATGATGAAGTCAATGGTTCTAAAAAGAGGCGCTGCTTATACAAAAGCGTTCAAAAAATTATTTCTTGAGCTCTTACTCCATTTTGGTATCATCTGTTGTTCAAATTGCATCACGTGACAAATTGTCACAACATGCTTCTTCATCCGGACAGTTGTTTTCGTTTTCAGCACCAGCTGATTTCATGTGTCCATTGGGAACAAACTGATACACCGCATGTCGCTGGAATTCCGGTAACAAGTTTCCTGGAATATGTGGAAATCATTGTCTGTTCGGTTCACTTGCGTGTATAATCCAGCCATACAGAAGCTGTAAAGTCTCAAAGAATGTGTTTTTCTGTAATTCCGACAGAGCATCATAATTGATGCACTCCGGGATCCAGTGCCGGCAAGGCTGACACTCTGCCTCAGGATCCCGACAAACGACAGACCCTGGAGGGAAAAATGAAGTTTTCAGACAATTCATCCGGTTTCGTCCGGGTTGCTGACATTGTACCGGACGTAATCCTCGAAATACGCTATTATTCCACGTTCAATTTTATCGGCGAACGCATAGATGGATATGAAGTGCCGGAAGCCCTGTTGACACTGGAGGCTGCAAATGCACTGAAACATGCAGGCAATTTGCTTGCAGTTCAAGGATACCGCCTCAAGATCTACGATGCATATCGTCCACAAATGGCCGTAGACCATTTCATGCGCTGGGGAGAGGATCTTAAGGATACTAGAATGCAGGCTTTCTTCTATCCGGAGCTCAGCAAATCACAGCTGATTCCATCAGGATATATTGCACGCCATTCCGGACACAGCCGCGGCAGTACCGTTGATCTCACATTGTTTGACATGCATCAGCAGAAAGACGCAGATATGGGCGGATGCTTTGATTACTTCGGTGAACTCAGTCACCCCGGTTACACAGAACTTTGCAGGGAACAGTACGAAAGACGTATGCTGCTTAGAAATGCCATGATCAAAAGCGGGTTCCGGCCGCTTGAAACAGAATGGTGGCATTTTACGCTTGATCCCGAGCCGTATCCGGATACCTATTTTACTTTCCCGGTTTCAAGAAATCTCTGACTTCATTTCGCGTGACTTTGTCATGTGGAATCTGTTCCTGCATCATGGCATCGTGCAGCCCTCGTCCGCATCGCCGTGCAGGTCTTTCATAAGACAATTCAGGAATAGCAAACTGCCAGGTTCTGAATGCCTGCCCTCCGCAGGGTGTCGATGAATTCATGTTATACCCGGTCCCTGGTGAGGTCGTTCATAACGGCTTCATCGGCCTCACTGTCGCGCCAGGCCCTGCAGGCTCCCACACTGATTTGGTACTGGATCTGCTCTTTTTCCTTCTTTAATGATATTGCTGGCTTTCGGCACCGTATCAATCGCAATCGTCATTATTTGACGAACCAGCACATAGTGCTGGGCCATCTCCTCGCACCAAGCTTTCAGCTCCACGCTGTTCAAGCCCTTCCCGTTGATGATCGCTTCTTTCCGTGACCTGTGTACTTCATGCTTCTGTTCAGAGTCGCAGGCGATGCGTTCAAGTGCTTCAAAGCAGGCGTTGTTCCCAGGCAGATTGGATATTCAGAAAAAAAGGAAAAGACAGGAATTAATGTTCACGAGTAGCAGACAGGAGACAAAATACGACGAATGGACATAATATCCGATTGATTCACCGACACAGGACTTATTGAAAACTGTGCTTTCAAGCTGTATAATAAGTGCAAGACTGCTGATGGTCCGCCCGGCTGCGGAACATACAGAAAACACATTCAGACATATATATGCTGCACTACTTTAATAAGGAGATCACTATGTTAGTTGAAACAAAAGCAAGAATTGGCGTTTTTTCAATTGCGCTGGGCGCCTATCTGCCCCAGTTTCCATCGCTTGTTCCGGAATTTGAAGGTCAGTACGAAGCGTTCAAGAAGCTGATTCCTGACACGGTTGAACTGATTGACGGCGGTCTGGTCACCACCAAGGAAAAGGCCATGGAAGCCGGCGACAAGTTCCGTGCTGCAGATGTCGATCTTGTCATTCTCCAGCTTCTCACCTATGCGACCTCATACAACATGCTGCCTGCCGTTCGCGATCTGGATGTTCCTGTTGTACTGGTAAACGTGCAGAAAATGAAAGCACCGGATTATGCCAATACCGATACCCCCACCTGGCTCGGTACACTTTACGCCTGCGGCGCTGTCGGAGAAATGGTTGCAGACCTTGAGCGTGCCGGAAAGCGGCATGCCGTCATCACTGGCGTAGTGGAAGGCGGAGATCCGCAGGTTGAAGCTGAAATCCGTGACTGGTGCACAGCAGCTCAGGTCCGCCGCCGTTTCCGTGACACGAACATTGCACAGATCGGACGTCCTTATCCCGGCATGATGGACCTGTATATTGATGAGACCAACCTTTATCACAGGATGTGGCTCTATACCAAGCAGTTCGACTGGGAAAAAATGTGGGCTATCGCAGACAACATTACCGATGAGGATGCAATCCGCGCGAAAGCGCAGGATATTCTTGACACCTTCGACATTGAAGGCGGTGGAACCATCGAAAAAGTCTGGGATATGGCCAAGTATGTAGTCGCCTTTGAGCAGTGGTGCAAGGATGAAAAGCTGGGCTTTGTTGCCAGCCATTACGACGGCTTTGCGCAGGGCATCGCCGGCAAACTGGATTCCATGCTGATCCCCGCCTTCTCCATGCTCATCAAGCAGGGAACTGCCTGCGCTGTAGAAGGCGATATCAAGGTCGCTATGGCAATGGGTATCCTGAAAGTAATTGCCGGCACCGGTCAGCTCTCTGAAATGTATTCCATTGACTTCAATGAGGATATCTGTATCATCGGTCACTCTGGATCCGGCGACGCTGATATTTCTCTTGCGAAGAAACCTACCATGAAAATCGTGCCCGTATTCCACGGCAAAACCGGCGGCGGTTATCTGACGCAGTTCTACCCGCCGACAAATGAAGCCATTACCTTCCTTGGCATCACTCAGGATAAGGACGGACACTTTAAGTTCGTCGTTGCTGAAGGTGTGAATGAAGAAGGACCCATCTTCATGTTTGGTGATACCAATATGCGCATGCGCTTCACCTGCGGCGCACGGGATTTCTGCAACCGCTGGAGCGAGGCCGGCCCGACCCATCATATGGCTGCTGCCTGCGGCCGTCATATTGATACCATTCTCAAGGTTGCAAAGATCTTTAACGTTCCGGTTGATATCATCACCCGCTGATTTTTAAAACAGGTCAGATGCAGCCAATGTCATCAATTTATGTCCTGTAATGTTAAACATAAGCATCTATGTCATCACAGGTGCTTATTATTTTCATAAAAAAGAATAAATCCCCCGTTGCATAGTGTTGGTTTACAGCGGGGAAAAGTCCCTATTTACCGTATATCTGTCTCGATATCGAAGCAATTTTGGATTTTCAAAAGCCAAATTCAGTAGAATATCCACCTTCTTTAGCTTGTCACTTGGCGGATTCAGGATGAACGAATAGAGGTTCAGATACGACTGTACCTGACTCCTTTAATGACATAGTCGTGCTTTCGGCACCGTATCAATTGCAGTTGTCATGATTTGACAAACCAGCGTGAAATGCTGGGCCATCTCCTTTCAAAACCGCCGTGGACATATAAGAACCGCTTAACGAGGTAGTGTATATGGTTCGCTGGATCGAGAGGGTTCTCTAAATCTTCTAGCCCCTTTAGTTCCTTAGAACTATACGCCTCACTGACTAAGTCCAGTTCTTTGACGAGCCTGCTGTGAGTAGACTCCTTGTCATGCACCAGTGTAGAATGAGGTTCTATGTGGCCTATGAAGGAAAAAAGAAACTTTCGCGATAAGGTGCATACGTAGATAAACTGTTAAAACACGACAATAACTCTGAAAAGGCGTGTTGCCTATGTCGGATTCAGTTCGAAACGCTACCTATTGACGTATATA
>JAFUHD010000250.1 GCA_017469025.1 Clostridia bacterium
ACAAAGTGAGCGAAGTAGAGTCGTAAAAACCTTCCGATGTCAATTATTTTACCCACAAAAATTAAGTACACCCATTTACTCTTAAAACACCGTGCGGTGACATTTGAGATGATAACAGAAAGAATGATGCCGGAAAGAACAACAACAGGAAGTGCCCAGGCGGGACTGAGGGACATCAGAACATCCCCATATCCGGCAGGCATCTCTTCTATGCAGCATTCATACGTGTAGGCGCGGTTGAACCAGATCTGACCGTAGTAACCGAAGCTGGAAAAGCTCATGACAACTGTTCCCGCAACATCTCCAGTCCAGCTGTATTTGGATGCTGCCCGGATTATTTCAGCCAAAGCTGCAATGATGATGACCGGAAGGACGTGCCATGGTACGGCATCCCTGATGATGACCAGCAGAAGCAGCATGCCGAGTCCAAGACAGACTGCTGCACCTGGTGCCCGAACCGTATCAAATGCCTTGATTACAATTCCGGAGAGCAAAAGCCCGGCGGTAATCTGGTAGCATACGAAGAGGATGGGATGAAAAGATCCGGTAACACAGACAAGTGCAGTTGTTATTGCATACAGAACAGCGTACAGCAGTAAGAGAAGTGAATTTTTACGGGTCCATTGTTTCATAAATGAGTTCCTCCTTAAGTTGAGTTTTCACCGTTGTGTTATCTATTTTTGACAAACCAGTGTTGACACTGGGATGTCTTCTCTGATGGCGGGCGTCTGGTATTCGGCTTTTTTTATCTGCCTTCTGCTCAAACTGTGCTGAACCCCGATTCATAGGCTAATGAATATTGTTAGTATTAACTAACCCATAAAAACAAAAAATACTCGCTTTCGCGGGTAATTTGATAATGTAATAGTCTGTCAAAAGCCGAATAACTGCTGCCAGCCGGGGTAAAGCAGCCTAGATACGAAATGAAGATGTTCAAGTGCCTCCTCTCTGGTCATGTCGTAACGGACGGTATCAAGAACGAGATGGATGTATGCAGCAGATAAGGTACGCCACTGCCTGTCAGAAATATTACCGGCCTGATGCAGGGATGACGCGTATGCCATGTTTCCTTCGGTTTCAATGCGGACCAGTTCTTCCTCGATACCTGCATACCGGGAACCGGCGGAACAGCAGACCAGCAGACCAGCAGCTTGACACCCTCATAATGAGAATAAATAAACGCCGTCCATGTCTCTGTCCAGTCCTGATGAAACGGTGTGTAATTCATGGTTTCACTCATCTGATCTTTCATACTGTCTGTCAGACTGCGAAAGTCATGGATGGTATCCTGAACGAGACAGGAAAACATGTCATCTTTTCCACTGAAGTGTCTGTACAGGCCGGCGGTGGTAATGCCGACTTTAGCAGATATTCTGTTCAGGGAAGCCTTTTCATAGCCGTATTCGAGAAATTCATCGGCCATGTATCTGATGATTTTGCCGTGTGTGACGGCTTTGTCTCTTGGCAATGCCGGCTCCTTTCATCGGGGGATCAGATATCTAGTTAGAGCTTTCTAACGAATATAGTTAATCACTTTAACTATCGAATGTCAATCCTCTGATTGGAAAAAGTCAAAATTGGACATGTACGGAAATTTCGTGAAAAGAGGAAAACGTGATTGAAAAAAAGACAGTACTCCTTTATAATGATTTTATCTAACGACTATAGTCAGGGAGGGAAAATTAATGGGAAATAATGCGATTGTTGGTCAGAGCGGCGGCCCGACGTCGGTTATCAACTCGAGCCTTGCCGGTGTTCTTCAGGCCTGTCAGATGCGCGGTGCCGAGCATGTTTATGGCATGCTGAATGGTGTTGAAGGCCTTTTGAACGAAAGATATATGGAACTGTCTGACAAACTGGGGTCTGCACTTGAAATTGAACTGCTCAAGCGTACGCCCTCGTCTTTCCTCGGCAGCTGCCGTTACAAGCTCCCGGATTTTTATCAGAATCCTGAGGTCTATGAGAAGCTGTTCGACATTCTGAAAAAACTGGATATTGGTTATTTCTTCTATATTGGCGGAAATGACAGTATGGATACGATCTGCAAGCTGAACGATTATGCCCAGCAGATCGGTAGCAATATCAAGTTCATGGGTGTTCCGAAGACCATCGATAATGACCTGATGCTTACTGACCATACCCCTGGATATGGTTCTGCAGCGAAGTATATCAGTGTTGTTATGAAAGAGCTGATCCGTGATGCGACGGTATATGGCAACAACTTCGTAACCATCGTTGAGATCATGGGCCGCAATGCCGGCTGGCTGACCGCTGCTGCATCCCTTGCCC
The DNA here is from genome assembly GCA_017469025.1 of Clostridia bacterium. GTDB lineage: Bacteria > Bacillota > Clostridia > Christensenellales > Aristaeellaceae > Ventricola. Next base: position 2,290 of record JAFUHD010000250.1, read on the forward strand.
GCGGTGAGGACTGCGAAGGTGTCGATATGATCTGCCTGCCTGAGGTTCCGTTTAATGTTGACAACTTCCTTGTCAAGGTAGAGCGGATGCAGAAGGAAAAGAAGTCCATTGTTATCGCTGTCAGCGAAGGTGTCCGTCTGCCGGATGGCCGCTATGTCTGCGAACTGTCGGACGATGCCCGCTTTGTTGACTCCTTCGGCCATCAGAATCTGACGGGTACTGCCCGCTATCTGAGCAATGTTGTTGCCAAGAATATGGACACGCGTACGCGTTCTGTCGAGCTTTCTATTCTGCAGCGTTGTGCCGGTCATCTGAGCAGCCGTACCGACATTACCGAAGCCTATCAGGTCGGCGGTGCTGCGGCCAAGGCAGCATTTGAGGGAATCACCGGCAAGATGGTTGCGCTCAAGCGTCTTTCCAATGATCCGTATCAGTGCACGACAGAGCTGGTCGACATCAGCAAAGTTGCGAATTTCGAAAAGAAAGTCCCGATGGAGTGGGTGAACGCCTATAAGACCGATATGACGGCCGAATTCTTGGCTTATGCACGCCCGCTGATTCAGGCGGAACTGACACCGATCTATATCAACGGTACGACGCAGCACATCATTCGCAAGTAATGATACAGCCCAGAATTCACCGATGGTGTATTCTGGGCATTTTTACTGTTGTGGAAATGAGGGTGCCCTGCACCGGTTGCCCAATAATGATTTTTCGCAAATGATATGGAAACGAAAGCAACGTTGCAAAGGATATGCCCCGGCACTACAAGCTGGTTTGTCAAATAATGACAACTGCTATTGTTACGGTGCCGAAAGTACGACTATGTCATTAAAGGGGGAGATCGCATGACTAAGAAGATGCTCATAACGGTTGTGGCTGCACTGCTTCTGATCTGTCTGCTGATACCTGCCCTGGCAGATGGGACTGCATGGACCTGCACAGGGTGTGGACGGACTGGAAATACGGGGAATTTCTGCCCGAACTGTGGCAGATCCAGACCTCAGGATAGCAGCTGGACCTGCCCGAAATGCGGGACAAAGAATTACAGCAATTACTGCACATATTGCGGTGCTTCCAAATCATCTGCCAGCCAGGCTCAGATCTATGCACTGGCTGCACAGAAGCTGGCCATTAACAGCGGTCCTGGTACAAAGACCTATTTTAAGGAACTTGGCACATACGATGTAAAAGGTCAGTATGTTGAAGTACTGGCAAAAGCGTATGATCCCAATAATGGAATATGGTGGCTGAAAGTCCGCATTCCCGGCACCAATGTGACGGGATGGACCGGCAAAAAGCGTTTTGACGACAGTACATATGATATCAATGCGGTTCCGACAGAATCCTGGTGGTATTAAAAAAAGGAAATACCCGTTTCGGGCATTTCCTGACTTCTATAGGGCTTCAAATCAACAGTTCTGGACTACTCGTCTTCGAGCCGCTTGACCATAGCAGCCATGGCATCTACGCTGTTGAAGTTGGCAGGAACGATTTCGGTTGCCGGAATGGAAATGTCGAACTCGTCATTCAAAGCACCGATGAGCTGGATGATGTCCAGCGAGGAAAGTATGCCGTCATCAATCAGTGTGGTGCACGCGTTAAAGTCAATATCGTCCTTGATGTCTTCAAGGAGAGAAATAATGGTATCGCGCATAATGAACTCCTTTTTATTGGCGTTTCCGCCGGTATGGCGGGTGCTTTCATCTGGAAAGCCTGACTAATTGTAGCGGAATTTGCACCAAGATGCAACTCTCAATCAGACAGAATTCCGGAAACATGGATGGATACAGACAGATTAAACATTAAAACAATTTGGATGAGGTGGAAAAATGGACCATCAGAACTGGGCACCAGAATTTGTACGCCGGTTTGAGCATCATGAGGACGAGCTCAAATGGCTGTACATGGAACTGTATCATAATGACCAGCAGGCGTATGATTATTTTACAGGCATGCTGTACAGGGCATGGCAGTCACGTCCGGATACGCTCAAAGCACTGGATGCCGCCCGCGAAGCAGATCCATCATGGTATCAGGGACATAATATGGTCGGCATGCTGATGTATGTGAATGCCTTTGCCCGGACCCTGAAGGGGATTGAAGAACGGCTTGATTATATTGAGGACTGCGGGGTCAATTATCTTCACCTGATGCCGCTCCTTGAAAGTCCGGAGGGACGCAGCGACGGCGGATATGCGGTCAGCAATTTCCGAAAAGTTCAGCCGGAACTTGGCAGTATGGAAGACCTTTCACAGCTCGCGGAGCAGTGCCATCATCGCGGAATCGCGGTGTGTCTTGACTTTGTCATGAACCACACCAGTGAAGATCACGAGTGGGCCATGCGAGCAAAAGCAGGGGAAAAGGCCTATCAGGACCGTTATTTCTTCTATGACAACTGGGACATTCCAAATGCATATGAGCAGACTGTCCCCCAGGTATTTCCAACAACAGCCCCCGGCAACTTCACCTGGTGTCCTGAAGTACAGAAAGTGGTTATGACGACCTTCTACCCATACCAGTGGGATCTGAATTATGCAAATCCCGTGGTATTCAATGATATGACGGACAATATGCTGTACCTGTGCAACCAAGGTGTGGATATCATCCGTCTGGATGCTGTGCCGTACATCTGGAAAGTGCTGGGAACAAACTGCCGGAATCTGCCGCAGGTACATACGCTGGTAAGAATCATGCGTATGGTCTGCGAAATAGTCTGTCCGGGAACACTTCTTCTGGGTGAGGTCGTCATGGAGCCCAGCAAGGTTGTCCCATACTTTGGAACAGTTGAAAAGCCGGAATGCCACCTCCTCTACAATGTGACTACAATGGCGTCCCTGTGGCACACGGTTGCTACACGCGATGTTCGGCTGCTTGGTTATCAGATGGAGCAGGTGTTTGCGCTGCCGAAGATGTATACCTTCCTCAATTATCTCCGCTGTCATGATGACATCGGCTGGGGACTGGATTATGGTTTCCTCAGTCAGTTCGGTCAGCGTGAGGTACCACATAAAAAGTACCTGAACGATTATCTGACCGGAAAATGGCCGGACAGTCCGGCACGTGGAGAACTCTACAATGATGATCCGCGCCTTGGAGATGCCCGCCTCTGCGGTACGACGGCTTCCCTCTGCGGCATCGAGAGCGCACGTGAGAGCGGCGATACTGCTGCGATGCGCCGCGCTGTTTCCTATGATCTCATGCTGCATGCGTTCATGTTCACGATGAGTGGTGTTCCTGTTCTCTACAGTGGCGACGAGATCGGGCAGGAAAATGACAATGACTATCATTCAGATCCGCTGAAGGCGCCGGACAGCCGTTATCGGCCTCGCGGAAACCTTGACTGGGATAAAGCGGCAAAACGCCACGACAAGGATACGGTAGAGGGGACCAT
>JAFUHD010000251.1 GCA_017469025.1 Clostridia bacterium
AGCGCTATGAATCCGTGATTGCCAGAAAAAACGCCATAGACAGCCAGTATGAAAATGGCATATATGAGCGCTACGTGAATCCAGTACTTACACGGGACCATATTCCGCCATTCTGGGTATATGATCCCAATCCCTCAACAAATCCATATATGATGCAGAGGATGGGGATCAATGCGGTATTCAACAGCGGTGCCATTCTGCTGGATGGAAAGTATACCCTGGTCGCCCGCATTGAAGGATATGACCGCAAGAGTTTCTTTGCAATTGCACAGTCAGACTGCGGTACCGAAGGTTTCCGTTTTTGGGACTATCCTGTTCTCCTGCCGGATACATGCCCCGAGGAAACCAATGTATATGATATGCGCCTCACACAGCATGAAGACGGAAATATTTATGGCATTTTCTGCTCAGAATCCAAAGATACATCTGTATCCGACCTTTCCGCAGCAACTGCCGCCGCGGGCATTGTCCGGACGAAAGATCTGAAAAACTGGGAGCGTCTTCCAAATTTTCGCACGCTTCATTCGCCACAGCAGCGAAATGTCTGCCTCCTGCCTGAATTTGTTGATGGAAAGTATGCATTTTACACCCGGCCGATGGACGATTTCATCGAAACCGGCAGTGGCGGCGGCATTGGATTTGGTCTGACAGAAGATATCACAAATGCTGTTATTGATGAGGAACGGATGACTTCCATTCGCCGCTATCACACCATTACAGAAAGCAAAAACGGATCCGGTGCTGTTCCAATCAAAACAAGCCGCGGCTGGATTCATATTGCACATGGTGTTCGTAATACAGCTGCCGGTCTGCGTTATGTCATCTATGCCTTCGCAACTGCACTTGACGATCCTGCGCGTGTCATCGCTGAACCCGCAGGCTATCTGATCGCTCCATATGGAAGTGAGCGGGTGGGCGATGTCAGTAATGTTGTCTTCACAAACGGAGCCATTGTTAATGACAACAAGGTATACATTTACTATGCTTCCTGTGATACCAGGCTCCACGTAGCAACCACAGACATTGACCGTCTGTGCGACTATGTATTCAACACACCATCGGACCCGTTGAGAAGTATTGACTGCGTAAAGCAGCGCTGTACCTTTATTGCCAGCAATCTGCACTATCTCCATTGACAGAAATGTGCTGCCGAGCATCATTTAGGCTGAATTTGATAGGGACTTTAGTCTTTTTTGAAAGACATATGGGCACACGTTTTTTATAACCTGTGCCTATATTTTTTATCACTGCTGCGCTTGAAACTTCGGATGAAAGCAGATATACTAACTCACCGGTATCAACTCAGGAGGGATTTGAAAGTGAGTCCTAACCAGCTGCAGATCCGCCGGCTGACAATAAACTGGTCTCTCATTGACGAAGACAGTTACCTTCAACAGATTGAGCCCATCAGACATACAAATGAACTGTCTTTTCATGCACCTGTAACCATTTTTACCGGAGAAAACGGTTCCGGTAAAAGCACACTGCTTGAAGCCATTGCAATTGCCTTCGGTTTTAATCCGGAAGGCGGTACACGCAATTACAGATTTTCTACCTATGACTCTCATTCGCAGCTCAGCAGTGCAATCTCCCTTGTCCGCTCGCCAGGCTGCAGTGGATGGGGATATTTTTTCAGAGCAGAAAGCTTTTATAATGTTGCAACTGCAGAGGAAGAATACAGCCGTACAGCAAAAACCCAGGCTGAATACCACAAACGTTCACACGGTGAAAGCTTTCTTCAAATGGCTGAGCTGAATATGCTGAGTCGTGGCTTCTATCTGCTTGATGAACCCGAGGCAGCACTTTCTCCGCAGCGGCAGCTTACTCTTCTGGCTCAGATCCGGCTTAGTGTAAGAGCTGGCTCGCAATTTATTATTGCAACACACTCTCCAATCCTTACCGGCTTTCCAGAGGCAGATATTCTGAGTTTTGACGGGAATGAAATTCATTCTGTTGACTATGAGGATACTGAAAGCGTAAAAATAACCCGGCTTTTTCTGCAGGACCGCCACCGGCTCTTGCATGCATTGTTTGAAGAGGAAGATTAACCCATATGTCCGTTATCCCAAAATTCAGGAAAGGCTTCGGCCGTGAATTGTTTGTACTGGTCCTGCCGATTGTGATCCAGAACCTGATTTCAGCATCAGTAAGTCTGACAGATGTCATCATGCTTGGACGTGTGGATCAGGTTTCCCTGTCTGCATCCTCTCTGGCCGGTCAGGTACAGTTTCTACTGTCAACAGTCTATTTCGGCCTCGGTTCAGCACTTACAATCCTCGCGTCCCAGTACTGGGGCAGACAGGACAGACTGACCGTATCACGCATCCTTGGCATCGGTTTTATTATTTCCATGTTCTTTTCCATCACAGCAGCGCTCCTGGCAGTCGTTGCCCCGAGCGTTGTCATGCGTGTCTTTACAAATGATCCTGAACTGATTGATGCCGGAGCGCACTATCTTCGTTTTGTTGCATATTCATATCTGTTTGCAGGCCTGACTCAGCCATATCTTTCCATCATGAAAAGCTGTGAACGGGTAACGCTTTCAACCGTCGTCTCCGCACTGACCCTCGGACTAAATGTGATACTGAATGCCATCCTGATTTTCGGGCTTTTCGGTTTCCCCAGAATGGGCATCATGGGCGCTGCACTGGCAACTTCTCTGTCCCGTGGTGTTGAATTCTTTATCTGTCTGGTTGATTATCTGCACCAAAGGCTCTTGCCGCGGGGATTCCGTGCGCTTTTTGTCATTCCCAGATCTCTGGTTTCGGATTTTTTCCGTTATTGTATCCCTGCGTTTTTCAACGACTGTCTATGGGGACTTGCTTTCAGCGTCAATTCCATGATTATGGGACACCTGGGATCTGATATCGTAGCTGCAAACTCCGTTGTTTCAGTTGTAAGAGAACTGATTACAACAGTGGGCTTCGGTATATCTTCTGCTTCCTCCATTATGCTGGGGCGGGAAATCGGGGAAGGAGAACTGTCCCGTGTCAGACAGGACGCCGGTCACATTATGTATGTCACCCTTGTTACGGGTATCATCGGTGCGATTCTCCTGTTGATGATCATTCCATTTGTTCCCGGTATGGTCATTCTTTCAGAAACCGCGTCAGGATATCTGCGCATCATGATGGTAATTTCCTCAGTTTACCAGATCGGCCAGCTGGTCAATACACTGCTGATTGCATCTTTTTTCCGCTGCGGTGGAGACTCACGTTATGGACTTCGTTTGGATTTCCTGTCAATGTGGTGCTATGCGGTCCCGCTTGGCCTGATCAGTGCATTTGTACTGCATCTGCCCCCAATAGTCGTATATATTCTGATGTGTACGGATGAATTTGCCAAGATGCCATTTGCCATACAGCATTATCTTGCCGGCGGATGGATACGCAATCTGACACGCAATTATTCAGAATAACCTGAAAAACGGACTTGTCCTAAAAGGACAGTCCGTTTTCTCTGTCAAGCAAAGGCCGTACTGCGTCAAGCAGATATTCTGCAACAGCCTGATTGCCTGTCTTTGTAAAATGAATGCCATCATCACCGTACCATTCCGGATGTTGGGCTGTCAGAAGGTGAAGATCGATATAATCAATGTTCATTTCCTGACAGCATTTCATCTCCATTTCAGCAATTGTATTGACAATTTCTCTCCGGACAGGCTGTTTGCCCGAGGCAGCTTTGGGGAAGTGTACAGCAGGCGGGATGAGAATGATAAAACGGTCTGCATGCTGCCTGAGCTGTCCTGCAAGCGCCATGAACTCGGATTCAAACCGCATTTCATGCCACACACCGAGTTTTGAATCATTCGTTCCAATCATCAGCAGAAGGATGGGACAGTGTTGCTCCATGAGCTTCTGACAGATTTTTGAACCGATAAGGCTGTTTTTGCACTCCTGCGAAACTGTAGCATCGCTTACTCCATAATTAAGCACCTGCCAATCACCGTCCAGATCGGCATTGAGCAGATACGGCCAGGCAAAAGCTTTCCTGCTATTCAGAACACCCACGCCATAGGTCAGGCCATCTCCAAGGCAATAAAGCTGTTTTTTGCCAGGTATCGGCATATCGTATTTGTTTTCTATCCGTTTCGCATAGATAAACCCCACATAAAAGGCATTCATGATGACAGACAGAAGAATGATAATCCAGAGCAGCGTAGCAATCCCTCCTGAACAGACAAAAGCAGCTGTGTTTAAAAACAGTTTGACAGATATATAGAAAGTATATACAATGATTCAGCTGAGGCAGTCATGAAAACAAGCATCGTTTAACCAACCCTTGGCAGGGTAGACTGCAAGCAAGACGGTCCACTTTAAAAAAACGACCATGAAAAAAGGAGAATCCCATGGCAGAAAACAAATATGCCGGAACAAAGACAGAAAAGAATCTCTGGGAAGCTTTTGCCGGCGAATCTATGGCACGCAACAAATATACCTATTTTGCATCAGCCGCGAAAAAAGCAGGTTATGAGCAGATCGCAGCAATCTTTCTCAAGACAGCTGATAATGAAAAAGAACATGCCAAACTCTGGTTCAAGGCTCTGGGTGAACTCGGTGATACACCTGCCAATCTGCTGCATGCAGCCGAAGGTGAAAATGCCGAGTGGACGGATATGTATGAGCGCATGGCACGCGAAGCTGAGGAAGAAGGCTTTGCTGATCTGGCCAAGCAGTTCCGCGGTGTGGCTGCCATAGAGAAAGAACACGAGGAACGGTATCGCAAACTGCTTCAGAATGTGGAAGCTATGGAAGTCTTTAAAAAAGCCGGTGTTACCATTTGGGAATGCCGCAACTGCGGTCATATCGTTGTCGGCATGGAGGCACCGGAAGTCTGTCCGGTATGCAATCATCCACAGAGCTATTTCGAAGTCCGTGCGGAGAATTACTGATTCATTATACAGCAAAGACGCTCTTCTGAGCGTCTTTGTATCTGCATCCCTTTATTTTGCTTCAAATTGAACGGTAACACTTGCGTCAATGGATATGTTTCCGCTATGAATACCGGAATTTCCAGTTGCTCCATCCATTGCTGCTTCCTTGGCCATATAATTGGAATATCCATAGGATTCATTTTCTGTAATTGTACTGATACTGTACTGTTCAAGGGAGGCAGCCCCTGCCAGAACAGCTGCTTTTTCCTGTGCAGCTTCTACAGCCAGCCCGAGCGCATTCAAATACAGTTCCTTCCGGTTTGAAACATCAAACTCTATACCATAGACCTCTGTCATGCCATTCCCGGCCAGTGTTCCAAGAACTGCATCTACCAGACTTATATCGCGGCAGGTAATTGCAAGTGAATGAGATGTCTGATATCCATTGAGTTTGTATGGCGTTTCAGTATAGTCATAAATCGTATTGCAGTTGTATCCGATTGTCACAACATCATTTGCCTCAATACCAAGTGCACTGAGTGCAGCATGTATTGCATTGACAGTGTTGCTGACATTTTCCTGTGCCACGGACAGTTCTTTGTCCATGCTCGTAACATTAGCCGTCACGCGCATCAGGTCAGGTTCGACGGACACTGATCCAGAACCACTGGCGGTAATTTTTACAGGTGTTTCTGCATAGGATACCGCCGTTAATAACACAAGGCAAAAGACCATCATAAACAAAATCTTTTTCATGCTTAATCCTCCTCATCTGACAAAATACCATTCATGTCTTGTTTTTCACAGGTGGCCTGCTATGAATGATACGATATAGAGACGTTTAAGAAGAAAAAAACTATCCCTTACAAAATGAATAAAAGTGTAAATAGGCTCAAAAATATCATTGACAATTTTTTAACAAAAAAGTATTGACAATACAAATGCCCTGCAGTATACTATGCACGTAACAGGGGAGTAGCCAGACACCGTATGGTGGATTTGGAGACCGTCAGCCGATACCTTTATGGTATCCGGTCCAAATGAGAAGGCAAGACTTGTACATGATTGATCATGGTACAAGTCTTTTATTGTATCCGGATCAATCACATGAATCACTGAACAACCGATTGAGAAGGAGGAAAAACAATGTTAACCTTTATCTTTATTATTTTGATTCTGATCTCCATTTCCAACACATCAAGCAGAAGAAGATGGAACCGCCGTCGTTTTAATGGACGCCATATGCATGGAATGCCTCCGTTTGGTGGTTTCAATATCGGACCAGAATTCTGGTTCGGACCTCATCCACACAGTTGGGGACATAGCGGGTTTGGAGGCCATGGAGGCAGCTTCGGTGGCTTTGGCGGCCACAGCGGAAACTTCGGCAGTTTCGGTGGCTTTGGAGGCGGCCATTCAAGAGGTGGTGGCGCCGGACGTCATTTCTGATCAGGATTCAGACAGGGAATCGCGCAAGCGGTTCCCTTTTTTGTTTTTTTCAATTTTTTATAAAAAAAATCCTTCCGTGCACTTGGGACTTTTTCATGCTATAATGACCTTTTCCTTTTAAGGAGGTTTACTTATGGCAACATGGCGCAAATCAGCTTCGAGAAAAGCCGATCCATGGGGTGGTGCAGAGCTGACACCTACTCAA
>JAFUHD010000252.1 GCA_017469025.1 Clostridia bacterium
ATGATTACTACTGCCAAGGAAGATCGGACCCATGTCATCACTCATGCCATACTGCATGACCATCCTGCGGCAGATATCTGTCGCACGCTGAAGGTCAGAGGATGCGCCTGTACTGACCTGTCCCAGCACCAGTCCCTCTGCTGCATAGCCGCCCAGTGCCATGGCAATGTAGTCAAGCAGCTGCTGCCGTGTCGTAAAGTCGCTCTCCCGCTCAGGAAGGAGCAGCGTATGTCCACCGCTGCCGCCGCGCGGCATAATCGTGACCAGATGCACATCATCACAGCCATCCAGCAATTCACCCACGATGGCATGACCTGCCTCATGATAGGCCACCAGGCGCTTGTCCTCATCTGAGACAATGTGGCTGCGTTTTTCCGGTCCCATCTGAACACGTTCAATGGCATCGCTGATATGGCGTGCATTAATCTTTTTCGCACCGCTACGTGCACAGAGAATAGCCGCCTCATTCATAATGTTTTCAAGATCTGCACCGGAACAGTACGGCGTGCGCTTGGCAACCGTCGCCAGATCCACATCGCTGTCAAGCGGCTTGTCATGACAATGAACCTTGAGGATCGCCTCACGTCCGCGCACATCCGGATAATTTACGGTAATCTGCCGGTCAAAACGGCCCGGACGCAGCAGTGCAGGATCCAGAATATCCTTACGGTTTGTCGCTGCCAGAACAATGACACCCTCATTGGGCGCAAAACCATCCATCTCCACCAGAAGCTGGTTCAGTGTCTGTTCACGCTCATCATGTCCGCCGCCCAGTCCGGCACCGCGCCTGCGGCCAACAGCATCTATTTCATCAATAAACACAATGCATGGCGCATGCCGTTTGGCCTGTTCAAACAGATCGCGTACACGGCTTGCACCGACGCCAACGAACATTTCAACAAAATCAGAACCTGAAATAGACAGAAACGGCACGCCTGCCTCACCGGCTACAGCTTTGGCCATCAGCGTTTTACCCGTACCCGGAGGACCAACAAGCAGAACGCCTTTCGGAATGCGGGCACCGACACTTGAAAAGCGCTTGGGATTTTTGAGGAACTCAACCAGTTCCTCCATCTCCTCTTTTTCCTCAACAGCTCCTGCTACATCTGAAAAGCGGATCGTACTCTGGCGTGTTTCATACATCTTGGCCGTGCTGTGTCCAAACCCCATCATCCGGCCGGCACCACCCTGCTGGCGGAACATGAAAATCCAGAAAACCACCAGAAGTCCCATCGTGATCAGGTAAGGAATCAGTTCAATCAGCCAGGACGGTGTATTGTTCCTGATGTAGTAAAGATCATATCCCAGGTCCAGCACACTTACAGCTTCAAGCGGCGTACCGCTCTTCTTCGCAGCAATCTGCCTGCAGTTCAGTACAAAATCACTGGCAATCACCGAAGAATAGTCATAGCTCGATGATGAAAACTCGGAAATGGGAATATTGCTGGTCTTGAGATGCGCATATGCCGTTGAGCCCTCAATGGCAATCGCGTCAATCATGTCCCGCTCGACATACGTCAGCAGCTTGTTGCTTTCAATCTGAACGCCCCTGTTCGAGGAGAGCATCATGGTTGAGGCAACCTGGGAGCCCACAAAAAGTGCCAGGATGAGAATCAGCGGGAATATAAAATTACGGTTCATGCGAAAATCATTCAAAAACGGTTATCCTCCAACTTATCTATAAGCAGCTGTACTGGTCAATCGCCACCGTACCGTTCCGCTGCCCTTGTTATCCAAAGTGACGCTTCTCACCATACCCGTATCCTGCTGCCCGGTACTGGTGAGCTTCTGGTGATTGATCCTGTTCAGCCCTGATAGACCCGGGGACGCAGAATACCGATTTCAGGAATATTCCGGTATTTTTCCGCATAGTCAAGTCCATACCCGACAACAAACGCATTCGGAATAATGAACCCGACATAATCTGCCTCCATCTCCACCTGCCGTCCTTCCGGTTTGTCCAGAAGTGTTGCAACACGGATGGAATTGGCGCCGCGTTCTTTCAGCATCGTCTTCAGGTACGCAAGTGTGCGCCCGCTGTCCACAATATCCTCTACCAGGAGTACATCCTTGCCTTCAATATCCCGGTCAAGGTCCTTCTTGATGTGCACAAAACCGGAACTCTGGGCAGCATTTCCATAACTGGATGCCTGCATGAAATCAATCGTCAGCGGCATGTCAATTTCGCGGATCAGATCTGAGAAAAACAGCACGGAACCTTTCAAAATGCTGACAACGACCAGATCCCGTCCCTCATAGTCTCTGGCTATCTGTCTGCCCAGTTCACGTACACGCTCTGCAATCTTTTCTTTCGTTACAAGAAGTTCACTTTCCACATCCTGATAGAGCATTGAAGTACTATCCATTTCTTTTCCTCCCCTGTTTATCTGATGGTATTTTCCTATTTTCGCTTTTCCCGAAATTCCGCGCCATACTGACAATCTGCCCGACTTCATCACTGTTATCCCAGGAGACCATTATGCGCTCGCCATTCTCTCTGAGCCGCTCAGATCCCCGGATTCCTGGTATCCACAGCACTTCCCCATCCCGACTGCAAACAGCCGGCATCCTCATCCTGATTTCCTCCGGCAGCGGTACCTTCGTCAGGAAATTCTGCACATGCCCCTGTACAGCGCGTCCAAATGGCTGAAAGTATCCATTATCCCTGCACAGTCCCAGCTCCATTTTCCCAAGACAGGCAGCAGGAAAAGCCTGGCATGCCCGTCCATTTCCGGTCTCATCCGGTCTGGCCGGACGTATGTCAAAGCGGCCAAACGTTGTTTCAACTTTTCCAAAACGGTCAAGCTGTACACGCGGCATATCCTGCTGCGCTCTGACCAGAATCAGCAGTCCACGCCACAGCCGTGCCCTGCCGCTGCCCTCCAGATTCTCGGCACGGCCCTCCCCTGACTGGGAAAGCCGCCAGACAGCCTCTGTCTTCTCCCTGTTCTGTGCAGGCAGGCCCGCCAGAGCGGCAATCCTTGCAACAGCTCTTGTCCCCACCGACGGACTGATTCCCTGCAGCACCTGTGCAGGCAGCGCTATGCCGCACGGAAAACGCATCAGGTGCTTTTCAATTTGAAGCAGACCGATCTGTTCATCAAAGTAGGTTCTGTCACGTCCCGCTGCATCTGCCAGACGGCAGATCGCACCGATGACGCCTGGATATGCCTTTTCCATTTCCGGAATAATGCAGTGTCTCACACGGTTCCGGGTATACACCGTATCAGCATTTGTGGCATCCTCACGCCAGACAATTCCCCGGCAGGTCAGCCACGTTTTCAGGCTGTCGGGATCTGTATTCAAAAGGGGGCGAATCAGGTTTCCATCCCGCCAGCGCATACCGGAAAGCGCATCCGTGTCACATCCGCGCATCATGTGCATCAGAACCGTCTCCGCCTGATCCCGCCGGTGGTGTGCCAGCGCGATCAAAGCTCCGTCCATCTCATCTGCTGCCTGCCTCAAAACCCCATATCTCAGCTCCCTGGCTGCAGCTTCCAGTCCGATATGCTTTTCTTTCGCCAGTTCCGGGGCATTCACTTCAAACAGCCGGAATGGAATGCCTCTTTGAACACACAGTGTCCTAACAAATGAAGCATCCTCTCTGGATGCATCTCCACGAATTCCATGCTCCACATGTACACACAGTAAAGACAACGGATAACTGTTCTGAAGCTCCTGCAGCATGAGTAGCAGCGATACAGAATCAGCACCCCCGCTGCAGGCAACAACAATTGTACTGCCCGGCTTCACACTGCACTGTCTGCAGAGAATATCAGCAAACTCTTCAATGCACATACGTGTTATCCCCATTTGTCTATTATACAATACTGTCTGCCAAACTTCAATCAAAAACCGGCTTCACGTCAGGATAAACGCATCGGCAAACCAGCGCTTGCGCTGGGCCATACCCCGTAAAGACTGGTTTTTCCACTGCATTCACTGTTCAATCAGTCCTTCAGTTCGTACAGATCGTCATAACAGTCATCCAGTGTCTCAAGCATTTCTTCCCAGTCAAGGAATGCTTCCTCATCGCTTTCATCCGGTTCAAGCGCTTCAATCTCATGGTACAGTGCATCGAGGCGCAGCTTATATGCCTCCAATTCCTGCTCCTGCATATTCTCTATATCCGCCTCCATGACGGCATCATACTGTTCCTGCAGTTTTCCCGGTAATTCCATAGTCTGTTTCCCCCCTTTACAGAAGTAGAATAATAAACGATTTGATCTGACCGGCCTGTCTCACCCTGTGCCGGAAAGAAGCAAATGTCGGAAATCAGCCGGAAACAGGTATAAAAATGTGCTGAACCGCATATTCCGCGCTGAATGGTGCACATTATTGCTGCAATCCGGATATCCATCTGCTTGCTTTTCAGCTTCAAAACAAGTAAAATGAGCAATCATCAGGGAAGGAGGAATGCATGTCATGAAAGCATGCAGATACTGCCTTCTTCTTTTTTTGCTCTTTTCGCTTTGTGCATGCGCCGGGCTCACTGAAAACCGTATTCTGCTGATCGCGTGCCGTGAGTTTGAAACGCTGCCCTCGCTCGGGGAATCTGCATCTGCCAATCTGAACCTGCTCCGATCGACCTTCCTGAATGCAGGCATTGAAAATACCGGCATCTCCGTTGAAGATGGTACGCTCGGATCGATAGAAGCCCTTCAGGCGTCCATTGATGTGGCATTCAGCAGTGCCAAAGAAGATGATCTCTCCATTCTCTATATCTGTACTCACGGATTTGACAGACGAAACGATATACCGGCACATCTCGTTCTCTCAGACGGGCAACAGGAAACCCGTCTTGAAGCGTCAGTCCTGTTCAGTCTTCTTGAACCGATTCAGGGAGATGTTCTCCTGCTGCTTGATGCCTGCCATTCAGGCGCGTTCATCAGCCGCGGCATTCACGAACCACCTCTGCTGTCTCTCCCAGACAATATTCATGTGCTGACCTCGTCGCTTGCCACAGAATCAGCATGGTACTATGCGCACAACCGCATGTCAAGCGGCGCTATCTCCTATTTTACAAACGCATTGTGTACAGGACTTGGATTGTATGGTCAGCTCAGCGCAGATACAAACGGTGACGATACCGTTTCGCTTACCGAACTGACCACCTGGATCCGCCGTACGGTTGCCTCTTCGACATGTCAGTCATACTCCTCCAGACCTTCCACTTTCTCCATTCCACACTGTTCAACGGAAACCAGCGAAACCAAACCAATTTCCGGCTTTTCCTGCGGCTCGCAGCTCATCTCAGACACAAATACCGCTTTCCACTTTTCCTTTAATGTGAGCCGCGAAGCCCGGATAGAATACCACCTTGTCTCCTTTGAGGACAACCACTGGAACTGGGCAAATCCAATCGTCATCCAGGATATTGAATCCACAGGATATACAGGCAGAGGTGGCAAAACCAGAACACTTTCCATTGATCCCGCCAACCGTGAAAAAAATGGCTATCTGATTTTTCAGGTATTTGCCTTTGAAGCAGACCAGACGCCTCAGCTCTGCGCAGAACGTCTTCTTGCCATTCAGGCAACCGGCAATTCAGAACCGACATTCAGTCTTGACGCAGATCGTGCAGAAACCACCAGTCGGGAAATGCCCGTTCTGCTCCATTCCTCTATGCCCACCATCTTCCGTCTTTCCATTCTCAATGAATCAGGAGATGAAATCCGACGCCTTTACTATGGTGAGCTCACCCGTCCCTCAGTTGAAGATACCCAGTATCTGTACTGGGATCTGAAAGATGAAAACGGTAATCTCGTTCCTGCTGGCCATTATACAGCAGATGCCATGTTCTTATGTTCAGACCGGCGTATAGAAAGTTCGCTCCAGCTTGATCTCACAGACACGCCGACCACTCCCTGACCCCCGATTCATCTTCAAAGAAGCCGCTGTATCCGGCTTCTTTTTCTTTTGGCAAACTTAAAGTTTGCAATACGGCTTGAAACAGTCCAAAAGTCGGTAGCCGAAAGAGTGTGTTTCCCTATCCCTGATTTCCCTCTATAGGCACACTGGAAGAATTATCGGCAGCACGCTCTTCTTCATATCTCCATATTATGACAATGTGTCTGGCCGTTCGCGTTTCAGATAAATGGTCGGCAGCAAAATTTCAAAGGATTCTTTTTCATCCCGTGGATGCCAGTAAACGCAATAGGAAACAGCCGCATAATCCGGTACAATCTGCCGTGCCTTCAGCTGTTCAATGGTTTCCAGTGCCCGTTTGGAAAGCTTCACGACCCGCCGCCCGTTATGCAGCAGGTATGGTATATCCACCTGCAGGCGCGTTCCACTCACAATCTGCCTTCCCTGATGTAAGTGTCCACGGAAAAAATCCAGAACAACATCACGATGGGACAATTGTATCTCATATGCCTGCGTTTCCGGATAAACCGTTTCATCCTTTACAAACGCAAAAGCGGACTGTGCATCCGGCAGTGCTGCAGCAAGCGCTGTTCTCTCTGTTCCCTTAAACAGTCCAGGCCTGCAGTGAATGCTCAGATCATGTTTTGCGCGTGTAATGCCAACGTAGACATTGCGTTTATCCTCTTCACTCTGAATTCCACCTGAAAGAAGCATAATGACATGATCGTATTCTCTGCCCTTGGACTTGTGAATCGTAGACACTATAACCGATCTGTCAGCGCTGACAATGTCATCAAAATCCTCCAGTTTCGATTCTGCCAGATACTCCAGGAGATCGCTTTTATACAGTTTCTGCTCGGTTGCCCTGTAACGGTCTATCATCCTGAGACAAAGCGGCAGAACCGTACTGTTCCCATACGTCCGCTCAAGTGTAGATCTGGCGGCATCAAATGCCTCATCGGTCAGAACCTGGCTGTTTCCATCCGGATCAGCTGCTGTCAGAAAAAAGCGGATCTCTGCCAGATCACTGATTCGAAAATGATCAAGGGACTGAATCAGGCGTGCACGTATATGCCGTGCACCCAGTAGACTCATCACCTTGAGTGCATCCTCGTTGGTCTGGGTCAGTATCCCCGTGGTTCCACTTTTCTGTCCGGATGCCACCTCATTCACAACCGCACATTCCATATTCCCTGAGGTATGTTCAGTAATTATAACCTCACCATTTTCCGCATGAACAGCCTGGATCGGTGCCTGTTTCATGCGGTTGGCAAGACGGGCAGCAAAAGTATTGGCAAAGGCGACTATGGCCCGGTCGCTCCGATAATTTTCCGTCATCTCATACATTGCAGCATCCGGCATTTTGAGCAATGACGCCAGATAGCGCGAATCCGAACCGCGAAATGCGTAGATGTTCTGATCATCATCTCCAACTGCAATGACACGCATGTTTTCATTATAACGCATCATGGCCTGAATCAGGGCGAACTCGTCCGCATCCATATCCTGCGCCTCGTCAATAACCATCACCGTTTTGGTCATCCGGTCCGGCTCCACCTCGCCCGCCTCTATCATCCTCGTTGCACTGGGAACGATATCCGCGCTGGCCTGCAGGGTCCCGACACGGCCAAGCAGGTCAAAGCAAAAGCTGTGGAACGTGCGAATCTCCACATAATGGGCCACAGGTCCTACCAGATCTATCAGGCGGCGCTTGAATTCCGTCGCCGCTGCACGCGAAAAAGTCAGCATGAGCAGTTGTTCATGCCTGACATTCTCAAGGAGCAGCAGAGATGCCAGCTTGTGCACCAGCACCATCGTTTTCCCGCTGCCCGGTCCTGCAGCTGCCACAATGATTCTGGACTCACGGTTCTCAATTACAGCCTGCTGTGCCCCTGACAGTTGTCCAAAAAGTTCTTTGTATTTTTCGGGTGTAACCGTTCTCCGTATCTCCGTCTGCCGCTCGGCAGAAAAGTATTTATCAACAAATGCACTGTAGGGCATCTGAAAATAATCATGTACAAATGCCTGAGCTGCCGCATAGTCTGTTCCCATCAGGCGGGCATATTCCCCGACGATATGAACCTGCTGGATTTTCTGGTCATAGTACTGTTCCAGCTGATGGTAATCCTCCTGTTTGTACTGCACCCGGTTATCCATGATTTTCCGCTCGATCTGCATCCCGTTGTACAGCACCATAAACCCGCCTTCGATGCGCATGGCCCCGATTCGGCTGAGATACAGGAGGGCCTCCTCAAAATGAACCAGAGAAAGGCCTGTCGTATCCACATCAAATGTCGGAGACGCCATAAAGGAACGATATAAGCCAACCAGGGAGAATGTAACCAGGATTTCCTCTTTGTCCCCGCGTTTCCCCTGAATACCGGCAAACAGATGGGACAGTATATACCGGCAGATACCAATCCGCCTTGACTGCCTCTGAACGCGTTCCCTGAGCGGTACAAGCGGGGACAGGGTCAGAATCTGACGTTCACGCTCTTCCTGACACGCTATGATTTTCTGCCCGACCAGAAAATTCACAACTGTACGAATACGGCGTACACTGCTGCCCGGAATATGTTCCGCTATAGCCTGTTCATTAAGTTCCTTGAGTGAAACGGATACGCCATTCTCAGGAACAGACAAGAGCAGAAAGTACTCAAGCCGTCCGAACTGGGACAGTATCTGGCCCGAACGGTTTTCATTATCTTTTTTAAGGATGTACACACTCATATCCCGGCTGTCTGCCAGAATATCTGCCTGACGCATCAGATTTACGCATCGTATTACATATTCTTTTGAAATGCCCAGATTATCCGCTATATAGTCTACCCTGGATTCTGCCTCATCATTGCCCGCCTCAGCCCGGCTCCGCTTGCCGATGAGCGATGACAGAATCTGTCTGGCCCAGATACGCTCCTCCGGCTGAAAGAATGGTGATACCTCCAGCTTAGCGCTTGCCTCAATCATGTTTTTTACACGGATTCCGGTCGCATAGATATGGGGCATATTACGGCCGCGTTCCAGATATCCGGCATTTTCGAGCGCTCCGATTGCGGTTTTAACACGCGTCTCAACAGTTTCCTTTTCATCCTGCCATCCGGCTTCCCGTGCAATTTCAAGCGGAGAGCTGCAGAAGTACCGGTGGCGCATGGACAGCCGTTTGACAGCACGCCACACCTGCTGAATTTCATTCATGCTTAGACGGCTGTGCGTCAGAAGGACAAAATGCTTGTCAAGGTCCCCCGGGCTGAACAATACGTAACAGGACGCCTGAATTCCAGGATCGCGCCCGGCCCGTCCGGCTTCCTGCACATAGTTTTCAAGAGAATTTGAAATTTCATAATGAACAACCAGGGACACATTTGGTTTGTCAACACCCATGCCGAACGCCGAGGTTGCCACAATGACGCGGACCTCGTCCCGAAGAAAACACTCCTGGTTGTGTGCCTTCTCCCTGGACTCCATCTGTCCATGATATGGCAGTGCTTCAATGCCATCCCGTGTCAGATGTGCAGCAAGTTCCATGGCAGGTTTTGTTCTTGAAACATAGACTATTGCAGGTCCATTATGACTTTCCAGCAGAGCACGCAGGCGTACATACTTTGACTTCTGCTGATCCACATAGACCACCTGATATGTCAGGTTCTCCCTTACTGCGGATGTCGTATACAGCTGCAGGTCCAGATCCAGTTTCTGTTTAAAATAGCTGCAGATATCCGCAATGACATTCTGCTTGGCTGTTGCAGTAAAGCATGACACAGGAATCCTTTGTCCCGTTCCATGCTTTTCTTCTATTTTTCGGATAAACGGACCGATGTACAGATAATCCACACGGAAATCCTGCCCCCATGCTGAGAAGCAATGGGCCTCATCTATCACAAAACGGACCACATGTCTGGCCAGCAGCAGCCGTTCCACCGTTGAAGAGCGCAGCTGTTCGGGTGATATATACAGAAGTGATGCCGAACCATCCATTACATGTGCAACGGCATCCGCGCGCTCAATGGGATCTATCATGCCGTTGATCGTCACAGCTCCTGTGATCCCCATCGCCTGAAGGTGGTCCACCTGGTCTTTCATGAGAGACTGCAGCGGCGAAATGATCACCGTCAGGCCGCCCTCTGTCCTTGCACTGATCAGCGCAGGCAGCTGAAATGTTATCGATTTCCCGCCTCCGGTCGGGAAAACAGCAAGAAGCGACTGACCGTCTGCTGCCGCCTGCACTGCCCGTTCCTGAAGCGGTTCTCCCGCATATGTGCGAAACGACGGATATCCAAACAACGCCCTGAGATTTCTGTGAATGTCCAGGCGTTCACGGCAGTACCCGCACTTTTCCGAGCACGGCCTGTCCCTTAGATCATGCAGCACCGTATGAACCAGTGGATATGTATGCGAAAGCCAGGGCGGCAGTACCGAAAAGTCATCTCTGGTACTGATCAGGGCAAGGGCATATGCAAGTTCTGTCGGTGTGTCTTCTGCCATTTTCCCAAGCGGGGCATTGGTACAGATCTGTCCCTCAAACTGACTTCGGATCTGCTCCACAAGTACATTCGGCTGAACATCAAGCACCTTCAGTTCAAGCAGTTCAAAAAAGCCGGCAAAATTGGGATTTCCTGAAAGCAGCTGAAGATATATCCCCTGCATTTCCGGTGGCAGACTTTTAAACGCCTCGCACTCATCCTCAAAAAGCATTTTCGCTTTTTCAGCATCATTGACCGGATTGTTGAACTCGTCCACCTGCAGTTTGTCGTCCTTGAGCAGCGCATGATACGGCCGTTTGGGAAACAAAAGCGGAGAGAGAAAAAGCGTATCAATGTACACATACGCGTCATTCAGTTTAAGATACCGCTTGTCGTGACCAATGATATTATGTCCGCACAGAACCTTCGCGCCGGAAAGAAAATCCATGAGACCGCTGCGGCTGTTTGCATGAAACACATGATTTCCGCGAACCGCGCCTATATCCAGTATCCGTCCATCTTCGCCGATTTCGGCATCCAGAAAAACAATCTCCATCCTTCTCTCTCCTCCTTTCAAGCAGATTCTGCTCTTTCCCTTCCGGAACGTCAGAATCCGCTTCGTATTCAGCGCAATGTTATGTGTACGGAATGACCTTATGCATAAAAGGGCCAGGTATAGTCAAGACCTATCCTAGCCCTTTTTCTTTTATACCCGAATTCATATACAGCATGAACCTGGGGCATAAAGGTCTTCGAGAAGAATACCGGGAAGATCGGAGATACATTCTGTTCTCCAATCTCCCCAGTTCCATGATAAATGCAAGCTAATAAATACTGCTCTGTGACCATCTGACAAAATAACAATTTGTATTATTCTGTTTTTTGTAGTGATTATTCAAAAGATAAATAATCGCCTTGGAATAATTAAACAAATTTCAATCTCGTGAAAAAGTCGCCTAAAAAGCGACCCTTTGGGGCAGGGAAATGGTTATAATACGCCCTATCCAGCAACGAAAGGAGATGGCCCAGCACCTTGTGCTGGTTTACCAAATAATGACAAATGCGATTGATACGATGCCGAAAGCACAACTATGTCATTAAAGGAGGGAAACAGTATGTTCCGAAGTTATTCGATTGACGTTTGTCCCGGTAATCCGCTGTACGGGTATCTGGATCAATGCGCTGTTGCCTATACCAATATATACAATACTGGTCTGTTTGTATGCCGTCAGGTGTACTTCGGTTTAAACAAGGAGGAAGATCAGCGTCAGGAAAATGAAAAACTCATTCTGAAACAGCTCAGTGACGCATTGCCCCTGATGCAGGCAACAAGGAAAGACTCTGAGAAGCAGTATTCCATGCCTGTGAAAGGAAAGACTGCGCTCTCTTATACGTTTCTGAACAGTTTTTTTTCTACGTGACCGACAACCCTGATTATTTTGATGAAGTTCTGCCCAGACAAAGTACACAGCAGGCACTGAGACAGATTTGTCAGGACATGAGAGCCTTCTATGCGGAGAAACGCGCATATAAAAAGACACCGGCTCTGTTTTCCGGGGAACCAAAGGCACCTAAATACAAGCCCAAG
>JAFUHD010000253.1 GCA_017469025.1 Clostridia bacterium
CCCAAACGCCGCTACAAGCAGTATCCGCATGAGTTTTCCGGCGGTATGCGTCAGCGTGTTGTTATTGCCATTGCAGTTGCCTGCAATCCTCAGATTCTGATCTGTGATGAACCGACAACGGCGCTTGACGTGACCATTCAGGCACAGATTCTGGATCTGATCCGCCGTCTGCAGAAAGAACGCGGAATGACCATTATTTACATCACGCACGATCTGGGTGTTGTTGCCAATGTCGCGGACCGTGTGGCGGTTATGTATGCTGGTCAGATCATAGAAATCGGCATGGCCAATGAAGTCTTCTTTGATCCTTGGCATCCCTACACGTGGGCACTGCTTTCTGCACTGCCGCAGCTGGGTGTCAAGGGCGAGAAACTGCCGGCCATTGACGGTACACCCCCTAACTTGTTTAATGAGATCAAGGGCGATGCCTTTGCACCGCGTAACCGCAAGGCACTCAACATTGACTTCCTCGAAGAGCCGCCGATGTATGAGGTGACTGCGACACACATGGTCAAGGCCTGGATTCGTGACCCGCGTGCACCAAAGGTCGAGCAGCCGCATGCGATCCGGAAGCTCTCTGAACCGAAAGAGGAGAAGGGCACGGATCCCAATGCGTATCATCCGCATATGGATCCAAATCGCGAAGCACTGGTTGAAGTTAAGGACCTTCAGGTCACATTTGGCAGCGGACGCAAGAAGTTCGTTGCAGTTGATGATGTAAACTTCACAATCTACAAGGGAGAAACATTCTCACTGGTCGGTGAGTCGGGCTCCGGAAAGACGACAATTGGCAGAGCCATTGTCCGGATTATTCCGATTACCTCGGGCGAGGTTCTGTTCCGCGGTGAACGGATCAGCGGCAAGATCTCGAAGCAGATGGATGAGAAGGTTATCCGTTCCATGCAGATGATTTTCCAGGATCCCATGGCTTCTCTGAACGAGCGTGCAAAGGTCGACTATATTGTCTCTGAAGGACTCATCAATTTCCATCTTTACAAAGATGATCATGACCGTCAGGACAAGGTACAGAAGGCGCTTAAGGAGGTTGGCCTCCTGCCGGAATTCTCCTCCCGTTTCCCGCACGAGTTCTCCGGTGGACAGCGTCAGCGTATTGGTATTGCCCGTTCCCTGATTATGCAGCCGGAATTCATCGTTGCAGATGAACCAATTTCCGCACTGGATGTTTCCATTCGTGCCCAGGTGCTTAACCTGCTGAATGAACTCAAGGCCAGCCGTGGACTTACCTATTTATTCATTGCGCACGATCTGAGTGTTGTCCGGTTCATTTCTGACCGTATTGCGGTTATTCATAAGGGCAGAATTGTTGAACTGGCAGAAAGTGAAGAGCTTTTCCTGCGTCCGATGCATCCGTATACCAAAGCCCTGCTGTCAGCAGTACCAAATCCGAATCCATATATAGAGCGGACCAAGCAGCTGCTCGTATATGATCCGTCGGTTCATGATTATTCTGTGGATGGACCAAAGTGGGTTGAAATCCTTCCTGGCCACTTTGTTTACGGAAATGAACGTGAACTGGACGGTTATCGCAAGGAATTCGTCCTGTAACGTATATTTGAAGAGTGAGGAATACCTCACTCTTTTTTTACCTCAATAGAAAGGAGGTGATATTATTGGAACGGTATATTTTCTGAAAGCAGCAAAACGATTACTCTGAAAACACTATCAAAAGTGCCTGAATCAGATAAAACACCTTACAGCAATTTACAGATACAGGGGAAACTGTCCGAAAACTTCGAAGGAAAAATGTGGTGCAATAGTCGAACTACTTATGCTTTTTGGAGTCCTGCTTCTAAAAGCGTTCAATAGTAAAATAGGTAACATCATGAAGCTGGCCGGGTGTCTTCAAAAGAACGAAGTTCAGAAACAAGCTTCAATCAGACTGTTTTCATGTTCTGACTGTGTAGCATATCTTTTTACACCTGCATATCCGGTTAAATGAATCGCACAATAAGGGATCAATGATAAAGCCAGGATCTCTTTTTGAAGCAGTGACAGTGACTTAATTTCCGATCCGTTAGTAAAAAAATTTCATAATATGGAAATTAGACAATTACGTAACAACATGAGGTAACCAATGCTGAGCAAACACCGTTTTCTGTTTGAAGAACTGGTCAAGCGTGACTTTGACCGAAAATATAAGGGCAGTTTTTTCGGCGCAGCATGGAGTGTTCTGAACCCGCTGCTGACATTACTGATCATGCGCGTCGTATTTGGTCACTTCTTTGGCAGCGCGATCCCACACTTCACTACATATCTTTTCTGTGGCACGGTCGTTTTTAACTTCTTCGCTGAGTCAAGTTCCGAGGGGCTGATGGCGCTGATTAGCAACGCGCCTATCTTCACCAAGGTCAATGTTCCAAAGTATCTGTTCCTGCTGTCGAAGAACATGCAGACACTCATCAACTTTGCCATTACATTGTCCGTATTCTTCCTGTTCTGCGCAATAGACGGCATAGTATTCACATGGAAGTTTCTTGCGCTTATTTATCCGATCATTATGCTGCTGGTGTTCAATCTCGGGGTAGGCTTTCTTCTTTCCGCGCTTTATGTTTTTTTCCGGGACATGCAGTACCTGTGGGCCGTGATGACTCAGTTTTTGCTGTATGTGTCAGCAGTCTTCTACTCAATCGATACTTTCTCTGACCGTGTCAGGAACGCTTTTCTGCTCAACCCGATTTACTTGTTTATCCGCTATTCCCGCAAGGTTGTGATCGACTCGGCAATCCCCTCACCTGGATTTCATGTTCTGATGGCCGCTGATACATTGGCTGTACTCTTATTGGGGATTTGGGTCTATCGGAAGTATGACACAGAGTTTCTGTACTATATTTGATGGAGGTGAGCAAATGCCTGTTTTAACATGCGATCACGTCTCCGTCCGATATAAGGTTGGGGACTTTCGAAATATTGGCCTGAAGGAGACTGTCATGAGGAAGCTCAAGGGCTGTTATCGCGTGGAGGAATTCTGGGCCGACAGGGATATCACATTTTCCCTGGAAAGAGGGGACATGCTGGGCATTATCGGCACAAATGGTGCGGGAAAATCGACGCTGCTTAAAGCGGTTTCAGGTATTATGTCGCCGAGCGGGGGAAGGGTGGAGCATGAGGGCAATATTTCTGCTCTGCTGGAGCTTGCAAGCGGCTTTGACCCCGATCTCAGTATCCGGCGCAATGCTTACCTTCGCGGCGCAATGCTGGGCTATACCCGTGAATTCATGGATGAAAAATATGAGGAGATCATCGATTTTGCTGAACTTCGCAGTTTTGAAGATCGCTCTTTCAAGCAGCTTTCCACCGGTATGCAAAGTCGTCTGGCCTTTTCCATCGCAAGCCTTGTGCAGCCGGATATTCTGATCCTGGATGAAGTTTTGTCTGTGGGTGACGGTGCATTTGCCAAAAAGAGCGAAGAAAAAATGCGGGAAATCCTGCGCGGCGGTGCTACAACGATACTGGTTTCCCATTCGCTGGATCAGGTACGTGAGCTTTGCAATAAGGTACTCTGGCTGCATCAGGGACGGCAGATTGACTTTGGCGAAACCGGAGCTATCTGTGACCGTTACCAGACATTCCTGCATGGAGAAATAGTACTATGAAGGTAAGCGTGGTCATTCCCACGTTCAATGCGGAACCTTGGATTACACGACAGCTGGATATGCTGCTGTCTCAGACAGTGAAGACGGAGATACTGGTGATCGACTCCGGTTCGACAGATCATACCGTATCATGTGTCAATGCCTTTCGCAGATATGTTCGCCTTCTTCAAATTCCTCATAACAGTTTTGACCACGGCGGCACCCGTGATTTTGCTTTGCGTCAGAGTACAGGAGAGTATGTACTGTTTTACACGCAGGATGCCATTCCGACAGATCAGTACTGTGTTGAAAAGCTCCTGTCTGTTTTCTCATCACCGGATATTGCAGCGGTTTTTGGCAGACAGATTGCCTGTCCCGACGCGCCAGAGTACGAAAGACTGACCCGCCAATTCAATTATCCTGATCAGACGAGGATCTGGCGTGAGGCGGACATTCCCAGCTACGGGATTAAGTCGTTTTTCTTTTCCAATGCATGTTCGGCTTACAGGAGAGATATATACCTGGCTGTCGGAGGTTTCGATACGCCTATTGTCAGTAACGAGGATATGATGATGGCAGCGAAGCTGCTCCATGCCGGTTATGCATTGGCTTACATACCAGATGCCTCAGTGTATCATTCCCACCACTATACGTTGAGGGAAGAACTTCAGCGTAATGTCCGCATCGGGAGAGTAATGGAACAGTACAGGGAGCGGCTTATACTGGCAGATACCGATACCGAGGGCTGGAGGATGCTGCATTTTGTCAGCGGTAAACTTGCAAGCCAAAGACAATATGGGGAGCTGCTTGCTTTTTACTCGCATGTAGTCGTTCGTTTTATGGGGAACCGTGTTGGAAAAATCATGAATAGATGGCGCTGGATATGAAGCTGATTGTCCTGCTTTCTACATATTACGGCACGAAATACATACGCCAGCGGATGGGCAATCTGCAGGCACTTTATTGTGTCGAGATTCTGGGACGTGATGATGCTTCAACAGACGATACCGGTAATATTCTGGAAGAATATGTACAAAGGAAACAGTGTTTTAAAGTGTCACTGTTTCTTTTGCGTGGTTTTGTTATACTGCAGAAAACATTCCTGCAAAGCATGAAGAGATTGTCAGGAAAGGGTACCGTTGAATTCCGTATGAAAATAAGTATAAACACGACTCAAAGCTTAATTACCCGTTTTTTTGAATTACCATAACCGGCTTTTTGATTGTGGTTGCAATGTATAGAATGGAGAGTGTAAAATAATGCCAGTTAGGATGTGACGTGCGTTTATCAGATGATAACTGATACCGCAGAGTTGCATGAAGAATCATGTTTCCAGCATAAAAAGAACGAAAACACTTCAGGAGGAATGAGTGGTATGGCCAGAATAACGATCAATCCGGATCGCAGTATTGGACGAATCAACCGGAACATATATGGACACTTTTCCGAGCATCTTGGACGGTGCATTTACAATGGCATCTTTGTCGGAAAAGACAGTCCGATTCCAAATGTAAATGGCATGCGGACGGATGTTGTGGAAGCACTCCGTAAGATTAAGATCCCGGTTCTGCGCTGGCCGGGCGGATGTTTTGCGGATGAGTATCACTGGCAGGATGGTATCGGTCCACAGGAAATGCGGAAACGGATGGTCAATACCAATTGGGGCTATGTGGTCGAGGATAATTCATTCGGGACACATGAATTTTTGGAATTGTGCAGACAATTGGGATGTGAACCGTATATCAATGCAAATGTAGGTTCTGGAACTGTTCGGGAGATGGCAGAATGGGTGGAATATCTGAACAGTGAAGGAGATTCTACGGTTGTAAGGACCAGATGGGAAAACGGAAAAAAAGAACCGTTTGGGGTCAAATACTGGGGTGTTGGCAACGAAAGCTGGGGCTGCGGCGGAAACATGCGCCCGGAATATTATGCAGATGAATTCCGGCGGTATCAGACATATTGCCGTAACTATGGAAACCATCATCTGTTCAGGATTGCCTGTGGACCGAATACGGATGACTACCGCTGGACAGAGATTCTGATGCAGCAGGCCGGCCGTTTCATGGACGGACTGACGATGCATTACTACACAACAACGGGTCCTGACTGGGAAACCAAAGGGCAGGCACTCACATTTACAGAACAGGAATACTATGAACTGTTGAATAAAGCTGCAAGAATGGAAACACTGGTGGCCGGACACAGCAGGATAATGGACCGCTACGATCCGACAAAGCGGATTGGGCTGATTGTGGATGAATGGGGAACTTGGCATCAGGTTGAAGCGGGGACCAATCCGGGTTTCCTGTATCAGCAGAATACGATGCGTGATGCCATGGTTGCAGCGATTCATCTCAATATCTTCAACTGGCACTGTGACCGCGTCGTGATGGCCAATATCGCACAGACGGTGAATGTGCTTCAATCTGTAATTCTGACTGAAGGCAGCAGGATGGTCCTGACGCCGACGTATCATGTGTTTGATTTGTTCAAGGAACACCAGGATGCAGAAGAGATTGACTGCTATGTAGAGACGAATCTGATTGGCTTTGAAAACTGGACTGTCAACCAGATTACAGCATCTGCCTCACAAAAAGACGGAAAAGTTACGTTGACACTGGCAAATACCAGCATGCACAAGGCAGAAAACGTAACGGTTGTCTGTCCGAATACCGGCAAAGTGACGGCTCGTATTCTGACAGGAGCTCCGTCAGCTCATAATGATTTTGATAAGGCACCGGTTTCGATTCGGGCATATGATAAACTGACGGTTAAGGATTCGGAGATTACATTCAGGGCGCCGGGCTGCAGTGTTCTGGCGATAAGTATCGAATGACGAAGGACATACATGCACCTGATTTTTGTCTGCGCTGCCTGTTGAGGGAAATGAGAGGGCAGGAAGCGGAAAGCCTTTTTGCAGAGATTCAGGAATGGATTCGTGCCATTCCTGAATCGTATCGGGCAGACGGGAAAACTGTAAACATGCGTCTTAATGCATGCAGAACATGTCCTCAGCTTGCAGAGGGTGTCTGTAAGCTGTGCGGATGCTATGTGGAATACCGTGCAGCACATGTTTTAAGAAACTGTCCGGATCTGCCGCCAAGATGGGATGCAGATGAATCATGGCCTGGGAATACCGTTTAACTTTTTACGATCCCCCTATGGCTGTACGCAGAACATTTCTGAAAGAATGGAATAACGGAGGAAAAAATGTCGGGCTGCGGAAAGATCTCTAATGGAGTAACAATAAATGATGGATTCTTTAATCGCTTTCGTGAAACACTGATTCGCGAGGGTATCCCTTATCAGTGGGAAGCACTCAATGATCGTCTTCCCGCGGATACAGAGCCCAGCTACTGTATCCGAAATTTCCGTATTGCAGCGGGAAAGGAAGAAGGCAGCCACGGCGGCTTTGTTTTCCAGGACAGTGATGTCTATAAATGGCTCGAAGGCGTCGCTTTCTCGCTCAGATGGCATCCGGATCCGGCACTTGAGGCAACAGCAGACGAGGCAATTTCGATTATTGCGGAGGCCCAGCAGCCGGATGGATATCTGGACACGTATTACATCATAAATGGACTGGAGAAACGCTGGACCAACCTCAAGGACCATCATGAGCTGTATTGTGCGGGTCACATGATTGAAGCTGCAGTTGCCTATTATATGGTGACCGGAAAGCGGAGACTGCTGGATGTGGCACTGCGGTTTGTGGACCACATTGATTCTGTTATTGGTCCTGAAGAAGGAAAACTGCATGGGTATCCGGGACATCCGGTCATAGAAATGGCGCTCATGCGGCTTTATGAGGTTACAAAAGATCCCAGGCATCTGCATTTGGCAGAATATTTTGTGAATGAACGTGGACAGTCACCCCTTTTCTTTGAGGAGGAAGACCGCAGAACAGGAAATAACTTTTACTGGAAAAACAGTCCGTTCCGATATCAGTACTATCAGGCAGGGAAGCCTGTTCGTGCCCAGAAAGATGCGGAGGGGCATTCTGTTCGCGCCATGTATCTCTTTTCCGGTATGGCGGATGTAGCGAGAGAAACTGGGGATGAAAGCCTCATAACTGCATGCAGGAATCTCTGGGAAAGTACAACAAAACGCAGGATGTATATTACAGGTGCCGTCGGTTCGACGGAATATGGTGAAGCGTTCTCCTTTGACTATGACTTGCCGAACGATACGATATATGGCGAAACCTGTGCATCCATTGGGCTCTGCTTTTTTGCAAGGCGCATGCTGATGCTCGAGGCACGAGGCGAATATGCAGACGTTATGGAGCGTGCACTGTACAATGGCATATTGTCCGGGATGCAGCTGGATGGAAAACGGTTTTTCTATGTCAATCCACTGGAAGTTGTCCCTGAGGCATGTGAAAAGGATCCCCACAAGCGGCATGTGAAACCGGAACGGCAGAAATGGTTCGGCTGTGCATGCTGTCCGCCGAATCTGATTCGGATGCTGGCATCACTGGAGGATTATATTGCGACAGAAACGGCAGATACGCTGTATATTCACTTATATATTGGCGGGGAGATTAAATCCGGAGACGCTGTTCTGACGCTGACGGGCAATTATCCATGGGATGGAAAGATACAGCTGGAATTCAGGACTGAACGCCCGATTTGCAAAACGATTGCGCTTCGTATTCCCGGATGGTGTCATTCCTGTACGATTATGGTCAATGATATGGCTGCCACGGAGAAGCCAAGGGATGGGTACGTGTATATTCCAAGGATATGGGGAGATGGAGACAGGATTGATCTCTGCCTGGATATGCCGGTTCGGATGATGCGGGCGAATCCCAGAATCCGTAAGGATGCCGGCCTGGTGACGCTTTGCCGCGGACCGATCGTATATTGTCTTGAGGAAGCGGATAATGGCGGAGATCTTCATCTTCTGCACGGGCTTTCGCTGGCGCATGCCCGGGTACAGTGGGAACCGGAGACGCTTGGCGGCGTGATGACGCTTATCACGGAGGCTGAGCGGGAATCCAGACTTGGCTGGGATAATCTGTATGATGATTGTCCGGCACCCGCATCAACACCTGTACAGCTGCGCTGGATTCCATATTATGCCTGGGCGAACCGCAGCGTGGGTGAAATGCGGGTCTGGATCAGGCAATAGCAGATAAAAAAGGCTGCTGCACGAATGCAGCAGCCGATTTGCTTTTAAACAGCAGGGTGCTGAATGCCTTTTTTGATCTCCAGGGAGAGTTCGGGACTGCAGAGAATGGAAACCAGCTCGAGTCCAAGGTCAACACCAAATCCCATTCCGCGGGCGGTTGTAAACTGGCCGTCTGTAACAACTCCAAGCGGAGAAAGTACTGCCCCATGCAGGTGAGATTCCCAGCCGGGATAGCAGGTCGCTGTGACGCCGTTCAGGAGATTGAGATCGCCGAGAATACTGGGAGCGGCGCAGATTGCTGAAAGCCGTTTTCCTTCCCTCGCAAAGCGGCAAAGCAGAGCTGCAAGTGCCTCGCTTTTTGCCAGATTGGGAACACCTGGAACACCACCAGGCAGGAAAAGCACGTCACAGTCTGAAAAATCCGCATCCTGGAGGAGAATGTCGGCAATGACCCGGATCTGGTGTGAACCGGTTACCTCAAGTGAGCCGGATACAGACACCAGCTGCACAGTTACCTTTGCCCGCCTTAAAATGTCGACAACGGACAGACATTCTACTTCTTCAAATCCATCTGCGATAAATGCACAAACTTTGCTCATATTTGGCTCCTTTATTGGCATGACGCCTGTTTTTTCATCACTGCCTGTAGGTTTAAAAACTGTCTGGAAGTGTGCCAGACAATCCTTTGGAAGTGTTTGTCGGAATAAAGGCATTATATCAGCTTCAATCGGAAAAAGGAAGGGATCAATCTTGGCGGAACATGCTGCGCAGATGAGCGGCGTACTCATAACGGACAACGGGACACGTCTTCCGTTTGATGAGGCAATTTGACGAATCATGTGAAGAAAGGTTGACATACTGCCTTTGCGTGTTGTACATAAGAACGAGAACAATGAACCGAAAGGATGCAGATTATGATAATACGGACAGCTGTAATGGATGATCTTGAACAGATTGCCGGGGTGGAACGGGCATGCTTTCCCGTGAGTGAGGCTGCGACGAAAGCAGAATTTCAGGAGCGTCTGACCTATTATGCCAGTCATTTTCTACTGATGTTTGACGGTCCGAAGCTCATCTCGTTTGTGGATGGTTTTGTCACAGATGAGCCGGATCTGACGGATGAAATGTACGCGAATGCCAGGCTGCACTGTGAAAACGGAAGATGGCAGATGATCTTTGGTGTAAATACCCTTCCGGAATACCGTAGACGGGGGTATGCAGGTCAGTTGCTGAACGCCTTTATTGAACAGGCCAGGAAAGAGGGCAGACGCGGTCTGGTACTGACATGTAAGGATGCACTGGTCCACTATTATGCCGGTTTTGGATTTGTGAACGAAGGACGAAGCGACAAGTCCCAGCATGGCGGAGCTGAATGGAACCAGATGAGACTGATTTTGTGATTTCCGACGATAGCGTATACATAAAACAGGCGGAGCTTTTCGGGCTCCGTCTGTTTCACGATCATGAGAAAGTTATTAAAATGACCTGGAATGCAACTTCATCTGTTAGTATAATGTTTCCAGATTCAGAATAACAGGAAGCCAATACCTGTCTGCAGGCGCATTTGTCATGGAAGAGACTGGAGCTGGCCCAGCACTTCGTGCAGGTTTGTCCAATAAGGACATTTGTGATAGATACGGTGCCGAAAGCAAGACAATGTTATTTATGGAGGGGCTCTGGAATCGGTTATTCCAGATCTGCAGGAGGTTCAGTATCGGTTTGTGTAAAAACACGGTCTCTCATGTCGACGATAGGCGTTGAATCTCCCTGAAAGACAGGAAGCTGGCCGTTCCACTGCTGGATCTTGTAGTATTCGATAAGTTCGGGCGTGAGAGATTCACTGATTTTTTTGTTTGCTTCCGACTGGGCTTCAGCCCTGATTTTGGAAGCATATGCTTCGGCATCTGCATCGACTTTTTTGACTTCAGCCTCAGCCTGTGCTGCGATTTTCTTGCGTTCAGCCTGCTGCTGTGCTTCAATGGTCTGCTGTTCCTGCTCAGTCCGGGCACGCTGTTTGTTCTGTGTAGCGACCTGCTTGGCTTCAACTGCGGCTTCGAAACTATCGGTAAAGTCTATGTTGGCAATGGATACACTGGTCACAACGATCCCGTAGGGTTCCATTTCGCTCTTCATTTTTGACAGTACTTCATTTGAAAGGATTTCACGGTTTGAGACAAGATCTTCAGCGGTATATTTGCTGACAACAATCTTGGTATTCTCGAGCAGTCGGGGTTCGACGATAGAGGACTGATAATTCATACCGACGGACGTGTACAGGCGGGGCGCATATTCTGGGGAGATATTTAAGTTGATGATGGTATCGAGATTGACCTGCTGGATATCAGAACTGAACGCTTCCATCTTGTATTCATACTTCTGAATCCGTACATCAACCGGACGGACGTGTTCAAAATAGCCTGTTACATGGAATCCGGGCTGGAGCGTCTGTTCACGGATTTTACCAAAGTGCTCTACAATGCCGACGTATCCGGCATCCACTTTTGCAAAGAAACCATATTGCGGATTGCCAAGATCTACAATGAACAGAAAAACCAAAGCACCAAGCAGGACAAGGATAACGGTCAGTTTCATATTCTTCATAGGGCATCTCCTTATTTCATCCATAACTGCAGATGCAGTAAGTTTATTGCCGGACGCGGAACTGCTCCGCTGCGGATGTTTATTATCGGCAGTTCCGAAATTCATATCATCCATTGCCAAGCTGCTTTCCTTAAGATTTGGTCCTTATATTTTTCACACCAAGTACAGCCAGTACAGCAGCAGCACCTCCGATGATGGCTGCTGCACATGTTCCGATCATCTTTCCCAGATGATCCTTGTTTTCCGTGTCCTTTTTGGCCATCTTGTCTGCGGTTTCCATCATCTTTTCCAGATAGAATCGCTTCTCCTCGAAAGGGAGGTCCGGGTTGTCCATCTGCCGCCCCAGTGTGTCTATGATCATACGGCAGGCATTGTGGCATTCGGCGACAGAGTCTTCATTTGACTGATTGAATGTCTTTGCGAGGCCCTCGAAGGCATCCATGGCCTGACCTGCAAATTCAGGAATCCGTTCGATGATCTCTCTGGCAACAGCCGGATCTACTTCGTTCAGAAGAGATGCAAACTCAATCAGTTTCTCTCCACGGATCTGGTCGGCATTGTTTATGCCAAGGTGGTCAAAAAGCGCTTTTTCCGAATCATAGCTCATTTCTTTTCCTCCTTTTTCACAGAATGATCTGATATTCCAATGTGCTCGCAGTTGTCTTTGTGCTGGTTCATTTCCTGAATCAGCCGGCACAGTCGTACCCGCATTGCCGGTGTCATGGGTCATCACCTCGCTTGATGGCGATATTGTAATTTACGTCTCATCCGAAGAAAAGGATGAATCTGGAGAAATAGACGGGTCTAATTTTCTTTTTTCGGGAATTAGATGTTAAAGCGTGTGAATCCGGATGGAAAACAAGCAGTAAAAAAATACAGAAGAGAAGTTCAGTGAAAGCAATAAAAAACCTCGAGGGAAAAATATTTTCTCGAGGTTTATCTGGTGCATTTAAATTATGAAGCTTCTCTTCAGGAGTGAAGCGGCACCCGGTACAGCTGGACAGGTCAGCTCAGGGTGATGCCTGTAGTCAGACTCATGAGCAGGATCATCATGATTGCAAGCGGAGCAATGTACTTAATCAGTATGGAATAGACGTTTGCCAGCCTGAAGCGCTTTCCGCTTCTTTCAATTTCTGCTATGGCATTTTCCGGTTTCCATACCCATCCAACAAAAATACAGCTTCCAAGTGCACAGACAGGAATCATTATTCTGTCGGTCAGGTATTCCAAAAAATCGCAGAATGGAGGATGGGTTACACCATTGGCAGCGTCAAACCATATGCCTTTAAGCGGAACTGCAACCTGGGAGCAGGTATACAGACAGCCGATCAGGAACATTATCAGACACAGAACGATGGTTGTTGTTTTGCGCTGCCAGGAAAAGTGTTCCGTCAGAAACGCAACGATGCTTTCTATCAGGGAAACACAGGATGTCAATGCGGCGAACAGAAGGAGAAGATAGAAGAGGATGCCGAAGAAGCGGCCGCCTGGCATCTGCTCAAACACTTTTGCCAGTGAGATGAAGGCAAAGCTGCCGCCCTTGCCTACATGTTCATTTCCAAGGGTGGCAAATACGGCAGGCACAATAATAAAACCTGCCAGAACAGCGACCAGAGTATCCATCACGCAGACAACAGATGTATTTGATATAAGATCCTCATCCTGGGAAAGGTAGGATCCATATGTAATCATAATTGCCATGCCGATGGACAGTGAGTAAAAGGCCTGTCCCAAAGCGGACAAAAATGTGGAAAATGTAAAGGCTTTCCAGTCCAGTGTGAGCATGTATGAAACGCCGGCGGCTGAACCTTCCAAAGTGACGGAACGTATCAGAAGTATGATCAGCAGGACGAACAGCGACGGCATACCGATTTTATTGAACTTTTCAATACCGCCTTCAACGCCGTTAATAATAACAACGGCATTCAGCAGTAAAAAGCAGGCCGCGAAAAGGAGGGCAACCCATGGAATGGAAACAGTTCCATCGGGATGACTGCCGAGCATGTTTAAAAAGTAACCGGTGGAATCACTGAAAATTGCCGGTCCGTCAAGGGCATATCCGAAGACATACCGCAGCACCCAGCCACCGACATGACTATAATAACAGGTGATTATGAATGCACCCAGGACACCGATCCAGCCAATCCAGGATGCGCGCTTGTGACCAAGTTGTTTAAACGTTCCGACAATGTTGGACTGACTGGCTCTGCCTATGGACAGTTCTGTCAGCAGAAGCGGAAAACCAAGAAACAGAACAATGAAGATATAAATCAGCAGAAATGTGCCGCCTCCGCCTTCATAGGCGCGACCGGGAAATTTCCAGATGTTCCCAAGTCCAACGGCTGAACCTGCAGCAGCAAGTATAAAACCGAGTTTACTGCCCCATTGGGCACGTTTTTTTTCCATAATCAACTCACCTTCGGCGATTATTTGCAATGTTTATTGTAAATGAAAAGATAAGAAGTATCAAGATTGTAAATTATCATTAGATTGGAACATGTTGATTTTTAAAGTGTCAATGTTCCCGTTCGCAACGGCATTGTCAATCCACAGTCTCATGGTACTTGCCACAATGGAAATCTTTTCGAGTTTATCCTGAATTTCCAAAAAATCCCCAAGCTCCTCATCATTGATAACACCATCTTCGGTGATTTCAATCAGGCGGTCTTTCTGACGGTTCAGTGCGTTCAGCGTTGCCAGCATTTCAAGGACGATTTTTGAAAGATCCTTGACTTCAATATGCGGCACAGATTCACGTCCGATCGGGCATTCTTCTGCACAATAGTGATTGCAAAGACCGGGCTTACGGTATGTCTTTTCCATTACAAGTACATCTTCAGGTGTAATCGCTGTGCTGCCGCTTTCGATCTTTTCGAGCCGGCTTTCTGAAATAAACTGCAGCGCTTCGCTGGCAGCGGCACGGGTGAGACCGGCTTCCTCCCTGGCTTTCCAGTAAATGGATTTGTTGGGGTTGGTTGAATTTCTGGCCATATGGTGCTCCTTCGACTGTTTACCAATGACGGTTCCAAATGAACGCGGTGGTTGAAAATGAAGAGAAGGTTGATTCACAATTTATCAGGTTTCTGCAGTATAGCGCAATATGATTCAAACTGTCAAAAAGTATCGAAGGTGCAGTAGATTCACTGATTTGGGCATATGAAGGCACTGGATTCATAAAACAGGGATCATTGAATTGTTGAGGGTGCGCAGTTCCTCAATACTGTTTTGCAGTGTGCTTTTCGGGATTGCCAGCCAATTTGGAAACGAAACCAGCATCATTTCTGAGCATAATGAAAGCAGGCGGAAAACTTGCCTGAAGAAAACACGGTGGTAAAGAAACATACAAACCAGTGTGAAGTGGAAACTGTGTTCCTGCATGTTTGATTGAAAAAGGTTTTCAGATACGGTATAATGCGATGCAAAAAAACATCAGATGCATAACAGGCTGTGCGAAATGAAACTGCACCAGCCATTACTCATTCCTGAACGGGAAGAGGCGGACAGGAAATAAAGCTGTTTTATGGCGTCATGCCGGCAGCAGAGAGCCATGTACGGATACACCTAAGGGTTTTGTAGACGATCTTGAAAACAAGATACTGCAGATGAAGAACCTGTCTGAAAGGAAGAAGAGAAAGGACAGATTATGAACAAGCGCAAAATATTATTATTGATACAGACACTGCTCTGTGTGCTCTTTGCTGTTCTTGTGGCAGGTGCTGCCATTACGATTTTCAGGGAAGGAACGGCGCGTATTGCAAACGGACATCCGCTTGACTGGATCTATACACGTGAAATTGCAGTCGAACGCTTTAAACCGATTCTGCCGGTTCTGCTGGCAGGTATTTTGGTGACGGTCATTGGGCTGGTTCTGAATATCCGGGATGAAAATGACGGGAAACCGGTGAGGGATTCAGAACGGATGCGTGATCTGCTCAGAATGCGTACCCCGGTCACGCCGGATGTTCAGACGGAAATGGTAAAGGAGAAGCGGATCAGGATGGCTGCCTGGGGCATTTTTGCCCTGTGTATGGTACCTGTCTTTCTGTATGTGATGAATGGGGAGCATTTCCCGAACGGTGAACTTGAACCTATGTTCATGTCTCTTCTGGTTCATATTCTGCCATGGACTGCAATTGCACTTGGTGTGCAGATTGTATCGGAGGTTTTGCAGGACAAAAGCAGAACGCGCCAGATAAATCTGCTCAAATCAGCACCAAAGGACGGCAAGTCTGGAACAACCGCGAAATTGAGACCTGAAGGACAGGCAGACGGAAGCAGAATATGGCTTGTGAGAGGTGTGATACTTGCCGCAGCAATTCTGCTGATCATCCTGGGGGCTGTTACCGGCAATGCCCGGGAGGTTCTGGTGAAAGCTATTAATATCTGTACGGAGTGTGTTGGCCTTGGATAATAAGAAAAAACGTTCACTGCGTCCGACAACAAGACGACTGGTGCAGCTTTACAGTGCGCTTCTGTATAATGCACATCTCAAAGGTTTTATTGAAGGAGAAATCTACAGGGGACCGACAAAAATTGCCTGTGTTCCCGGATTTAACTGTTATTCCTGTCCTGGGGCGATTGGTGCTTGTCCGCTAGGATCGCTGCAGAATGCTCTCATTTCCTCTGGTCATCGTGCAGGATGGTATGTCATTGGTATCCTTCTGCTTTTCGGAATTACATTGGGCCGCACGATCTGCGGGTGGCTCTGTCCGCTCGGCCTGGTTCAGGAACTTCTGCATCGTATTCCGACGCCAAAGATCCGCAAAAACCGGGTGACATGTGTCCTTTCATACCTCAAGTACATTGTGCTCTTTGTCTTTGTTCTGGCGATACCGATCGGGTATCAGCTGAGGCACAATCTGCCGCTTCCGGCGTTCTGCAAGTATATCTGTCCTGGCGGAACATTTGGTGGCGCCATGGGACTGCTGTCCAGTCCGAACAATGATTCCATGTTTGGCATGCTGGGTATTCTCTTTACACGGAAATTTGTCATCATGATTATTATCGGAACGGTGTGTGTATTCTGTTACAGATCATTCTGCCGTTTTCTCTGTCCACTTGGTGCCATATATGGGCTTTTTAACCGTTTCTGTCTGGTTGGTGTCCATGTGGACCACAACCGCTGCAATCACTGTGGTGCCTGCGTACAGAACTGTGGCATGGATGTGCGCCACATCGGTGACCATGAATGTATTCAGTGCGGCAAATGTATGGCGCACTGCCATCAGAAGGCCATCAGTATCCGTGCAGGCAAAGTCATTCTGAGTGCGCCTGAGGGCGGATGTGCTGAAGATGCACCGGATGCGGCAGTGAAGCGTCGTAATCGTACCCGTATATTATGGGGCATTGCGCTGGCAGTTTTGTGCTTTGCACTCATTTGGTATAATCTGCTTGAACCGGCACTGAACCGGCAGACAACCGCTGCCAAAGTACAGCCAGTACCTGCAGAAACAGAAACGGTTCTATCTGGGACGGCAGACGTATCTGACGGAACGACAGCGGATACATTCGAAAGCAGCACACCGATAGGAAATGAACCCGGCATGCAGCTTGCGGATTTCACGGTACAGTGTCTGGATGGAAGCACGTTCCATCTGGCAGATACACGCGGCAAGGTGACGATCATCAATCTGTGGGCAACCTACTGCACGCCATGCATTCAGGAACTGCCGCATTTCAACGCACTGTATCAGGCACATAAGGATGATCTGGCTATCCTTGCGGTTCAC
>JAFUHD010000254.1 GCA_017469025.1 Clostridia bacterium
AACCTCAGGCAGATAGATCAGGTCAGGACCATCGCAGTCTTCACCCTTGCACAGAGCGGATGCACCGGTCAGCCAGCCGGCGTTGCGGCCCATGATCTCAATGATCGTCACATTCTTCTTCTTGTAGGAGAAGCCGTTGGCATCATAAATAACCTCTTTTGTAGAGGTGGCAATATACTTTGCTGCGCTGCCAAATCCAGGTGTATGGTCGGTAATCGCAAGATCGTTATCAATCGTCTTGGGGCAGCCGACAAACTTCTGGCGGGCACCGGTCAGGAGTGAGTAATCAAACAGCTTGCGGATGGTATCCATGGAATCATTACCGCCGATGTAGACAAACACTTCGATATCCAGCTTGTCAAGAAGCTCGAAAATGCGCTCGTAAATGGCTCTGTCCTCATGAATCTCAGGCAGCTTGTAACGGCAGGTGCCGAGGAATGCAGACGGCGTACGCTTGAGCAGTTCAAGGTCCATCTCATTCTTGATATAGTCAGACAGACAGATATACTGCTCATCCAGGAACCCCTGAATGCCATAACGCATACCATACACCTGATTATAGCCGCGCTCCATAGCGGTCTTGAAAACGCCTGCAAGGCTTGAATTGATTACCGCGGTCGGTCCGCCAGACTGGCCGACCAGAATATTCCCCTTCATGTGTCTATTTTCCTCACTTTCTTTGGGTACATCTGTCCGAATTAGACAAGCATCCGGACATTCCGGTGTATTATACATGGAAACATATTCCTTGTACACTGTTTTTTTCTGTTTTTCCGCAATAGCCGAAAATTCCATGCTATTTTAGGCGAATCATTCGGATTTTTCAGAGCTTCCTGCCTGCAATTACTGCAAAATCTCGTTGGAATCCACAAATACAGAAAGGAACTGCTGGACATCGCTCTGGGAGACAGACCTGCCGTCAAGCAGGTAGGTCGTCCCATAGCTGCTCCTGCGAATCACCAGATTACGGATTTTGACAAGCGCATAGCCGCTCTTCAGATAATAACTGTAGGATTCATCAGATGCAGAATCCGCCCCGCCTGCCAGGAAACCGATTCCATAGCTGGTAAAGTAAACAAACCCGCCACCGCCTATGCCGTTGGTATCCTTGTCACGGCCTGCAGCAAGTGTTGCGCCGCCAATGGTGAACGCCGTATTGAGCGGTATCACGTACCCGTTTTTGAACGTATAGATATAGACAACATTACGTACACCGCCGTTGTCCCAGATAAACAGTTCCGGAACACCGTCCCCGTCAATGTCCCTTACCAGCGTCCTGTCCGCTGAACCGGCCCAGTTTCTGAGTACATATGTATTATAGGCAGTATTATAATCAGATCCATAGGACTGCGAGACTGCCGGTGTAGCGGTCGCAAACGGATAATATGGTACCGGTGTTGCAGTCGCATATGGATAATACGGCGCCGGTGTCGCAGTCGCATACGGATAGTATGGTACCGGTGTTGCAGTCGCATATGGATAATACGGCGCTGGTGTAGGCGTTGAATAGTATGTCGGCGTTCCGGTGATTTCAACCAGATCACCGCGAATATAACCGCGCTGATCATTGCCGTAACTTACATAGTACCACTGAATGCCGTCCCGGTCGTTTGTACTGCTGAGAATTGCAACCACGGTTCCGCGGCGCAGGCGTCCGCTGACTGTACCGCCGGCACTCTGCCGGACATTTGTACTGTCATGCAGGAGTTCACCCAGCATGGCGCCATTCGGAATGTAGGTCGGCATGCCCGGATTTGCACCGATACCGCCCTGATTGGGCAGTCCTTCCTCTGCTATAGGCAGTGTGGAAGACCCTGTATAAGAAATCAGATCCTGCCGTACAAAACCTGTCTTGCCACCGGTCAGAATACGGTAATACCATGTACCGTCCGATGCCTGATAGCTGCCCAGGACCACAACCTGTGTTCCCCGGCTGACAGTGAACAAAGTACGTGTATTCGCACCCGGCAGTTCACGGACATTGACGCCGGAACCGTCAATTACACCATCCGGATAGTCCCCTGAAAAGGTCTCATAATAATCCTGATAGCTGCATGGACACTCGACATAATCTGCATCCACCCAGCCCTGGAGACCATTCCAGGAGTCAGGACTTGTCGGTGCAGAATACGTTACCCTGATCTGGGCCCATTTACCGCTGATTTCAATCAGCTCAATGGTATCCGCCTGCTCAACATGTCCAAGCACGTTTGCTCCGTTCGGAGCCGTGCGTACCTTGAGATAATTGGCAGAAATCCGGCAGTCAATCAACCCCTCATGTCCCGCCAGATGCGAAGCATGATAACTTGAATTCCCGTCAGATGACAGAAAACGCGCCTTGTCAGCACTTGCCGCCGTGCAAAGCAGGCACAGCATCAGGAAAGACGCAATCAGAATATTCCGTTTCACCCTAATTCCTCCCCTGTTCTCTCTACCGTCCCGTCACACACCCTTCTTTTGCCGGGCCGGCTTCCATATAAGCATTATAGTCAGGGAATCTCCTGCCGTCAATTCCTGGCAGATGGTTTGCCCGGGTCATCCGCCGCGGGGCTTTGGACACTTTGGGCCGCCCTGCGCCGCAGGTATTCCTGATACCATCCAAGATCCGGACGGACCGGATGGCAGATCGGACAGTCGATCTTCGGGCAGTTTCTGTCCGCCGCAGTAATCTGGATAAAAGCCTGTTCACAGGTCAGTGTATGGATCTCCTCACCATCTGCATCTACGCAGAAACTGTAGATTCTGCCCCATTTCGGCTCTGAGAAATTCGTCGCAACCGGACGGTCCATACCAGGCTGAACAGCTTTTGCCTTCGCTTTTGCATATGCCTCTGCTTCCCACGGCAGTCCGTCATCTCCGATGACCGTTCCATCCGGAATCACAGCCTCCGGCGTCCCGTCATCTGTCTGCACCCGTGATTCATCCGCAGCTGCTGCATCAGGCTTTATCTCATCTCCATCAGATACCGGGACCTCAGGCGGAATCGCTCCCGTTTCAGGTTCAGCCTTCTTCTTTTTCCGTCCATGCATTACCGCATATGCACCGCCCAGCAGTGCTGCGCCGCCGGCAGCGGCTATCGGCAGCGGATTCGTCCCCTGCCGTTCCGCCTCATCTGCAGCAGACGGCTGAACGGATGTCGTTTCCACTTTCCAGTCATCATTTTCCGGTGTCTCATTGTCAATGGCTGGCTTTTCATCCGCCGAATGTTTTGCAGCTTCCCATTCCTCAAGCGTGGCCGGTTTTTCCGGTATCTTCAGTTCCCACTTCTCGCCTGTATACGGGCATATACCATTCTCATGCTGATGCTCCGGATATCCATGATGGTAATGATACAGCCCGGTTTCATGATTGTAATGCCCGCCATTGGCGTCTGTTCCGCCAGGGCTTGCCAATACAGCTGCCGGAATACTCAGAATCAGCAGCATCAGGACCAGAAAGGTTCTGCCATACCTTGTTTGCATATCTCTACCTCCGTTTTTCCAACCTGCCTGCCGCAGGGAACATGTCATTTTGAGGCTGTCTGTTTTGCGGTACATTCCCTGTATCCAGATTTCTATCGGCCTGCGCACTGCATGTTTAAGGCCGGGCACTCTGTATACGCCGGATAGCGGCATTCTCCTGATGAATACCGCACACCATAATAAATCATTCACTGTCGGTCAGTGTCCCTGAATTCCGGCTGCTTCTGTGATGCCGCGCATTACAGCCAAAAGAGGGCATGACTGCATGCCCTCTTTCTGTTCTGACATATCTTACCAGAGCTTTTCCTTTACAACGAAGGCACGATAAATCGCCCGAACTGCGTTTTCAAAGTCCAGATTATCCACACCAACAATGATATTCAACTCGCTTGATCCCTGATCGATCAGGCGAATGTTGACACCGGCTTTCGCCAGTGCATTGAACAGGCAGGCAGAAACACCTTTGGAGCGAACCATGCCGCGGCCGACAGTCGCTATCAGTGCAAGGCCTGAGTGGATCTCAACAGAATCCGGCTGACACAGTTCGTGAATACGTGCAACCAGTTTTTCTTTCTTTCCGATCAGTGCATCCTCATGTACAACCACACACATGGTATCAATGCCGCTCGGCATATGTTCGAAGGATATTCCCTGCTCTTCCACAGCCTGAAGCACCCGGCGTCCAAAGCCCAGTTCCGAGTTCATCATCGTTTTTTCAACATTGATGATTGCGAAATCCTTGTGACCCGCAATACCCGTAATCGGATACCGTGTCTCATCGTCTTCTGCCTCATAGCAGATAAACGTGCCTGGTTCATCAGGATTGTTTGTATTGCGGATGTTGGTTGGAATACCAGCTATCCTTACCGGGAACAGTGCATCCTCATGCAGAACACTAGCACCCATATAGGAAAGCTCCCGGAGTTCCCGGTAGGTAATGCTCCGGATCACCTCAGGATTGCGTACAATGCGCGGATCCGCCATCATGCAGCCGGAAACATCCGTCCAGTTCTCATAGACATCCGCATTAACCGCCCGTGCAACCAGTGCACCGGTAATATCACTGCCGCCTCTTGAAAACGTCCTGACGCTGCCTGTTGCATCGCTGCCATAAAAGCCCGGAATAACCATATTCCGCTGATCCCGAAGTGCTTTTGACAGGACTGCCTGGGTCTTATCCGCATCAAGCCGTCCATCTCCCGCAAAGAAGATAACATCCTTTGCATCCAGGAATGCCCATCCCAGATATTTAGCGAGAAGCATGCCATTCAGATATTCTCCACGGCTGGCCGCATAAGCTTCACCGGCTCCGAGTTCAATATTTTTCCGGATCTCATCAAAAACCGGCGCAAAATCAAATTCAACTTCCAGTTCCTGCGCAATCTCTTCATATCTTGCACGGATCTTTCCAAGATGTTCGTCAAGGCTTTGCCCAGATGATGCAAGTTTCGCACACGCATACAGCATATCCGTAATCTTCACATCTGTAAAATTGCGTTTCCCCGGCGCACTGGGTACGACCATGCAGCGATCATTATCTGACAGAAGAATGTCTCTGACTTTTCGAAACTGCGCCGCATCCGCCAGCGAACTGCCGCCAAACTTAGCTACCTTGATTCCCATTCCGGCACCCGACTTTCCATTTATTCAATGTTATGCTGTCTCAAACAGCTGCATCATTGTAAGAAAACTTTCAATTAAAGTCAAGCGCTTTTTCCGCTGCCCGTCTTTGGTGAATTGCAGAATATCCTTCCCATATGCTAGAATAGCGGCAAAGATTCATCTTTTACAGTGCAAATTATCTGGTACTCTGAGCCTGTCGTGAAAAGCAGGCTGCACAATTCCACAACCACCCAAAGAGAGGATTGTCCGTCATGAAGTTTGTTTCTTGGAATGTCAACGGCCTTCGCGCCTGTCTGGGCAAAGGCTTTATGGAGTA
Organism: Clostridia bacterium; assembly: GCA_017469025.1. GTDB lineage: Bacteria > Bacillota > Clostridia > Christensenellales > Aristaeellaceae > Ventricola. The sequence goes on from JAFUHD010000254.1 coordinate 5,401, forward strand.
CTTTACCCAGTCTGAT
>JAFUHD010000255.1 GCA_017469025.1 Clostridia bacterium
TGTGGATAACTCAGCGCAACATGCACTGTTTTTGAATCATTTTTACAACTACAAGTGGCAATAATGAAGGAACTTCGATAAAAGCTGTGTATTTTACAATTCGCTGTCTTTAATGTCTTTCCACAGAACTGGAAGCTATTCGCCGGCTGACAATGCTATCCATTTAAAGCATCTGTATGTACCTTTTCATATAATAGCTGATGTTCTGATGCGATCTTACTGTTCGTAAACAACTTGAGGATTGACAAAATGTTGCTTTATCATGAGGCAACGGACCCATTTTGTCTACATGAAACCAGTGTTATCTCCGAGAAGGTTGGAAGCCATTAAAATCGCTTCCATCCCTCTCGGAATTCTTTGCAAAGACCTTTAGACCCCAGAATCATAAATTATTACATGAGCACAGATACACCTATTGCCGACAGCGGCTGATTATCAGGTGTATTCAATTTCGGGCAGAGAGCCGATCAGATCCGCTTCGGACATCTCTTCGTCCTCAAGATCATCCGGCATCAGTTCGTCTTCCGTTTCCGGTTCTTCCGGTGCATTCGGTTCGTCCTGTGCAGCATCGGCACGCAGCTTGTCACGAACAAGACGGTCCAGTTCTTCACGAAAATCAGGATGTGTCTTGAGATACTGGCGTGCATTGTCACGGCCCTGTCCAATCTTCTCACCGTTATAGGAGAACCAGGCGCCGGATTTATGGATGATATCAAAATCAACTGCACGATCGAGAAGCGACCCGTCTTTTGAAATGCCTTCACCAAACAGCATATCAACTTCACAGTTGCGGAAAGGCGGTGCTACTTTGTTCTTGACAATCTTGATCTTTGTCCGGTTGCCGATGACCTCGGATCCATCCTTGATGGGTTCGCCTTTGCGTACGTCAATCCGGACGGATGCATAGAACTTAAGTGCACGCCCGCCGGGCGTTGTTTCCGGATTGCCATATAAGACGCCGACTTTCTCACGGAGCTGATTGATAAAAATGCAGACAGTATTGGCTTTGCTGACGATACCGGTCAGCTTTCGGAGGGCCTGGGACATCAGACGGGCCTGAAGGCCTACGAAGGAGTCGCCCATTTCACCGTCTATTTCAGCCCGTGGTACAAGTGCTGCAACGGAGTCGATAACGATAATGTCAATGGCTCCGGAACGCAGGAGCTCTTCGGTGATCGCAAGTGCCTGTTCGCCGTTGTCGGGTTGAGAGACATACAGATCATCTATCTGAACACCGAGCTGACGGGCGTAAATCGGATCAAGTGCATGCTCAGCATCTATGAAAGCAGCGATACCGCCAAGCTTCTGTGCCTCAGCGATGGTCTGAAGGGCGACAGTTGTTTTACCGGAGGACTCCGGTCCATAGATCTCGATCACGCGTCCGCGCGGGAGGCCGCCGACACCGAGGCACATATCAATATCCATGCAGCCCGTCGGAATGACGGGAATTGACTGGTGAGGCCGGTCACCCATACGGATTACAGCGCCCTTGCCGAACTGTTTTTCTATGCCCACAAGGGCTGTTTTGAGTGCTTTCTTTTTGGCATCCATCTCAGAAAAGGTGCTTTCCTCGACTTCCCTGCGGGAGGACTTTTTGCTGCCCTTTGCTGTACTTTTGACCTCGCCGATATCCTCAACTGCAGCTGTATTGTTCTTTGGCATGTTTTCTCCTTAATAATGACACAGCGTGTATCATTTGCATAGTTCATTATTTGACTGACCGGTGCAGACACCGGTTCATTTCCTGAAAAGACGGAATATCCGCCTTTCTGGAATTTCTGCTTTATGTACAAAGCTGGTTAATCCATGGCATAAAGGTTTCGTTTGAAGGCGCGCACATCATCCATATGGGCGGTCTGTACATCGTTAAAGTCTTCGTCACGGACAAGGTCGTCCGGCTTGAGGATGCCAAGAACCTGACCGAAAACGGTAACATGGTCATCCTCGTACTTATCGGGGAAGGGCAGGTCACGGTTGAGAGAATACAGACAGTTGTCTCCCGCACGCTTGATTACCCGCCCGTCTGCAGTGTCACAGATGTAATCCCGTCCTTTGACAATTTCCTTTGTCCGACGGACATAGACGATATCACCGTCCTGATAGAAAGGCTCCATGCTGTGGCCTGAGACGTGGATCAGATGATCGGCGCCCCGGTTGGCGGGAATCTGGCGTACAAATGTATAGGTTGGTTCTTCATAAGAATAATCGCATCCTGTGCCCGCTGCAGCCGGTGTCGGATCGTCAATGATCAGGATGTAGTCATTCTTGAAACTCTCAAAGCGGCGCGCATCCTGTTCCTCTACAAGTGACAGGATCATTTTATTGACTGTCCGGCGGTTTGCAGGCTCGAGCTTGTGATAGTACTTGATCAGATTTGCCTCTTCCTTTGTAAAGGATGGCCGGTTTGTATCATTGCTTTCGCTGCCTTCATATCCAAGCATATCAGATGGAGACAGTCCAAGAAGATCACACATGGCTCTTGCGTTCCGTACATCCGGAACGGTCTTGCCGGATTCCCAGTTCACAATTGTCGGGCGGGATGTACCCAGCTGACGGGCAAGATCAACTGTAGAAATGTTCTTCTCTTCCCGCTGGTCATGAATGCGCCTTCCAATCAGTTCGGCTAAATTTTCCTGCATAGTATCACCTCAAATAAACATGCATCTGGTCTGTTGGCATGACAGCCTGGCCTTGCCGGCTTTGTACCGGTGCGTTTAGATGCCTTCCGAAAACATGTGAAAGTTGTCAAATTTTATATTTGTCAGTTCCAAACCGGATCTGTCTGACAGGTTCCATTATATGCAAATATAATTTCGTGTCAAGGAAGTTTGAGAAAAAATATTTTCAATCATAGGGAAACGATTTTTTAAATCGGCAGTATGCTTGGAAAAAGAATATTCATGTGTTTTGTGTGATTCAACCGGGAATCATATGTGCATTCGGAAGTTGTCGGGGCTGTAATCGGGAAAATGCTATAAATGATGTTCAGCATAACCGGATATATGCACTGCGGACAGGGAAGGATTGACAAGCAGGACAGCAGCGAATTATAATGTTAGAGAACGCTAACACTATAATTTCGTCTGTCTGAATGCAGGTGGAGGATTCCATTACTGTCATAGGACAGATAGGCGGATGATACTGAAATGAAAACTGTGAGGTGAGAAACGTGTCTAATTTTGCTCAGATGCTGCCGGGACTGCTGATTCCGTTTATAGGAACTGCAGCCGGATCCGGATGTGTGTTTTTTATGAGACGTGAACTTGACAGAACAGTTCAGCGTGCGCTGACGGGATTTGCATCTGGTGTAATGGTTGCGGCTTCCATTTGGAGTCTGCTCATTCCTGCAATGGAGCAGGTCTCTGGTATGGGGGCAATGGCTTTTATACCTGCAGCAGCCGGATTCTGGCTTGGGATTCTGTTCCTTCTGCTTCTGGATACCATAATACCGCATCTGCATATGAATGCTGAAAAGGCGGAGGGGCCCAAAAGCCGTTTGGCACGTACAACCATGATGGTGCTGGCAGTGACACTTCACAACATACCGGAGGGAATGGCAGTTGGTGTTGTCTATGCAGGCCTGGCGACGGGTTCGGCGGAGATCACAGCAGGTGGAGCAATGGCGCTTGCACTGGGCATTGCCATTCAGAATTTCCCTGAAGGTGCGATTATTTCAATGCCGCTTCATGCACAGGGAAAAAGCAGGACAGGTGCGTTCCTTGACGGCGTTCTGTCTGGTGCAGTAGAACCGGCAGGCGCTTTTCTGACCATTCTTGCGGCAGCACGTATTGTGCCTGCAATGCCGTACTTTCTGAGCTTTGCCGCAGGTGCCATGATGTATGTTGTTGTTGAGGAACTGATTCCTGAAATGTCAGAAGGAGAACATTCAAATGTTGGTGTCATCGCTTTTGCCGCGGGCTTTACAATAATGATGGCACTTGACGTTGCGCTTGGATGAGTTCATTTCCTGTCCGGTCAAATCCGGACTTTTTTTGGTGAAAGAGGTTTTCTGCAGGGTTCAAAGGAACAGTCCACTTCAATCGTCGCTTCGGCGATTGTGAAAAATATACATCAGGATTTGATATTTTTGATAATTGAAGGTATAATTAAAATCGATATATTTTGCTGATGAAAGAACTGACTGCATGCATTATCCCGTGACTGCTGCAGTCTTTACAGAAGAAAAGGAGCGCTTGAAATGTACGGACAGAACGCTGCAGGAAAGGGCCTGATGGCAGTACTGATCCTGATGATTGTGATGTTTGTCTGCAGTGCGGTGGCTGACGGAGAAAATATATACGTAGAAAATGAATACAATTACGTGGATGAGTCCATGGATATATCGGGTGGAATCCCGGAAAATGTGAAAGGCGGTCTGGAACGAATACGGACAGCGGGGGTGCTTCGCGTTGCAACAGAACCTTATTATGCACCTCAGGAGTTTATAGATCCTTCGCTAACCGGTCAGGCGCAGTATGTCGGTTCAGATATGGAACTTGCAAAGCTGATTGCTGTCCGGATGGGGGTTGAACTTGAGGTTGTTCCGATGGATTTTACCGAGGTGCTGTATGCGGTTGCTGAGGGGGAATGCGATCTGGCGATTTCCGGTCTGGCATTTACACCCGCACGTGCCAGCCAGGTGGAATTGTCCAAAGGATATTATTTTTCCCAGGAAACAACGGGCGGCTGTATTGTTATCCGAACGGAAGATGCCGAAACAATAATGGCGCTTGAAGATCTGGCAGTCCGGAAAATCGTCGCACAGAGTGGATCGCTGCAGGAAGCACTTGCGGCGGAGCGTATTACGGATTATGAGGAATTCCGCCGTCTGTCAACAATTACAGAGGTGTATCAGGCGCTTTTGGATGGGCGTGCAGATGCAGCTGTTGTTGATTTTGAAAATGTGGACGGGTATATTGCCAATAATCCGGATTGTGGACTTATGGTTGTCCCCGGAATCAGTTTATCTCTTGACAAGCTGTTTATGGGAGACAGGATTGCGGGCAAAAAGGGTGATCTTCCGCTAATGTATTTCATTAATGGTGTTATTGATGAGGTTCTGGAAAATGGACAATATCAGAAGTGGTTCGATGAATATGAGACATATGCGCTGTGTCTGGGACTGTAAACGGATGTACTGGAAAGCAGGGTTAAGATGAAAAAATGGAGTACGCTGCTGATCTGTCTGTTCACTGCTGCATGTATCCTCCTGAATATTGGCGGCAGATGGCTGGCGGATCATACTGGGATATTTTTGTGGATGGATTCATTTGGCACAGTTCTGTGTGCGTATGTTGGCGGACCAGTCTGCGGCTGCATCGTGGGGCTAACTGCAAATCTGATATACGGGATGATAAACCATCTATCAGCATTTTATGCGCTGACAAGTATGGCGACTGGCATTATAGTCGGCATGGCAGCAAGAAAAAAGAAACTGAATAATTGGTTCGAGGCGTTGACTACAGCATCCGTGGTTACAGTGGCCTCTGTGATTATCTCATTCATCCTGAATCTCTATTTTGCGAATGGGTACACAGGGAACCAGTGGGGAGACGGTGTCATTGATTTTTTCAAGGAGCATCATCTACATACTGAAGTAGCCTGTTTCTTAGGTGAACTGTATATTGATTTTCCAGACAAGTCGATTACACTGCTTTGTCTCTATGCATTGATCTGTCTGGTTCGCAGGATTCGCGGCTATAATGGCAGCGAAATGGATGAGCAGTCAGTTGAAAATCTTGAGGAGGAAGTGGCCCATCCTGAACTGATAAAAATGGTTGGCTGGGTTCTTGCATGCTGCCTTGGAGGCGGAATCCTTGCCATATGCATCGGGACGGCAAAAGCGGAGGCAGAAGTCCCTGAAATTATTGATTATAATGATTATGTACAGACGATATACAGCAGCAGTAACGGGCTTCCGTGCGGTGAGGCGAACGATATAGAGGAAACCCAGGACGGCATTATCTGGATTGGAACCTATGCCGGTCTTTACCGTTATAACGGTACGGAGTTTCGCTGGATGAATGGATATGATTCCATCCGGAATGTAAACTGCCTGTTTGTGGACGAAGAAGGGCGGCTTTGGATTGGTACCAATGATAATGGTCTTTCCATTGTTATCAATGAAAATGTAGTTAATGTTCTGGACCAGGACGGTGGACTGCCCTCCAATTCCGTCCGTTCAATTATCAAGGGATCGGACGATTACTATTATATCGGTACGACCGGCAGCATGCAGATTTTGACGCTGAACAGCGGGCTTAAGAAAGTAAACACGCTGTCAGAGATCAATTTTTCGGACAATTCATGTGCGGATGAAAATGGTCATGTTGCGGCAATTGCCTCAAACGGCCGTCTCTTCCTGCTGAGTCATGGTCAGATACAGAGCTCCTGTCGTCTGGTAGAAGGAAATGAACAGTTCAACTGCTGCATTTTTGACGCAGAGGGGATGCTCCTTGCCGGAACATCTGCCAATCATATTTACCGGTATGATATCAGCTCTGGCGGATTTGAGCGGATCGGAGAGGTAACCTGTGAGGGCTTGTCCGGCATAAATGACCTTGAATACCTGGATGACGGCATTCTGTTTATCACATCTGATAATGGTGTCGGTTTTATGAACCAGGCACATCAGTTTGACCTGATTAATACGAATGCATTTAACAACTCCATAGACCATATGCTGGTCGACTATCAGGGCAATTTCTGGTTTACATCTTCGCGCCTTGGACTGCTGCGGATGGCGCCATCATCCTTCAAGGATATTTACAGTACGATTGGTATGGAAAACCGTGTCGTTAATACGGTTGAATACTGGAATGGAAATCTTTATATCGGCACGGATAAAGGCCTTGATGTGGTTGACAGCACATGCCGCAAGCAGATTGCCAATGACCTGACAAAGCAGTTTGAAGGTGTGCGAATCCGCTGCCTGGATGCAGATGATGAAGGAAATCTGTGGATCTGTACATATGGCAATGGTCTGATTGAAGTTGAACCGGATAATACCCAGCATTTGTATAACAGCGCCAAAGGCAGCTTTGGCAACCGTGCACGTCTTGTGACACAGCTCAGGGACGGGACAATTGCTGCCGCCGGCGATATGGGCATTTCCTTTATCAGGGATCATGAGATTCAGAAGACCATCCGTTACTCAGATGGCCTCATCAATTCCATGATCCTGACGCTGGTCGAGCGGACTGATGGACGCATCTTCGCAGGCACAGACGGCGACGGTATCGCGGTAATAGAGGACGGCCGGGTTATGCGAATGATTACCCGTGCTGACGGACTCAGTTCCGGTGTGATTCTACGGATGATTCCGGATCCCAAGACGGACGGCGTTTTTGTTGTAACAAGCAACGGCCTTTGCTATATGGATGGACAGGACCAGATCCGTCTGCTGGACCGCTTTCCATACTTTAACAACTATGATATCTGGGTAAAGGACCCGGACACGCTTTTTGTTATGAGCAGTGCCGGTATCTATGTCGTAGACAGGGATTCACTGGTGGACAGTGAAGATGCACTGATTTACGACCTGCTGGATGCAAAGCGTGGTCTGAACAGTGCAATCACGGCAAACTCCTGGACCTATTCGGATGGCAATGGTGATCTTTTTCTGGCGTGTGATACGGGTGTTTTTGTTGTAGATACCGATACATATGCATCTGGTACGGCAACGTACCGCATGTCCATCCGTTCCGTGCGGCTTGACGGCAATCTGCAGCAGCTTGATTACGGTTCTACCATTCAACTGAGCCGGGATACGGCGAGAATTGAACTGTACCCTGAGATCATCAATTTTACCATTCAGGATCCGGACGTCGGTTATAAGCTGGATGGATTTGATACGAATTGGTCTTTTGTAACGCAAAGCGAACTGAATTCCATTGTTTATACCAATCTTCCGAGCGGTGAGTATACACTGCATCTTGCTGTTTTCGACGGCAACAGGGAGAATATACTGGAGGAACGCCAGTACCGGATTGTTAAAGCACAGAAAATCAATGACAATAATTGGTTTGTCATATATATAATAGTGGTTGCCATGCTGACCGTGCTCTGGATTACTTACTTTTTTACGAAATGGCGAAACAAACGTGAAATAGACGAGAAAAACAGACAACTGGCAATGGGCAATCAGACGATTCTGGCAATTGCCAACACAGTTGATGCCAAAGATGTCCGGACAAGCCAGCATTCCCTGCGTGTTTCCATCTATTCGGAGAAGATCGGCCATAAACTCGGTTTGAGCGAACAGGAATGCAAAAATCTTGAGAGTGCTGCAAGGCTTCATGATATAGGCAAGATTGGTATTCCTGATGTCATACTAAACAAGCCTTCCAGACTGACCGATGAAGAGTATGCTGTTATGAAGAGCCATGTGATGCGTGGCGCAAATATACTGAAAGGATTTACACTGATCGATCATGTTGTGGAAGGTGCCATGTATCATCATGAGCGGTATGATGGAAAAGGCTATCCCAAAGGACTGAAAGGCGAGGAAATTCCGCTGTACGGGAGGATCATCGGTGTTGCGGATGCCTTTGATGCCATGACTGCCAACCGTGTTTACCGGAAACAGATGGACTTTGGGTATGTACTCAATGAAATGCGCAACGGCCGCGGTACGCAGTTTGATCCACAGATTGTGGATATTCTGCTTAAGCTGATTGATGATGGAGAGATAGACCTGAACAAACTGTATCCGGCTCATACAGACAATGAGAAAACAGAATAAAGGACCGGCCAATACGGTATCCGGTCACGGTTAATCCGGGAGGGAGCACGATGAAACGCGTATATATAGCAACCGCACTGACTGCGTTTGTCATGATCCTGGTCTTTGGTGCGCTGCTGAATGTATTTAGGAGCCCTTTCAGTGGAACGCTGCAGGTCGGTTTTATCTATGAAAATGATGAAAGCACGCCATATACGTACAATTTCGCACTTGCAGAGCAGATGCTGAAAAACAAATATCCGGATGGAATTGAGGTTTTTTCATACCGGAATGTTCTTGAAAGCGAAACCAGTGAGCCGCTCAGGGACCTCTTGGACAAAGGCTGCAGGATTATCTTTACGAACGGATGCAGTCCGCTGTTTCGCGAAATTGCGGCAGAACATCCGGATGTACAGTTCTGCCAGGTGTCCTTTGAAAAAACGGATCCGGCTGCTTTTCCGGAAAACTATCACACATTCAATGGAGAAACCTATCAGTATCAGTATGTGAATGGTGTGGTTGCCGGGATAAAGCTGAGGGAGATGATCGATTCACATGTCCTTTCAACAGATCAGGCGGTTGTCGGATTTGTCGGAAACTATCCTGATGCGGATGTTGTCTCCAGCTTTACGGCATTTATACTGGGGGTTCGTTCGATTGTCCCGGAAGCGCTGATGCATGTGCGATATGCCTATTCCTGGAGCAGCTTTGTCAGGGAAAAGGCCTGTGCGAAAGCGCTGATCGATGAGGGATGTATAGTCATAGCCCAGCAGGCACATACGTTTGGACCGGCAGCTGCCTGTGAGGAGGCGGCTAAAGATCATATGGTATATCATATTGGAAACCATCAGAGCATGCTGGATGTGGCGCCGACAACAAGCCTGATTTCAGCACGTGTCAACTGGACACCATATATTCTTGGCGCAGTAGAGGCTGTGATGATGGGGGATTCCATTGAAAAAACAGTGGATGCATATCAGCATGGACGCGATATGAGTGCCGGCTTTTCAAAAAACTGGGTTGAGATGCTGGAACTGAATGCACATATTGCTCCCGATGGAACGCACGAGCGCATCGAACGTACGGTGGATGCGCTGCGTAAGGGACAGATTACAGTCTTCAAGGGAAATTATACCGGTGTGAATCCGGATGATCTGGATGATACGATAGATCTGTCAAAGGGATTTGCTGAGAATGAAGATTATTCTTTTCCATCTTTTCACTATATTCTGCAGGACTGTATAACAGTAGACAACTGATCAGACTTTTATCCTGTGCAGCCATGCTGTATGAAGAACGGAAAACAGCATGGCCGGGAGACCGGGAATCCTTATCTGAGGTGTGAATGATGAAAACACTGATTGAACTGTATGATGACAGACCGATTGAGAATGTGCTGGGAACTGAGATGTTCCGTCCGGAAAGAACGGTTTTTATCTGTCCTCCGGATATTGCAGCAAACATTCCGCTGCATAACCGGCTGCGGGAGTACTTCAAGCATCGCGGTATCTTTCATGAATGCATATTTATTGGTGCGAGCCTGCTTGATACAAACGCTGTTGTGAGAAAGCTGCAGCAGGTCATTGAACGTTATCCGGACTGTGCAATGGATATTGCAGGCGGTACGGACGCTGCGCTGTTTGCAGGCGGTCTGCTCAGCGCAGAGCATGACATACCTGTATTCACGTATTCCCGCAAGCGGAACCGCTTTTACAACATCCGAAATGCTGCTTTTGCCGAGAATGTGCCCTGTACGGTGCAGCTCAGTGTGGAGGATTGTTTCCTGATGGCCGGGGGCAGCATGCGGCAGGGCAGGGTGGACAATGCCATACTGGCCGGGTATCTTCCTGTTTTTGATCCTTTTTTTGAACTGTATCTGCGCCACCGGCGTGAGTGGCCGAAGGCCATTACGTATATCCAGCGCGTTTCACAAAAGGAAAGCCAGCCGCTGCATGCGGAAGGCGGGCGTACGGTGAAAGGGGAACATGGCGGACGGATCAGTGTACCGGAAACACTGCTTGAGGAGCTCGAACAGTTGCAGATGATCCGGAATCTGTCCATTCTTGAGGATACTGTGCAGTTTGATTTTGCAGATGCACAGATCCGGACATGGCTGCGGGATGTTGGCAGTGTCCTGGAACTTTATATCTACAAGGCCTGTCTGGACTCCGGCCTGTTTACGGATGTACGAACCAGTGCCGTTGTGGACTGGCTCGGTGACAAGCCGGACAGGGACAGCGTAACAAATGAGCTGGATGTCATGGCTTCTGCAGGAATCCGTTCCTTTTTCATTTCCTGCAAGACCTGTGATGTAAAAACGGAGGCACTCAATGAACTGGCAATTCTGCGGGACCGGTTCGGCGGACAGATGGCGCAGGCAGCTATTGTTACAGCAGAATACGGACGTTCTCCAATGCGCCATCGGGCAATTGAACTTGGCATTGATGTGATTGATATCAAAGACCTTTCAGATCCCGGTGTCCTTCGCAGCCGGATAAAGGCTTTGCTCAGATAGAGAATGCGATTTCTGCTTTAAGCCTGTTTGGTGCCGAATCCCGGATATATGCCCTGGGTACCGCATTTGAGGTGCTCAGGGCAGTGTCTGTTTATAGGCAAAAGTCTGATGAGGCGCTGGCAGCTGAGAAAACATGAAGATAGACGTCTGTGCTGGAGGCGCTCAGATCTGGAGATCCGAAAAAGACAGCCAGGTATTCCAATATCATCTCTGTCTTTACAGATGATATTGGAATACCTGGCTGAACTGTCTCGAACCGGAGCAGCCTGAGAAATCCAAAAAGAAGGCTGTTGAAAAACCGGCTGCGGATTATCTGGGCGGGACATGGATTTCTCCGGTATCAGGAGATGTCCTGAAGGCATTCTATTTTGAGCAGAAAGCCAAATGGAATGGTCTGTTCATTAACCGTAATGGTCTGATTGACCGGGTCGACATTCCTGCAATACCCCATGACGGTCTCATACAGGCCTTTTCTTCCATATGCACTGCTGTGTGGATCGCTGCAGGGCGTGTAATACCAGACTTTGATGCGTATGCGGCAAGCTCTGGCCATGGAAGAAGTAAATGTCATACGGTGGAGTGTGGACAACTGCTGATTCAGACATACCTGCGCTTCTTCATCCAGCTCACGTTGACTTTCATAGAGTATGGTTTTGGAGGCAATTGCGTCGTCAAAGCCGCTGAGCGCATCAAATGGAGCGAAGATTTTTGCCCGATGTGATGTATCCATACCAGGGTGGCGGTATGTCAGCTCCGGACGGCCGCAGGCGTATTCTTTCCGGTATGGAAAGTCATTCGGCATTTTCATTTCACCGATCATGCGGTTTCCTCCTCAGAAAAGAAATGAAAAACAGACTACTGGCGCCGCTGCGCGCCGGGCTTTAAGCGCTGAAATGCCGGAGCAGCGGATGTATTTTAAGCCCGGTGTCCGCCAATCTGTCTGTTGCGTTCCAGTGCCGTAGCCCCCTGTTCAAGATTCAGTCCGCGGAAAATGGCATTAGTGCCGAAACGCTGCCGGACAGTGCGCATGGCTTTTTGCAGATTCTGTTCTTTTTCCTGGCGTGAATAATCATCAAAGAGATTAAACTGGTACTCGCCAAGAAAGGGCACGGTTTCATTGGCACATATGCCGAGACGGCGGAAGAGCAGTTTGTGGTGCACAGTGTGGTCGAACTGCTCAAGGACTGCTGCGGTTACGCTGGACACAGCGTTGGTCCTGTCATGAAGTCGCACAGTTCCATTGCTGTGATACGGATGCAGCCGGCCATAAAAGTCAATTGCAAGCCTTCCACTGTACTGAGGGCAGACGTCAAGCGATTTGTAGTCATAACCGGTCCACCAGGTGAACGACCTGGAGGCGAGACTTTTCGAAAAGAGATCCGTGCACAGGCCATCAATCATTTCTGTAAAGACAAGGCGTGCTTCTGCATATGAATAGGGGCGGGGGAGGACCTGACCGTTTGAGAGACTGCGGCTGTCAGAATGATAGTGTTTGATGTCATACATTGTGACAGGCTCTATACCCCAGGCATGGTCAATGAGAATTTCGGCATCAATGCCGAAATTTTTGTAAAACCATTCCTGATCGGTGAGACTCCGCCGGGCAATATCTCCCATCGTAAACATGCATCCCTTCAGAAGGCGGTTGGCTTTTCCGGCACCGATCTGCCAAAAGTCGGTCAGGGGGCGGTGATCCCACAGGAGAAACTTATAACTGTCTTCATTGAGCTCAGCGATCCGGACGCCGTCCCTGTCCGGTGCGGACTTCTTGGCAACAATGTCCATGGCTACTTTTGCCAGATAGAGATTGGTGCCAATGCCAACAGTTGCCGTAATACCGGTTTCACGAAGGACATCCCGGATCATGGTCATTGCCATGACGTGTGCAGGTTCAGTACCGGTCTGTTCTGCCTCTGCTTCGTACAGATGCAGATAGGGTGTACAGTCGATAAAGCATTCGTCGATGGAATAAACATGAATGTCTTCAGGTGCAGCGTATCGGAGATATACGGCATAGATTTTTGCAGAAACCCGTTCATATTCAGCCATTCGCGGTACAGCAATGAGATAATCGACCTTGACATGATTGGAAAGCTCGTAGGCACGGATTGCCTGCTTCGCTTCAAAAAGACGTGGCCGGCCCGGGACTCCCTTTGCTTTCAGATTTGGGGAGACTGCGAGGCAGATTGTCTGATCGGAACGGGATTCATCTGCAACCAGCAGATTGGCGCGCAGGGGATCCAGACCACGGGCAACGCATTCAACAGATGCATAGAAGCTTTTCATGTCAATTGCAATATAGGTCCGTGGAACTAAAAATTTTTTTTCGCTGTTTATCGTCGGTTTTCTTTTTTCAGACATTTCTGATCCTTCCCTGCGATTGCCGGCTTTCTGGCATCCCGGCAACCTTCTCGGAGTTTACCTGCGCCAGTATCTGAGAAAATCACTGCGTGTTTCAGGAACATTGGGCAGTTCAAATCCCTTGCTGCCGAGCGCCTGAA
>JAFUHD010000256.1 GCA_017469025.1 Clostridia bacterium
CACCTACGACTCTGACTCGTATTGTCTAGGTTCGAATCCTAGTTCCCCAGCCATTTTTTCTGCCTCCATGGTCAAGCGGTTAAGACGTTGCCCTCTCAAGGCAAAATCATGGGTTCGATTCCCATTGGAGGTGCTTTAGCAAGTCAGGCTTGCTTCTTTTTTTCAGCGGTTTATCGTGTACTCAGCCATTGGGGAATTGTGTAATGGCAGCACCTACGACTCTGACTCGTATTGTCTAGGTTCGAATCCTAGTTCCCCAGCCACTTTTGCCTCCATGGTCAAGCGGTTAAGACGTTGCCCTCTCAAGGCAAAATCATGGGTTCGATTCCCATTGGAGGTGCTTGAAGCAAGCTAAGCTTGCTTCTTTTTTGTTTATGCGTTTTCTTGTCCCTTTCAAGGTTAAAATGCAAAAGGTACTGACTCGTGTGCGTATTCCCCCATTCCCTTAATCCCCTTGTAGGATCATTCGGCACGTGCTATACTTTCTGCAGCCAAAGATACGTATCATTTTTACCCGTCACATTCCAGGTAATCCGCACCATTTTGTCACTGGATCAGGCATCAAAAACCAGGGGATGCCGAATGCTCATGTCATTATAGAGGAGGACACACAATGCAATACGAAATACTGGGCGATCAGCTGCCTGTCGTTGTCTGTCATTTGGACCGTGAGGAATCCATGATCACCGAATCAGGCGGAATGAGCTGGATGACGCCAAACATGCAGATGGAAACAACAAGCGGCGGTGGAATCGGCAAGCTCTTCGGAAGAATGTTTTCCGGAGAACATCTGTTCCAGAATATCTACACCGCCAAAGGCGGCCCCGGCAGCATTGCTTTTGCCTCGAGCTTTCCGGGTTCCATCCGTCCAGTGCATGTAACACCTGAGCACGGTGTGATTATTCAGAAATCTGCTTTCCTTGCAAGTGAAAGAGACATCGAACTTTCTGTCTATCTGCAGAAAAAGTTTTCGACCGGTCTGTTTTCCGGCGAAGGTTTCGTCATGCAGAAACTGACCGGAAATGGTACTGCCTTCCTGGAAATCGACGGGTCTGCCATCGAATACGACCTTGCCAGTGGTGAGCAGATTCTGGTTTCGAGCGGTCATGTTGCCATGATGGATGACACCTGTACCATGAACATACAGGATGTCAAGGGAATCAAGAACATGCTGTTCGGCGGAGAAGGGTTCTTCTATACGTCTGTTACAGGGCCCGGTCATGTCATCCTGCAGACCATTCCAATCTCCAAGCTGGCCCAGGCAATCACACCCTTTATGCCAGTTTCATCCTCCAGCAGTGATAACTGACAAGCAGAAGGCGGAGACATTACGTCTCCGCCTTTTTTATTTTCTCTTTCCCCGTTTTTTCTTTTTCACTGCTTTCCCCGTTCCATGTTCAATCCGGTAATTCCTGATCGTCTCCGCAATCTCCGTATAGTCCCGTTCAAAAAGCACACTGCTGATCTGACGTGCCAGAATATCTGCCGGAATCCGTTCCAGTATCTTTGCAACCACAAAATCCTTGCTTTTTTCCCTGTATTTCGGCATCTCATTCATTGCCTGAATATCTGCCAGTTCAGGACGCCACAGGATACTCATTTTGCGTACAGCATTCACCTTCGGATTGGGTTTGGCACGGCGTGCAAGATAAAAATCGGGGCCTTCTTTTGTCTCCTCAACCGTTATAATGCCCCACCAATCCGGCACATGTTCCTCAATATGCTGAACATGGGACACACCTATCGCTACCATATTGAAATCATAATACTGGTCATACCATTTAACCTGTCCCGCCAGCCTCGCATATGTATCTGCATCGCTCTTGATTTCAATTCCGTACAGCGCTGTTTCTGTTACCATCACCACGTCTGCTCTTGCCCGGCCGGTTCGTTTTTCCTCAAGAATCCGGATTTTCCCATATACCGTCTCAAGAAAGTCAAACAACGGTTCCCGGATATCGCGATCATACAGCACAGCAGTCTTGTCCCCTTTCAAATTCCATCGTCTCTGAACCGTAAAGCAGGCATCTGCATACAGTTCAAATCAGCCGGGAAAGCTTTGGAACGTTTCATTGCACAGAAAAAATCATAGCTTCAGGTATCTGAAAAAACCGTCCCGAAGGACGGAATGTTTCATGGTTCCGGATGGAGCATCGCCGCTGAGGCTTTCAATGCATCACAAAGACGTGACAATTCTGCTGCCTGCTCTTTCGTAATGCTGTCCGGTTTGGTTTTGCCGACAGCCTTGCGCAATTGTGTCACCTGCTCCTTTATCTGTTTGCGCGTTTCCTTATCGCAGGTTTTATCCTTAGAAAGCATCTGCTCGGTTTCAAATACCAGGCTTTCTGCCTCATTGCGCGCTTCCATTGCTTCCTTGCGTTCCCTGTCCCAGGCTTCGTACTGTTTGGCATCCTCCATCGCCCGGCGGATCTCCTCCTCACTCATATTCGTCGTTGAAGAGATCGTTATCGCCTGCTGGTTGCCCGTACCAAGATCCTTTGCTGTCACCTTGACAATGCCGTTTGCATCAATGTCAAAAGTTACCTCAATCTGAGGAACACCCGCCATAGCCCTGCGGATCCCGGAGAGCCGGAAATTGCCCAGAAGCTTGTTATCCCTGGCAAAGTGCCGCTCACCCTGGAGCACCTTGATGTCAACAGAAGTCTGGAATGGCGCTGCAGTCGTAAAGATCTGGGAGTGACGCGCCGGAATGGTCGTATTCCTGTCTATAATTTTCGTTGATATACCGCCAACGGTTTCGATTGAAAGCGTTGGCGGCGTTACATCCATCAGTATCACATTCTGGGCAGCTGAGGAAACCGTCATGCCTGTACCGGAACCCGCAGAAAGCTTCTCTCCCTGCAGCGCAGCACCCATTGCTACGCATTCATCCGGATTCAGTGTCTTGGCAGGCATCTTTCCTGTCAGTCTGCGGACCATTTCCTGCACAGCCGGAATACGTGTACTGCCGCCAACCAGCAGAACCTGAGACAGATCGTTCATCCTGAGTGCCGCATCCGTCATCACCTGATTGACAGGTCCACAGGTACGTTCAACGAGATCGTGCGTAAGCTCGTCAAATTTGGCTCTCGTAATAGACATCTCAAGATGATGTACACCGCTGCGGTCCTGTATGAGGAACGGCAGGACAATGTCTGTCTTCATCTGTGTGGAAAGTTCCCGTTTCGCTTTTTCAGCAGCTTCACGAACCCGGAGCAAAGCGGCAGTATCTTTTCTCAGATCCACTTTTTCCGTACGTCTGTATTCAGATACCACATATTCAACAATACGCTCATCAAAGTCATCGCCGCCTAGATGATTGTCTCCGCTTGTTGCAAGCACCTCAATGACACCGTCTCCGATTTCGATCAGGCTGACATCAAATGTGCCTCCGCCAAGATCATATACCAGAATTTTCTGTGACTGGGCATGATCCAGTCCATATGCAAAAGCAGCTGCAGTCGGTTCATTGATGATCCGAAGTACTTCAAGTCCGGCGATACGTCCTGCATCCTTTGTCGCCTGGCGCTGTGCATCCGTGAAATATGCCGGCACCGTAATAACAGCGCGGTCAATCTTTTCCCCCAGATATGCCTCCGCATCCCTGCGCAGCTTCTGCAGGATCATGGCAGATATTTCCTGTGGTGTATATGCTTTTCCGTCTATCTTGATACGGCGGTCCGATCCCATATCACGCTTGATAGACAGAATTGTCCGTTCTGAATTAACTGCCTGCTGACGTCTGGCCGCTTCTCCCACAATCCGTTCGCCGTCCTTGGCAAAGCCAACGACCGAAGGTGTTGTACGGCCACCCTCTGAATTTGGGATAATGACCGGATCACCATTTTCCATAACTGAGACACAGCTGTTCGTTGTGCCCAGATCAATGCCAATAACCTTTCCCATAAGTACTCCTCCATTCAGTCAGCACCAGTATACCTCAAAAAAACTGACAGAATACCCTCAAAATCAACCCGGTCAGTCCCAGGCATCCTCATCGTCATCTTCCACGAATAATGGTTTTCCGGCAGACAGTTGTCGTCTGTCTCCCTGTGGCAGCTCGCCGATATCTGAGAGACGTTTGGCAATCGCTTCGCCCTGGCGCTGTGCGCGGTCTATTTCCTGACTTGCCTGATGCAGGCGCTTCTGTGTTCGATCCAGTGACCCGGCATAACGTGCAATATCACTACGCACTGCGCTCAGAAGTCCAATGATTTCATCCGTTCTCTGCTCAATTGCAAGAGACCGGAATCCTACCTGAAGACCTGACAGCAATGCCGCAAGTGTTGCAGGACCCGCAAGAACAATATGGCTCTCCCTCTGAATGCGTTCTGCCAGTCCATTCATTCGCAGAAGTTCAGCATACAGTCCCTCACTTTGCAGGAACAGTATGCCATAATCTGTCGTATAAGGTGGAGCAATGATCTGCTCTGAAATGCGTCTGGCATGCATCCGGACAGATGATTCGAGCAGTTCTCTGGCACTGTCAATCTCTGCCCGCACACCATGTTCCATGGCATTTCTCAGTTCCTGATATTCTCTGGTCGGCAGGCTGGCATCTATCGGCAGATAGACTGTCCGTCCACTGTCCTGTCCTGGCATGACAACCGCATAATCTGCAGTATATGCCTTATCCGGATGCACCTGTGCATGCTGGGCATACTGCTGAGGTGCCAGCATTTCTGCAAGCAGATTTCCAAGCTGTGCCTCGCCATACAGCCCGAGCGGTGTTGTTCCGCCCAGCATTTTATTGAATTCATCCACTGTACCGGCAAGAGACTCCAGCGCTCCCAGACTCTGTGAAAACTGTTCAAGCCGTCCGCTGACCTGGGAGAACGAATCACTGATACGCTTGTCAACCGCTTCACCAAGCTGCTCCTCCATAGAGGATTTCAGCTCACTGATCTGTTCGCGGTTTTCTTCACTGATCTTTTCTATCCGTTCATCCAGGCTCTTACGAACCGCGCGCAGCTGTCCGCCAATAGTATCTGACTGTGTCTGCTGCACCTGTTCAATACGGCCAATCATGGTTCGCATGGAATCATCCATGGATTCCATAATATAGTCCATTTGTGCTTTTACTGCTTTTGCCTGAGACTTCGACTGCTCCGCCGACGCCTCTATCTGCCGCTGCATTTCTGCCTCAGTGTTTCTGCTCTTTTCCTCTGCCCGCTTAGCCCGACGGTTCAGCAGCAACATGAGGCAAACCATACAGATTAACAGTAAACCAACTGCTGCAACCAACAGAATCAGCAGTTTTTCGGTACCGATCCCAGAAATCCAAGCTGTCATCTATGCATTCTCCTTACCTATCTGCCGGTATCGGATATATCCATTGTTTTTTTAATCCAGTTAAGAACGTTTCAATTCACAAATTGCAGGCACCGCTTTGGTTTTACCATCATGCTTTTCAGCAGTCCAAAGCTGAATGACGCTTTAAACATGTACAGTAACTGTTCTGTTTATTGATTCAAACTGATGCTTTTCATCGGAACAGCCGGCAAAGCATCACCTGCATGGCTCTGACTGTTCTCTTAAAAGTGACAATACCCTGCATTTATGCTATAATAAATCATGCTCACAAAGCCGTACCGTCAGATTCCACTGCAAATACGAACCATCCTGAGCTTTAATATCCCGGCACGCTTTCGCTGTTTTACAGACAATGCCGATTATCGTTGTCTAATAAAGCAAAAAGTATCATAAATGGAGATGGCCCAGCGCATGCGCTGGTTAGTTGGCATCTGCCATTGATACGGTGCCAAAAGTTAAAATATGTCATTAAAGGAGTTATCATGTCGGACCGACGCAGAAATACACAACAGAAACGAAAACGCGAAAAACGGCGCAAAAGGCTGAACAACCTGCTTTTTGCGCTAAGCTGTTTTAGTCTGATCGGCATCAGTGCCGTGTTTTCTTTTCTGTTTTTTTCAAAACCAGCGCCAAAGGAAACGGAAGAATATGTTCAGACCAGTTCGCTTCCTTTTGATAAGACCAAACCGTTCTCTGTTTCAGATTTGACCCCTGCTCAGCTGGTTGAAGTTCGTGAAAAGGGACGTATTCATCTGAGTGACGGACCGCGAGAAATCAGTATTGGTGATTCACTGGACAAGGTTCTTGATCATTATCCATCCAGCTATACCGAACAGCTGAATGATGAACAGACAGGTGAACAGTCAGATGAAATGCAGATACTTTACTGCTCATCATATTATCGCAACAGCAGTGGCAAAATGACCGCACTGCCGCCCAGAGGGCTGCTCAATGTTGACAGCGGCAGTATCACCATAACGCTACTTGCCCCCACATCGCCCTACCCTGCAGGAACAACAGACGATTATGGGAAATATGAGCATATTTACTGCATTTACACAATTGATCCGGAAACGATGACTGTCTCATCTATTGTAATTGGTATTGACCAGCACAGATAATGCCTTTAAAGAGAACCATTGCTTTTCATCATCCATAAAAAAGCGGCTCTCTCAGCCGCCTGTTTATGGATGTTTCAATTATAACGGCCAGCCTTTAAATTGTCAAACCGGCCCATTGATTGACAAAGAAATGAACTGTGCTATAATGATCCAACATTCTTGGGAAAGTGAGTAAAAACATGGCTGACAATATTCTTGATCTAAATGAATTTCGTAAGAAAAAAGCGGAAGCCGACAAACAGAAATCGGCAACTTCGCAGGAATTCGAGGAGCAGTATTTTGATGATGACGATGACTTTTCTTTAGAGAATCCGTATTTTTCTCCCGAAGATGTCGACCGCGTTCTTTCCACGTCGTTTCAAGAAATGTTTCAGGAAATGATTGATGCTTTGCTGGAACGCGATACGTATGATGATCCTGCCCAGTATATCGATGAACTCGGTCATGAGGTTGCTGAACTTCAGGTGAACGAACCTGACAATGACGAAGACCGTATCATTTGGGAGCATGATCTCAATTATTATCAGAGAAAGCTCATGCTCGTCAGCATGGCTGATTATCTCATTGCACGCTGCGGCTGTGACGATAACGAAATCAGAGAGAAAATCAAAGAAGGTTCGCTGAAAGAAAGCGACCTGCTTATTGACGATGCAACCCTTGGTACTGACCTGTGGTCCTATATTCCTTTTTTTACAGAGTCCAAGGTGCATTTTTTGGCGGATAGAAACGATGATACAAGTGATGAATATGAATACCTTTGGCAACTCCGCCGCGTAGTATACACAATCAAGAAACATTTAAACGATCAATATGAAGATTTGATCGCTAATGAACCGCCTGAAAACAAGACACTGCAGCATAATCGTTGGGAGGACAACGTTGAGTCTAACCTGATAAAACAGTATTCTACTGACCTGACCAAAGGTTTCTTACTACTGCTGAGTGACATGGTTAACAGGACTTCCAATCATCCAGGCACCTCTCAGATTGATCCTGATCTTCTCCAGTTTGGCCTTGGGCAAGACGACAATTTCTGGAATGCCTTTAAAGGTGATAACTACTGGGATGATGACTTGGATGACGATCCTGACGAAGGCTATTGGGATGACGATGATGATTTTTGGGATGATGATGACGATCCTGATGATGACGGAAACAATCCGTAACGCCTCCACAATATCTGACCAAAGGTTTTATTCACCTCAAGTGGCAAGGCTTTCCACCCATGTGGCTGACTGATTTCCTATCTGGTGTGGGGTGTCCACAGTGTGTGGTCAACTTCTTATTCTCCCGGCCTTTGGACGGATTACCCATCATGTAGGGCGGCCTTTGGCCGATGAACACACTGGCTACGCCAGGGAAAGAAGGAGAGCACCGAAACCGCCAAGCCAGGGAAAAAACCGGTGTCTGACACCTCTTATGCATACGCTGCCGAGTTATTCACTTTCCACGCTCTTGTGGCAGCCTTATTCATTTGTTGACTTATTTGTGGCAAAATGCTATCATTTTGCTGTAAACTGCCGGTGGCGGTAGAAATGAGAGGAGGCCAAACAAATGAAGCAAGCGTCAACAAGAGTCGAGGATGCAGCATATGATCTGTTCCAGAAAACCGCCGCAAGTATCGGAACTACACCATCCGATGCTCTGCGCATCTTCATCTATTCCTTTAATGATTACCATGGATTCCCGTACCCCGTTCGCAGCCGTCGAATGGAAGTCGAAGCTTTCCAGACGGAAGAGGATGCAACTCGCTTTGCCACTGAACTTGCTATGGAAGTGATCCAATGAAACGTGGCGAGATCTGGACATTGCGTGATCGACATTACGCTTCAAAAGCACGGCCCGTTGTTATCATTCAAAATGATGCGTTTGACATTTTTGATTCTGTCATTCTCTGTTTATTCACTTCGTTTGATTCTTCTCAATTCGAAGTAAGAGTTCCTATTACTCCAAGCCCTGAGAATGGCCTGCACAGTTTAAGCTATGTCATGACAGACAAGATTGTCACTGTGGACAAAACCATGCTTGGAGAAAAAATCGGAATTCTTTCTGATGCTGATATGGCGTTGATTTCAGAACATCTCAGAAAGATTCTTGCATTGTAAGTTTTTCAATTCCACACGTCTGTGTTCTCCATCAGGAGATCCCGATGTGTGGTTTTTTTGCTCTGTGGCCGTCCATTCCGTCCACCCTTATTCCTGCCTGATAAGCAATCAGGCTCTTGATGGGCACAGTGTGTTCTCGTTGATTTGTTTTGCTAGGCGGATTACTAATCCACCTCTGCGGCTCCGCCGATGAACACACGCTCATTCTCCTGTTCCAAGAGAGCAGGTAGAATAGTGTGGACAGGAAGCAAGTACATCAGGAGGCAACTACAGAACAAAACGCAAAACTAATCAACACCCCCCGCGCCCCCTCAATCATGAGGGGGAGAAAGCTGATGCGTCAGTTTGCAAATATTAAAAAGTATATTGAAAAACCATCTTTTTTCCTTCATAATTAAAGCTGCAAAACAAAAAAGAAGGTGGAAAAGATGGCTGCAGTCAGTATACCAACTTTTATCGATGATAGCAATGAATATGTTTCTGAAAAGGCATTTACTACCGAAGAAAAATCATCTTGGAAACATTA
>JAFUHD010000257.1 GCA_017469025.1 Clostridia bacterium
AAAGCTTCAAAAGCTAGGTGTGCTAGCTGTGGAGATGGAAGGCGCTGCGCTGTATCTGAACGCTGCAAGTGCAGGTAAGAATGCGCTGGTCATCTGCAGCATTTCGGATAATCCTTTTACAGGGGAAGGTCTCAGTGCGCATGAGCGCCAGGTAAGCTTCACCAAAATGATGGAAATCGCATTGGAAACCGCCTGATCAAAAGAGGCTGCAGTTCTATACTGCAGTCTCTTTTGTTCTGAAAAGGGTCTGTTTTGTATTGCTCCACAAAGGAAACCGACTGACTATGGCTGTATATACATTTCTATCGGATCATGAAAGACCGCAAGGAAAGCTGTTGTGGCCAGAGGTTTCCGTCAAGTCAAGGCCTGAAAGGCAGTCCGGCCACCTGTTTCCAAGACTGCCATACAATGGATCTGCGCACGGATGGTTAAGGCAACCATGGATGTGTCACGATCTGCTGTGGGATTTCTTTTCTTTGGGCTGTATCGGAAGGGTAACCATGAAGAATGAACCTTCACCCGGTTTACTCTCAACACGGATTTGTCCATTGACCATGTTCAGAATACGCCTCACCAGGCTCAGCCCCAGCCCGACGCCTTCACCAGAGCGCGATTTATCCGCCTGATAGAAAGGATCAAAAATATGTTGCACGACATCATCTGTCATGCCTATGCCGTGATCCTGTATGCTGAAGAAGGCTTCGTCGTGCTCATTCCATACGTGGATACATATGCTGCTTCCTGCGGATGAAAATTTCACGGCATTCTGGATGAGATTTGTCCAAACCTGCTCAAGTAAAGCACTGTCGGAGACTATGGTGACCGATTCCATCTGCAGGTCCCACAGGATTTCTTTATTCTGCCATGCCGTTTGCATGCGAACAATCACTTGTCGAACCTGTTCATCCAGGGAAAACTGGTCCTGGCTGATGCTTGTGTTTTGTCTTTCCAGGGCTGTGAGGCGAAGCATGGTATCGGAAAGTCTAGCCAGTCGATCTGTCTCGGAAGCGATCATATGTATGTATTCCTGCTGTTCATCGCCGGTTAATTCAGGCATGCTGAGCAGACGTGCATACCCCTTGATGCTCGCGATCGGTGTTTTGAATTCGTGTGATACGGCGGAGATAAAGTCCTTCTGAACGTCCGCGTTTTGTTCCAGTGCCTCCGTCATTTGATTGAAGGATCGCATCAGGTCACCGACTTCGCCTTTCTCTTGGTCTGGAACGCGGACCGTGAAATCTCCGGCCGAGATTCGACGCGTCGCCTGCGTGAGTTCGGTAATGGGATGGGATATACGTTTTGACCCGAGCAATGAAAGAAGGATGAAGGCGGCCATAAAGAACAGCCCAACAGAAAGTACTCTTGTGATCATGCTGGCATACAGATTATACTGTGCGCTAGGCATAATGCAGACAAGGCCGCGGCTTGTTCTCACGTAGGTGACAGGAAGATTTTGCCAGTCGGCCACACTGACGATCTCATTCTCACCGAGTACGGAAAGCGCCTGTGCAAGTGCGGGCTCTTCATTGGCAACAAAAAAGGTTTCCAGATTGGTTCGCTCAAGGATAGTAAGCAGTTCCTCGGTGAGCAGGTCTGTTTCGTGGTCCAACTGTGTCAAGGTCATGGCAAGCTCCTGTTCGCTCTGTGCCATTTCACGGATAATGGTATTCCGATTGATAAATGACCCGACAATCATAGTTGCAAGCCCTGACATCATGGTGATAATGACCAAATAGGACACAACATGAGAACGGAAAGACCACCGGAATATACTTCTGGATTGTTTCATGCTGTCTTTTCCGCCTTGTAGCCCAGACCTCTGACGGTTTCGATGGTGAAATCCGGAAACGGTTCACATTTTTCTCGCAGACGTCTGATATGAACATCTACCGTGCGCTCATCGCTTTGTGCGTCCATTCCCCAGATGTCATCCATGAGCTGTTGACGCGTGAAGATCTGCCGGGGACTGGAAAGCAGCTTAAAGAGCAGATAAAACTCCTTTTTAGGCAGTGACAGTGTATAGTCCTCACGGCTTACGGTTAATGCGTCGTAATCCAGAACAGTCTTGCCCACCTGCAGTTTATGACTGGTCATCGCATTCGCCCGGCGCATCAAAGCCTGCACGTGCAGTAACATTTCATCCAGGTCCACAGGTTTGGTCAGATAATCATCCGCCCCGGAGGCAAAACCAATCCGCTTATCCTCCAGCGTATCCTTGGCCGTAACCATAAGAATAGGGAGCATGGGGAACATCGAACGGATTTCCTTGGTGACCTCCCATCCGTTTTTGCGCGGCATCATGACATCTATGATGGCCAGATCCGGAAGAATGTGATCAATTGCTTCAAGCGCTTCCACACCATCTGAGGCCGGTATGGGTTGATAGCCGTTCAATTTCAGAAACGCGCACATCATTTTCTGCAGCGGAAGATCATCCTCTGCCACCAGAATTCGGAACATGTGTTTCTCCTCCTCATGGGTGTTTGGCCAGATTGTATCATAATCCTTATCGGCACAACAGATTCCTACACAAGATTCATGAAGCCAAGATGAAATTGTGGGATTCTTTCATGCCCAGTACACACCCTCGAATGAACAGGTAAACGCAGGTTTTCCAAGGACATGCCATGATCCCTTGGTAATATTGTATTTGTGTGTACCAAAGTTGCAGTATCTCTTGCAGAAACGTAAGGAGAATGTAATTTCTGGTCGAATTTGTTTCCATTTGTTACAGTGTGTATCTGGTGGATTGCATGACCAAAAAGCTGAATTTACCTTCTTTTTTAAAAGTGCAAGGGTAATTTCAGCCTGTAATTTAGTTGTTTTTAGGTCGGTCAAATAGGCTCTTGGAAGGTGCTAAGATGGTATTTGTTGGGTATTCTGCTATTGTTGGCAGAGCCAGATACATTTGCCACAATTGTTCACGCTTCGCGGGGGCGCTGTGACAGGCGGGCAGCAAGTCGAGGAAAGGATAAAGCGTAGCATTGGATTGCTACGCTTGTCCTTGGGCGTTTTCTGGTGCGTTCAGCGGTGGCTGTTGCGGCTTTTGCTGTCTGCGCTGAGGAATTCGTTG
>JAFUHD010000033.1 GCA_017469025.1 Clostridia bacterium
ATTGAACATTTTCGGGACGGACGAGCGGAAGAAATGGGGATGCTATGTGATCTCCGCCGAGGACGGCATCCGGAAGGCCGTCGGGGCGCGGTATCTCTTTGTGCTGCTGATCTCGGTGGCAGTCATGGTGCTTTGCCGGCTGATCGGGTCGCTGACATCGGATCTGTTCACGCTGCTGTCGGAAAAAGGGCTTGCTCCGGAGGAATATGAACAGATGCCCGGCTTTATGTATTCGGTCACGCTGATGTATTTCCTGTTTCCGCTGCAAATTCTGCTGCGTGCGATTGACATGCCGTTTCTCTATGCCTTCGGGCATAAGGCAGGCGACCGGATGAAGGGCTTCTTCCTGCTGGGAATCTTGTTTTTCGTGATCGTCTGGCTCCTGTTCGGGAATATCAGCGTCCTGGGCACGACCGATGATTTCTGGGAGCGGTTCTTTGCGATGCTCGAGGGCGAGGAAAATGACTGGGTCAGCGTGGGGATCGGCTGCTTCATGACGGTTGTCTACCCGCTGTACTATCTCTCCTACCGCATTTCCTGCAAGTATTATGCCAAGGGGGTGGAGCACTATGAGCAGTGAGATGGGACTGACGGTCAGGCGGGTTCTGATCTATCTGGTGCTGGCCTTTGTACCGGTGTATCTGCTGACGATCTTCGGATCGGATGCGCATGCGGAATTTCACTGGCAATTCGCGTCTGTCTCGGTCATGTGGTACCCGGCCATAGCCAATTTCCTGACGCGCCTTCTCACGAAGGAGGGCATGCAGGACAGCCTGCTGCGGCTACATTGCAGGGGGAATCTGAAATACTACCTGATCGCCTTCACAGGGCCTTTGCTGCTCGGGCTGCTCTCGGGTGTGATCTTCTTTTTCCTGTTTGCCAAAAAGCGCGATATTGCGGCATCAATCGAGGCACAGAACGGAATTGTCCAGATTCTCGGCACGATGCTGATGCTCTAC
Source organism: Clostridia bacterium (assembly GCA_017469025.1). Lineage (GTDB taxonomy): Bacteria > Bacillota > Clostridia > Christensenellales > Aristaeellaceae > Ventricola. The sequence goes on from JAFUHD010000033.1 coordinate 960, forward strand.
GGCTCTGCAATGGCGCAGCTTTTCATGGGATTCGGTGAGGAATTCGGATGGCGCGGCTATCTGACCCCGAAGCTCGAACAGCTCATGCCTTCTCCTGCGGCGGTCATCGTCAGCGGCATCCTCTGGGGGCTCTGGCATGCCCCGCTGATCCTGCGCGGCTACAATTTCGGTGAGGCGCATCCGTACTGGGGACTGGTCTGCATGTGCCTGTCCTGCGTGATGCTGAGCTTCATTCTGACATGGATGACGAAGAAGACACAGTCCGTATTCCCGGCAGCGGTCTTTCATATGGTGCTCGATTCGGTGATGACCTGGGCAAGCCTGCTTCCGGTGTATCATGAAGCAGAGGCGATCATGGAGGAGCACACCTTCCTGATGTCATGCATCCTCATGTGCGTAACGCCGTGGGTGCTGACAATCCCGGCGATCGTGGGACTGTACCGGAAGCCGGCGGAAACGGCATAAAACAGGCAATGCCCCTCCACTTCTGAAAAGCGGAGGGGCATTGGTTCTGGCGGAATCAGGACTGAATGTACTGTACGCCCAGAGAAATCAGGGACTCTCTCATTTTCTGTACTTTCTCGTCAGAAAAACGCCTGCCGATACAATTTTCAAGCATAAAAACCTTTACACCTGTTTTCACAGCGCCTTTTGCGGTAGCACCGACACAGCCGCATTCATCAAGACCGCACAGCGCAAGCTCGGTATAGCCCTGCTTCTCCATAAACGACCTGAACGGCTTTGAGGAATAGGCATCGGGGAAATTCTTTTCAAAATACAGATCCGATACAACATTGAGCCCGCTGTATAATTCTGCACCTTCTGTTCCCTTGATCGAAAAGCCGATGAACCATTGATTTGTGATGATATTCGGAAACATCTGCGCAATATAGATAATGTCATATCCGTTTTCCTGATACGAAGCAACCGCATGATTCACAGCATGGACAAGCTCATCTGAATGGTAGGAAAACATGGGCTTTCTCTTATCCCACAGGTAGTCATTCTGCATGTCAATCACGATTAAAGCCTTTTTTTCCATAGTATTTACCCCTATACATTCCGGATTTTGTTAGTAACCATTATAGCACAGGATCGCAGTGCTGTCAATACAAAAACCCCTCCCCGCGTGCGGGGAGGGGCAGATTTCTATAAGGGTATCAGTCATAGCAGGTAA
>JAFUHD010000258.1 GCA_017469025.1 Clostridia bacterium
ATTCAAAAGCGCTTGCCGAGAAGATGGGACTTGCCATTGAGTATCGTCCGCTTTATAAGAAGCGGGACACAGACAGTATCCTGTTTTTTGATAGCGGTTCAGTTCTGGTCAAACAGGAAAAGGCAGGCGATGACAGTATGCCAAGGGAAGTTGTAATCCCTGCAAACACGATTCTAATCAATAGCAATATCATTAAGACAGATTATTCTGCATTTAACATATATCATGAATGTTTTCATAACGAATATCATTACCTTTTCTATTGGCTGCAGAATGTGGCAAACAAAGGTGTTATGAACAATGATGTGAAGAACATCCGGACGAAGGAGATTCTGGTCGCAAAGGATGAGAAGGTAAACAATCCGGTCTACTGGATGGAGAAGCAGGCAAACCGGGGGGCATATGGCCTGATGATGCCGGTGCGGGATATGCAGGAAAGGATCCGGATCTATGGAGAAAAAACGAAATGGTGCAGGCATCCAGGTGTCAAATATCAGCAGATTGGAAAGGCAATCGCTAGTGAACTGCATCTGCCACATTTCAGGGTACGGGCAAGGATGATCCAGTTGGGACACGTTTACGCAAAAGGAGCCTTGAACTATGTGGACCGTCACATGATAGAGGCGTTTTGTTTTGATTCGGAAGCATGGCGTGAAGAACGGCATACTTTCATCGTCGATCAGTCTGCTGTACGCAGGCTTTGTGAAAAGGATCCTAACTTTAAGAAGATGATTGAGAGCGGGCAGTTCATATATGCTGACGGACATGTGGTGCGGAATGAGCCTCGTTTTGTAAGACGCGGTGTGCAGGGACTGATGCTTACAGGATGGGCCAATAAGCATGTGGACAGATGCTGCCTGCGGTTCGAAAAGCATTTTGTTCAGAAGAATGCCGGTCTATATGTTTTTGGCCGTATGAACTATGATGCTGATTATGTGAAGCAGACCATGTTTTATCTGGAGGATGAGATTAACAGGAAAGCAATGAATGAGCTGGAAGCAGAGGAGGCATATATCGATCAGTTTCCGGTGGGATTCCGGGACGCGTTTAACAAGCTCCGGAATCAAAATGGTATGAGCCTTGAGAAAATGGCTGAAGAACTGGACATGTCATATACGACTCTCTGCAGATGGCTGGATCAGCCACAGGGAAAGATAACCATTGATTTTTTAATGATGGTAACGCTGGTTCTTAAGCTTCCGGACTGGCTCAGTGAGTTATTATTTGACAGGGCATATCTGAGATTTAGCAGGTCGAACAAGCGGCATCATGCGCTGAAGTACATCCAGAGAGTTATGTGGATGGACGGGATAGAAAAGGCGAATGCTTATCTGAGAGAAAAAGGGATGGAGCCGTTGATGATCTGAAATCCAAAGGGCTGTCATATTTTTGGTGTTGCAGATAGAGTCATAGTTTGGATTTTTCCGAGACTGTATGATACAATATTTATGCAGCAAGAGACTTTAGAGCAAGGGCTTAATTGATGCTTGGGAATAGCAGAATGACGAAAAAGTGTGACAGAATATATTTGGAATAAGGAACCGCGCAAACGGCTTTGGTCGGGTGCGCGGTTTTGTGGTGGGGAGAGATGTTATTGAGTTAAGGTTTTATCTCTGAAATGTTGTTAGAGGGCAGAGTTACGATTTCCCCCGATTGTGTCTTGAAACAAGAAGGAAGTCTGATTATGGCATATGAACTGAATCAACATACTAAACATGGAGAGAGAATAACTGAACGCAAAGCCCTGTACACGGAGCTGCTGACCAGCGGCAGGCTGAATACATACCTTGCCGACATCAACGAACAGGC
>JAFUHD010000034.1 GCA_017469025.1 Clostridia bacterium
CATGACCGTGTTCGTGCTCGTCATCGTGATGATGTCCATGACCGTGTTCGTGCTCATCCCCGTGATGATGTCCATGTTCATGTTCATGTTCGTGCTCATCCCCGTGATGATGCTCATGCCCGTGTTCATGCTCGTCATCGTGATGATGTTCATGCATGGAATCAGAAGCATCATCAGATTCTTCTTCCATTCCATCTGCAATCACTTTCATATGGGTTCCGCAGATTCCGCATTTAACAGCAGGCTCCATTTCGTACCTGATTCCGGGCAGATTCAGCGCATTAAGTCGGTCAAGAAATGCCTGACGGTTCGGAAGCAGTTCAATCAGTGCAGCTGTCAGCATATCGCCGGCTGCACCCATTCCGCATTCAAGATACAGTGTTTTCATGATGAGGTCCTCCAGGTATATCAGGGTTTATTAGACGCAGGAAGCGTCAAACATCCGTTTCAGACTGCCGGTATGCTGCAGGCAGCCCAGCAGTTTTCAGGCCTTTTCGCGCTCTTGTCTCAATCCTACCGGGATGTTTGTTTTCTGTTTACCGAGAGACCGGCCTTTTCCATTACAACTACAAGGACAGGAATCAAAACAATATGCAGGATTATACCGGGAATTGCACTTGTCAGTGCACCGGAAATGAACAGGGCCATTGTAAAATCCGTCTTCATGAAACCGGCAAATATCGCGCGCATAATTCCCCATACAATCCGTCCTATGATCATGGACAGTATCAGGGATACATAGACAGACCATTTTCCGGACGGCAGCCTGCGATACAGTTCGCCAGAGCAGAATCCATACGCGGCAAGTTCAAATGCCATGGATGCCGCAGACGGAAACAAAACCGGCATTCCAAACAGTACCGAGCGCAGAAGCGGTGCAATAAACCCGACCAGCATTCCATAAACCGGTCCGCAAAGAAATCCGCAGAGCAGTACCGGAATATGCATCGGGGACAGCATTGCCCCAATCTGCGGGATCTGGCCTGTCAGGAACGGAAGAATCAGCGCAATTGCCAGATAAAGTGCCGCATAAATCATACGGCGGATCTCAAGTGCCGACATTCTCTTACTTTGCATTGATTTTCTCCACAATCTCCCCAATATAGGTCATGGCATCATCTATAATCGCCTGTGCACCGTGTGCTACACCTGCAACATAAGTGTCACAGAGGTTCATCGGAATCAGAACCCGCTGCGCAGCAGACGAGGCTACCGCATTGGCCATAGCAGGTGTAATTTCACCCAGCATGGCATCTGCCATTGCTATGCCGAACGGGCCGATAATAATATCTGCTGACCGGCATCCGACAATCACAGCATTCTCACCTGTTGCAACCCGGTCCGCGCACTCGCTGCGCATCATATTAACAGAGGCCGCACTGTTTGTTCCAACGGCTGTAATCACCGCATCCGGACATGTTTTGCGAAGGGTTTCGACCAGCTTGCGCCCGAGTTTGCCCCCCTGTCCGTCAATCACCAAGATTTTCAACACCGGCTCCTCCTGCTGCTTTCCTTTCATTCTGAAAGCATATCCGTATTTTACTTATTTCGTATAAAACAACGTCCCCGGAAAACTGCTCCCTCCCGACTCATCCAGCAGTCTGGCCAGAGCATCTGTCATGTCAACATCATTAAATAGTTCTGGATAGGCTGTTTTTGCAAGCATCAGTGCGCCAGCACATGCAAGATACGGGTTTCCCAGCACTTCTTCAGACATGAGCAGAACCCGGTGCTCATGCACAGCTTCCATCTTATCCCATTCATCTCTTAAGAAGAGGCCGGAATAAATGGGTTCAGCCTGATCTGCCGTTGAGACCTTCAAGCCCAGTACATCTGACGCCGTCAGTTTCACGATCAGATCCGGATTTTTCCGGACAACCCATCCGCCTGTTACGGTCAGCCCGTCTTCTTGCAGCCTTGAGGAGACATCATACAGCCCTGCTGAAAGCAGCAGACGATGGGCATCTCCCGACTTGTGAATTGTAACATACTCCTGCGGCATTTCCAAATAGGCATAAAGTTTTTTACATTCAAACAATGAAGATGTCCGTTCATCCAAAAGTACCGTATAGAACTGCAGTGCACTGTCTGCCGTTTCTCCGGCATCTCCAGTGCTCATCCGTCTGGATGCATTTACCCACTCCGTCCGGGTCGCGGTCCGCTCTGCTGTGTCATCTGTGCGCACAGATGCGCTGAGCGCATCCGGTGCATAATCAAAAAAGCCTTCTCCCTCACCGGGTGCATGCAGTCTCTGGGCTTTCCCCGGCAGAATATCGGCATCTGCCGACTCATCATATTCCCTGTTTGAACTTTCCGGATTCTCTGCAGTGTTCCTGCTGTCGCCCTCTTGGCCGGCCAGATCACTGTCAGACGTGTTTTCCGGGGCTGTGAAGCCATCTGATATCATTGCCCCATCATCTGCCAGTCCCGCATCTGCAGCGGCTTCCACGGCCCCGGAAACTGCATTTTCTGACGGCTTTGCCGCGCTGGTATTCCGTGTGCGACAGCCAGACAGGAGAAGCAGACTGCCCGACAGCAGCAGACACAACAGGAATCGCTTTTTTATTCGTGCAGACATGCTATTGTCCTCATCCTGAAACGTTTTACAAAATCTGCCTGTTCATACAGCAGCTGTTCTGTTTCCTCAAGCAGTCTTTCTGCCTTTTCCACATCCGGGCGGCCAGGCAAATATCCACCATACATTGTCCGTTCCCAGACAATTGCACAGCTGCGAAACGCCTGTCCAAATTCATCCGGCAGCCCGTGACACTGCCACTCCCTGCACGGCCTGTTTCCGTCTGCCAGTCCGGAAAAGCGCAAGTAATCACAGATATGTGTGAAAACTGCATGCATCACTTCAGACAGATCCGCTGACCGGGCGCCGGCATATTTTACCCTCGTCTGCTCTCTCCGGCGGTTCAGCAGTACAAAAGGCAGAAATGGAAGAACCAGCATCAGGATAAGCGCCAGCATCATGAGGGCTGTCCGCAACAGGCTGAACCAGTCAGGTCTTGAAATCCGCATCTTCTCAATCTGAATCAGCCTGAACCCTTCTGTTCCGCGGGCTTCTTTGTTCCCCTCCACAATGGATTTTTCACTCACATGCCGTGTTTCCAGTCTTTCATCCGGCTGTATAAGACCTTCTGTCTGCAGCGCCTCTGCATTCCGTCCCAGCCAGTCCCTGACCCACTCGGATGCTGCTTCTACCGGCATATGAACACCTGGTGACAGGACGGAAATAAGCAGTGCGGTCAGACAAATCGTGAGACAGAGATATGCGGCTGCACGCATACTGCGAACCCTTAATACCAGAAAGCCTGCCGCTCCAAAGATCAAAACCTGTATCCAGGCGGGAAAAGACAGTCCAAAGTATGACTGTAAGACGGTCAAGGTCATGAAAACAAGGAAGCCTGCTGCAAGCCTTGAAAATGAAGCAGTCAGTATAAACAGTGCACCCGCGGCTGTGATGAGCACAAGTGCAGCCAGCGGTATTCCCGCAGGGGATGCCCCGGGAAAGTATACATATGTATACGCATTCTGATGTTCACTTGCCTCAAACAGACGGTTTAAAAGAGCTTCCGTCCCATGTCTGATCTCCGGCTGAAGGCAGATCAGTAAAACCATACAGATACAGATGCCCGCCAGCAAGAACCGGCATATCCATCTGATCTGCCCTGCTGTACGCGGCATTCTGTTTTCTCCTTCTATGACATGGTTTTGCTTTCAGTAGTATCTCATTGTGCAGATCATATCTGACAAGCCGGAGCAGCATACCGGACTGCCTTCTGACAGAAAATGATTCTGTTTTTCCGTCCAATTTACCATACAGCAGCCGAAAGCTGCTGCAGGTTCTTCCATCGTGCTCATGGCAGAGCAAGGACCGGCATATCCGCATTTAACACTGCAGCACTGCCGTCACCATGTTCCGGCTGTGTAACAATCCTGATACACGGAATACCGTACCAGTCCGGCTCCAATACAGAATCCGGACAATCTGTAAACAGCAGTATCAGGGAACAGTCATCTGCCAAAGCAGTATTCCATGAATGCACATCCCTATTATCCGGTCCCATGTGCCGCACTGCTGTTTCGCTCACTGGCTTTTCCTGGCCGATGGGCATGCCTGCAAATTCACCCAGCAGGAACTGCGTTATGACAGTTTCAGTATCTGTCCCGGACACAGAATGCCATGTACCGCTCCTGCATCCGATCTGTACCGGCATATGACCTGACAGTTCAACTGCGCAGGATACAATCGCTGACATGAGTGTGTCATATTCACCGGGTTCCATTTCACCGGTATCATCCAGGCACAGACAGACACGCGGCCCGTCGTTCTCATTTCCCTCACGGATCAGCAGTTCATCTAAGCCCGCTGACCGTTTCCAGTGAATCCGCTTTACCGGATCGCCCGGCTGATACACCCGGATACCGGAAAGATCAAAAGGATCCTGCCCCGTCCCTTGCGATACCTGTTCAGCGTCCTGAAGCAGCCAGTCAGTCTGTGTGCCGGTCAGAACCGTCACCGGATATGTTTCCGGTTCAATCACACAGATCTGTTCTGAATCTGCCTGCACCGGAAAACACATAAGCCCAAACAGATCAAGGCACTTCGCATCGCGGATAGAAACCTTTACTGCTCCAGCCGGTTCATTCAGCACAAGCGTTCCGACCCTGCTGTCAGACATTGTCAGATCGTGGTGCCCCTGGCGGTTCAGCAGTGAATGGGTAACGGTCAGATTGATATGAAGGATATATCCAAACAGCGTACAGTTCCCTGCCCGGACTCTGACCGGGATATCTCCCGCAAGGATACGTTCCGGCATTTCCAGGTGAATGCATATCCGTGACGATGCAGCATGTGCCAGCAGCATGGAGAGCAGCGGAACAGCCGCAGAAGCTGCCGCTGCAATTCGGGTCCCGGTATTGTTTTCAAAAAAGCAGAGCAGCCCTGAAAACAGAAGCCAGACCGCCCACAGGATAAACCGCTTTCTCATGCCTGAAGGCGGCGGTCTGCACTCTCCACCGTACTCAGAAGCTCCTCAAGAACCTGTCCCCGGGTTATTCCGTCAAGCCTTGCACGCCGCGAAAGCAGAATTCTGTGCTCACATACATCCACAAATATCCTCTGCACGTCTGCCCCTGTCACATAATCACGGTCATCCATGTATGCACACGCGCGTGCCATTCTGCAAAGAAACAGCGTTCCCCGGGGACTGATCCCGGCCTCAACGGAAGCATGACTGCGTGAGGCCAGTGCCAGACGTGTTATATAATCCAGCACCGGATCCTTTACCGTTATTGAAGCCGCATCTGCCTGCATCCCGCACAGCGTTTCCCGTAAGAGCACTTCCGGCACTTCCTTAAGCGGATCCCGTAAAAGCCGTTCCCGCAGCAGCTGCATCTGTGCATCATAGTCCGGATATCCGAGCGTCAGACGGATCATAAAGCGGTCCAGCTGTGCCTGCGGCAAAAGCTGAGTACCGGCAGCACCTGCCGGGTTCTCTGTGGCGATAACCATAAATGGATCCGGCAGGCTGTATGTCTGCCCGTCCACCGTAACCTGATGCTCCTCCATCGCCTCAAGCAGTGCAGACTGCGTCTTGCTTGATGTGCGGTTGATCTCATCTCCAAGCAGCAGGTTTGCATTTAACAAAATGCCCGGCTGATATACAAAAGCATCCGTCTCTTTATCATACCGGGTAAATCCCACAATGTCGGACGGCATGACATCCGGTGTAAACTGGATCCGCCTGCACTCGAGTCCCAAAGCCCTGCTGACTGCCACTGCAAGCGTTGTTTTCCCTGTCCCGGGAATATCCTCCATGAGCACATGTCCACCGGCAAGGAGTGCCATAAGGAGCTTTTCAATCACTGCATCCTTGCCGCTGATCACCCTGCCGACTGCCTCAAGGACCCGTTTTACATCCGCATTCATGCCATTCATTCCTCTGTCCGTTATCCATTTGAAAAAAGGGAAAGCCTGACGCTTTCCCCGAGAATAATCAGGTTCCTGTTACTTGACAATCTGAATCCGCCCCTGCGGTTTCTCGTATTCACTGCCGATCCGGTTTGAAAGAACATCCGTCAGATACTGCCAGATCACATCCCTGACCACAGCAGTCGTAATGGTGCTGCGTTCATCCGCCTCTGCAGCCTCTTTCATGACATATGAGACATCCATGCCATTGAAATTCGCATTGCTGGTAATCACGGCATATACCGCATCCGGCTCAAACGGCTGTCCGTTCACACTGGTAACAGATACGCGGGAGATTTTCTCCGCCTTCCGCCAGTGATCTCCATACGGCTCCCCTGCTTCATATGGCCTAGTCAGATCTACCGTATATTCTATGCCTGAGACCTGCATAAAAGCTGCACATGCATCCATGCTTTCATCACTCACCGGCAGTCCCTGTGCACACGCTTCCAGCTGTCTCTGCAGCTGTTCGCCTGTCATATAAACAACTGCCACCTTGTTCGGATATGGCAGTACCTGTGCGATCTGTTCGGCAGTAAATACACCGGATGCAAGATCCTCACGCAGATTTCCCGCATTCCAAAGCGCAACAATATGCGCCTCATCCGCCTCAAGTGTCAGCCCTGCCTTCACATCGTCCTCTTCAAAGGACGCATTCAGCAGGCCTGAGGCAGCAAACCAGCGAAGTGCATCTGTCCAGAAATCACCAAGGTTTGTTTCACCCTCACGCGCATTTGCGCCGCCAAGCATGTCGAAATCTGCATATGCAGAAAGCGTTTCATCCAGTTCCACTGTATTTCCATGTGCATCCATAAACGTAACCGCAGATCCGGACACGGCATACAGACTGATCATGAGCATCAGCATAAGAACAATCATTTTTTTCATCGGTTTTCCTCCATGAACACTGTCATTGAGCACAACAAAGGTGCCCACAGCAGCCTTATGGCACTATTGGCACCTTATGATACCGATTTCCATCCTGATTCCGTCAGAAGCCGCCGTCAGTCTCTTTTGTACTGCTGTTCCGGGCTCCTGTCACCGGACAACTGGCATTGGTCCAGTTCAGTTCTGCTTTTGCAGTTTTCGTCCGCTTGTACGAACATACCAAGTCTATCATAACGCCGTTCACGATGTCAATTCATTTTAACTGCAGTCATGAAGTGGATAACAGCAGGGTTTGCTGTTCATATCATTTAAATTATGTTTGTATTATATCAATTGTTACTTTCTCAGGCGAAATCGTTTCAACACCTTTAAGCGTAATAAACAAAACCGGATACTGATCCGGCCAGTTCATTCATTGTAAAAACAGGTCGGATGATGTATTATACCTGCAGAAAGAAGAGGAATTGAACTGCTGCTTACTACCAGCTGCTTACTATTACAGGAAAGGATGGCATACCGTGCTGAAAATTTTTTTTTGTCTCAAACAGGTTCCGTCAACATCAAACGTTTATGTGGATGAAACGACCGGTGTTCTGAAGCGCACCGGCGTTGCCTCAAAGATGAACCCCTACGACCTTTATGCCCTTGAAACCGCTCTCCGGATCAAGGAATCAAACGGTGCCGAAGTCGTTGTCGGTACCATGGGTCCGCCCCAGGCTGCTGCCGTAATCCGGGAAGCTTATATGATGGGCGCAGACGAAGGATATGTTTTTTCCGACCGGCGTCTCGGGGGTGCGGATGTGCTGGCGACCAGCTATACCCTCAGTCAGGCCATTCAGTCGATTGGTGATTTTGATCTAATTCTCTGCGGCCAGCAGACAACGGATGGAGATACTGCCCAGGTCGGTCCGGCCATTGCAGAATACATGGGTATCCCGCACGCTGCCTGGGTTTCAAAGATAACGCTTGACGGAGACGGTATCGATGCTGAACAGCAGCTGCAGGACGTCATCGAAACCGTCCATATGTCTTTTCCCTGCCTTGCTACTGTACAGCAGGACATCTGCATGCCCCGTCTGCCCAGCATGGTCAGGGCACGGGAAACACGGGACCGGGAGATTCCAATCATCACACTTGATCAGTTCCCTGATAAAAATCCGGACCATTACGGGCTTTCCGGCAGTGCTACCAACGTGGAACGCATCTTTCCGCCGGACAATTCCGTTTCCCATGAAGTATGGGCATCTGACGGAGATAATACACAGCGTCTTGAAGCCCAGCTCAAAGCCTGGAAATTCATATAGGAGGTTCACATGGCTAAAATTGCAGTACTGGAACGAAAATGCACCGGCTGCGGTGCCTGTGTGAAAGCCTGCCCATTCGGGGCCATTGACATGACCGGCGCGCATCCTGAGATGAATGCCGCATGCTGTGTATGCGGTCTCTGTGTGAAAGCCTGTCCGGAGCAGGCCATTGTAAAGCTTGAAACCCGTACCGCAGAGGTGGACAAGTCCAAATGGCAGGGAATTCTCGTCTATGCCGAGGTCAGCGGCGGACGGCTGCATCCTGTCAGCCTTGAGCTGATCGGCAAGGCACGCGAGCTGGCTGCCCCGCTTGGTTACGCCGTAAATGCAGTCATCCTTGGCAGCAGTATTTTGCAGTATGCAGAGGAACTCCGTCACTATGGGGTCTCTGAAATCTATATGTACGACGATCCCGCGCTCAGCTATTTCCGTGCAGATGTATACGCAGGCTGTGTTGAAGCCGCTATCCGCAGTATGCACCCAAGCGTGGTTTTGGTCGGCGCCACCTCTCTTGGTCGCAGTCTTGCACCACGCCTCTCTACCCGTTTTCATACCGGCCTTACCGCAGACTGCACCCAGCTTGAGCTTCGGGAGAATACGGATCTAGTACAAATCCGGCCGGCATTCGGTGGAAACATCATGGCGCAGATTATCACACCGCATACACGCCCTCAGTTTGCCACCGTTCGCTACAAAGTAATGGATGCACCGGCCCGCAGCGATGCACCGGGCGGCATCATTCTCCCGCAGTCCATCCCTCAAGCAGCGCTTGCATCGCATGCTGAACTGGTTGAAACACGTCAGGTACCTCCAAGTGCCAGCATCTCCGACGCGGATATTCTGGTTGTCGGCGGACGGGGTCTCAAAAAAGAAGCGGATCTCGAAATGATCCGGCATCTGGCACACCTGCTCGGAGGCGACTGGGCAACAACACGGCCTCTGGTTGAAAAAGGCTGGAACAGCAATGACCGTCAGATCGGCCTGTCCGGACGTACAGTCCGCCCGAGACTCATCCTCTGCTTTGGCATCAGCGGTGCCATTCAGTTTACCAGCTGCATGAAAGGCAGCGACCATATCATAGCGGTGAACCAGGATCCAAACGCACCTATCTTCGATATTGCCGAAATTGCCATCGTGGATGATCTGTACACCGTTCTCCCGAACCTCATTGCAAGACTGGAGGGACAGCCATGAAAACAACCGTTACTGCAGAAGCCCTGGCATTCTTTGAATCCGTTATGCCCGGTCGTCTCTTTTCCGGAAATGCCATCCTGGCTGATTATGACCATGATGAAATGACAGAATACGGCCATTTCATGCCTGAAGCTGTCCTCCAGGCTGAAAATGCTGATGAAATCTCGAAGGTGCTTGCTTATTGTAATACACACCGGATTGCGGTTACACCACGCGGTGCCGGAACCGGCCTTTGCGGCGGATGTGTCGCCATTCATGGCGGCATTGTGCTTTCAACAGAACGGATGAAGCGTGTTCTCGAAGTGGATACGGAAAACATGACGGCAACCGTTGAACCAGGGGTCCTGCTCATGGAATTTCCAAATTCCCTCGAGGGAACCGGCCTGTTCTATCCCCCGGATCCTGGCGAAAAAACCGCAACCATGGGCGGCAATGCCATGACAAATGCCGGCGGTATGCGTGCTGTTCGCTATGGTGTCACCAGGGACTATATTCTCGGCATGCAGGTTGTCCTCGCTGATGGCAGCATTCTCGAAATCGGCGGCAAAAATGTCAAAACGTCAAGCGGCTACAGCCTGCTGCAATTGATGATCGGGTCAGAAGGCACCCTCGGCATCTGTACACGCCTTACCGTAAAACTCGTTCCCGCCCCTGCCGTCACCTGTTCCCTGCTCATCCCGTTTCCCGATCTGGACAGCTGCATTGGCGCAGTCCCGCATGTTCTCCGTCTCGGCGTCAACCCAACTGCTGTCGAATTTATGGAGCGCGAGGTAATCGGATGCGCCGAAACCTACCTTGGAAAAGCCTTCCCGGATACGGCATCAGATGCATATCTGCTCATCCGTCTTGACCGTACACGCGCAGACGAACTGACGCCTGCCATTGATGCCCTCACAGATCTTCTTCTGTCTCTCGGGGCAAAAGATGTACTCATGGCAGATACTGAGGAGCGTCTCAGTTCGCTCTGGGATGCCCGTGGTGCCTTCCTGGAGGCAATAAAGGGCAGCACCTCCACCATGGACGAATGCGATGTTGTCGTCCCACGCAAGCTGATTCCGCTGTTTGTCAGGAAAATGCGTGAAATCGGAGAACGCGAATGCATCCGCATCCGTGTCTTCGGCCACGCCGGTGATGGGAACCTGCACATTTACGTGTGCCGGGATGATCTGCCAGAAGACGAGTGGAAAGCTAAAATCGCCCGTGTCATGGACACCCTTTATCAGGAAGCCAAAGAACTCGGCGGCAATGTCAGCGGTGAACACGGCATCGGCCATGCCAAGCGTCCCTACCTGCTAAACAGTGTAGGTGACCGCCAGATGGATCTCATGCGCGGTATAAAAGCAGCATTTGATCCGAACGGCATCCTCAATCCCGGAAAGGTCATCTCCTGAGCATCGCCGCCGGAATAATCCCAGCGTCCACATGCCATTCGGGGATGCATTCCGCTGAACATTTGGATTGATGCATCGGACCTGATTCCTGAGCATATTCAAAGCACCCCTGACAGGGTGGAAACACATTCAGCTTTCCATGCTTTTTCACTACCAGAATTATAAAAGAGCTGCCTGATTGGCAGCTCTTTATTTTGAAGCAGAATCAAACAGGCATGCACTGGTTTAAAACGGATCAAAGCCATTCCCGGCACAGCGATGCCTATTCGGGCAGTACAATTTCCGGTTCATCCGGATTCGCACGATAGAGTACAAAACGCTTGCCAACCGTCTGTACCGGTTCAGCTCCCACAGCGGCAGCGATTTCATCCAGCGCCTCACGTGCACTGATGGGGCAGTTCTGCAGCACAGTTCCCTTGATCAGTTCACGTGCTGTCAGTGCATCATCTGCCTGCTTTAAAAGATTGTCATTCAATCCGTCCTTCCCCACATGAAGAATCGGATCGAGTGTGTTTGCAAGTCCTCTCAGATATGCTCTCTGCTTGCTTGTTATCATATTAATCACTCCACAAAATCAAATTCCATATCACCAAATACAACGGTATCCCCTTCACCCGCTCCAATGGCACGCAGCGCATCAATAACACCGCGGGTACGCAAAGTACGATGGAAGTAGTTGAGAGAATCCTGATCGGCAAAGTTTACTGAAGCCAGGAGGCGGTCCGTCAAGGGTCCGGTAACCTCATATGAACCGTCGTCATTCCGGCGAACCTCATACGGGTTCTCGTCGAGTGTCTCCTCCAGCGTTTCCTCTTCAAATACAAGTGTTTCCGGCAGTGTCGGCAGAATCCGGACAACAGCGCCCATCAGCTCTTTCAGTCCCTGATGTGTTGCTGCGGAAATCGGATACACTTCAATATCCGTACCATGCAGGTGCCTGCGGAGCCGTTCCAGATTTTCCTCTGCACCAGGCAGATCCATCTTGTTGGCAGCTACAATCATCGGGCGCTCCGCCAGTCCGCCATATGCCGCAAGTTCATCGCTGATCTGTTCGAAATCTTCGACCGGATCCCGGCCTTCGCTGCCGGAAATGTCTACCACATGCAGAAGCAGACGTGTCCGTTCCACATGGCGCAGGAACTGATACCCAAGTCCCACACCTTCACTGGCTCCCTCTACAATGCCAGGAATATCCGCCATGACAAAATCCACGCCATACTGCCGGCAGATTCCAAGATTGGGCTGCAGGGTTGTAAAATGGTAATTGGCGATCTTTGGTTTCGCCGCAGTAACCGCTGCCAGCAGACTGCTCTTGCCGACATTCGGGAAACCGACCAGACCGACATCCGCAATACTCTTGAGTTCCAGTTCGAATTCCCGCAGTTCCGTTTTCTGGCCAGGATTGGCAAAACCTGGCGCCTGACGGGTTGCTGTAGCAAAGTGGGCATTCCCCCAGCCGCCATTGCCTCCCTGCAGCAGTACACGGCTTGCACCGGATTCATGCATATCCGCAACCACTTTACCATCCGGCTGAAGACGGACTATTGTTCCCACCGGAACCTTAATCACCAGATCTTTTCCGGATTTCCCCTTCCTGAGTGCAGAACTGCCGTTTTCACCGCTCTCTGCAGCAAATTTACGCTGAAAGCGAAAATCCATCAGGGTATGCATATTGGGATCTGCCAGCAGTACAATGCTGCCGCCATTTCCGCCATCACCGCCGTCCGGGCCGCCGTTCTGCACAAACTTCTCCCGATGAAACGAGACAGCGCCGTTTCCGCCGTTTCCTGCCTTGGCAGAAATCCTTACCTGATCGACAAACATTTTCTATCCCTTTCAAAGCAGCCATCTGGGCCGCTTGTTTCCTGTTTTATATTCCCTGCATATCCATCAGAACACTATCCGTCCAAAAGCTGGAAAGACATGACATATATCACTAATCTTCCTGCCGCTGATGACAATGCAGCACTGTCAAAAAAAGCGTTGAGATTATACGTTAAGCCTCCTGTTTCGTCAAGTTCACAGTTGACAGTTCCCCGGACAATCTGAAAGAATTCCTGATACTTTAAACGGTATCCAGACCGGCAGAAAGATTGAATTCAAGCAAGTTACACAAAGTATTTTTTTCTATATTGTACTATTATCACAATTTTTATTCATCGGTAAAATTGGCCTTGATTTTATGAACTTTCGGTGATAATATACTGAACCGGCTAATCCTTGCTCTGCACATTTATGATGCAGAGCCAGAGTCCAAAAGGAGGTGAACAGCATCATGAACAATTATGAGATCATCTACATCATTGATGCCAACGTCGAAGAAGGTGCTCGCAAAGAGCTGATCGAGAAGGTTAATGGCATCATCACCAACAACAATGGTGAAGTCGTGAAGGTCGAAGAGTGGGGCAAGCGCCGTCTGGCCTATGCCATCGACTACAAGACTGAGGGATACTATGTGTATGTCGCTTTCAATGCCGAAGCCGACCTGCCCAAAGAGCTCTCCCGTAATCTCGGCAACAACGAGAGTGTTATCCGCTCCCAGATTGTTAAGTTGATCGAGAAGAAGCACAGCGTAAAGCCGCGTCCGGTCCGTGCAGCCGCACCCGCCGAAGAGGCTGAGGCTGAGGTCGTCGAAGAGACTGCCGCTGAGGCGTCTGTCGAGACAGTGGAAGCCGCTCCTGCTGAAGCGTAATCCGCCTGTCCCCGGGACTAGTCACTGTATGATTGATGAGGCTTGTGTATGAATAAAGTTTATTTGATTGGTAATCTTACCAGAGATCCGGAAACCAGAACCACTACGACGGGTATTCAGGTATGCAATTTCAGCATCGCTGTCAACCGCCGCCGCCGTGCTGAAGGAACTCAGGAGACTGATTACTTCAACATCGTAGCATGGCGTCAGCTTGCAGACCTGTGCAGCAAGTATTTGAGCAAGGGCCGTAAGGTTGCGGTATCCGGTTCTATTCAGACCCGTACGTATGAGGCTCAGGATGGATCAAAGCGTAATGCTTTTGATATCGTTGCTGATGAAGTAGAGTTCCTTCCCTCACAGAGTGCATCTACGTCCTCGGGCGAATATCATCCCGCCGCGGCGCCTATGGCAAATCCTGCACCGGTCGCACAGCCGGTCAGCTATGCCACACAGGATGCTGATTTCAGCACCGTCCAGGTTGAGGATGATGAACTTCCGTTCTAAATTCTGCTGAGATTGAAATGGCCGCAGGGCCTGAAAGGAGAAACTCATGTCTGAAGATCGTCAGGCACGTCATCCGCGTGGAAACCGCAAGCCGCGCAGGAAAGTATGTGCCTTCTGTGTCGATAAGATTGAATATATCGACTATAAAGAGTTCCGGGATCTGAATTCCCGGATGCGCCGGAACATCAATGAGCGCGGCAAGATTCTGCCCCGCCGCATGACTGGTACCTGCGCAAAGCATCAGCGTCAGCTGTCCGAAGCGATCAAGCGCGCCCGCGCAATTGCGCTTCTTCCCTACAGCGCTGAGTAAAACGGCATTCAAACCGCTTCCCTACGGAAGCGGTTTTTTTTGCATTAAAAAAGCCGTCCCTTGCAGGGACAGCAATAAATGAGAGATCAGATCAACTGCTGAGAGTCATTTGTTACAGAAAGCTCTTCAACATTGCGCACTGCCCAGCGTGCAATGACCAGCTCAGTCTTCTGACGGCCGACCTCGATATGCAGCGTATCTTCCCTGATCCCAGTGATCTTGGCATGAATACCGCCGATTGTGCAGATATTGTCTCCAACCTTAAGGTTGTTGAGCATTTCTTTGGCTTCCTTATCCTTCTTGCGCTGCGGACGGATCAGGATGAAATAAAACACGACAAAGATCAGGATCATCGGCGCGAGCTGGACAAGATAATAAATCGCCATGGAACCGCCGGATACTTCTGTTGCTTCAGCAGCCGCATCTCCTGCCACCTGTGCGGTTTCCGCAACAGCTGTTCCGATACGATTCAGCAATTCAAAATTCATTGGATAAAGCACTTCCTTTCTTTTTCGCTGACAGCCTGCTCATTATATCCGGTTTCAATGCAAAAAGCAATCCTTTGAATGCATGCAGAAAAGCACGAAAAGCAGCAAATCCTGGTGCAGTCTCTGTCAGGGGGATATCTAACTTTAGTAACACAACTATGCTTTCGGCACCGTGTCAATCGCAGTCGTCATTATTTGACAAACCAGCACAAAGTGCCGGGCCATACTTTATTGACACAGCCATGCTTTCGGCACCGTGTCAATCGCAGTCGTCATCATTTGACAAACCAGCACGAAGTGCCGGGCCTTCTTCTTTTCACTTTTCCTGACTGTTTTACGCATGGATTCTTTCAATCCTGCAGGTATGGACATTGGTCTTCTCACTGTTATTAATGCCAACAACGACAAAAACACCGCCATATTCTTTCAATATTGCAGGATAATTTCTATCTTTAATCTGGCCAATCGCACCTTCGGAAGTTTTATTCCACTTCAATTCGATCACCATAGCAGGAAGTCGTATCCGTTTTTTCGGAAGATACACTACATCTGCGATACCGTGCCCTGACGGGAGTTCCTCCACTTTAATATACTGATCAACCGCAGCGATATAGGCAAACTTCACAACATACCGCAATGCCTGTTCATCATTGTAAAACGTTGGGGCATATTCGGAATCTCTTATCTCCATGATCGCATGTGACACTGCCTTCTCATCTCCTGCCATTGTATCTTCCAGCATTTTTTGTGACCTTTGAATGACTTCGGGATACATTCCCCGCGGCTCGCCGCGACTTGCCCCCGCCCATGGAAAGAGACTATAATTGAGAAAAAACAAGGGCGGGGGGCGGATTCCGGATGTCGAAAAGTATCTATGTGCATAGAGC
>JAFUHD010000259.1 GCA_017469025.1 Clostridia bacterium
ATGAATTCCATGGACATAGTGGGCTTCCTCCTGTCAGTATTTACATTTTCTATATTATACAACACTTTTCTATAATTGTCAATAGGCTGTCAAGCTATACAATTGTCTCTTATGCACCCTGTAAAACCAAAGTCGAGCATGCGTATTGCAATCGAAGACAAAATATGGTATAATAAGTGTATCGCATCAACAAGAAAGGTGGATGTCAAATGGCAGAAAAGCTCGACTACATCGCTGTACTGATCCCCTGTTACAACGAGGAAAAGACCATCCGCAAGGTCATAACCGATTTTCAGCGCGTCCTTCCGGAAGCCGTCATTTATGTCTATAATAACAATTCTACCGACAAAACCGCCCAGATCGCTGCGGAATGCGGCGCCATCGTCCGCAATGAATTCAAGCAGGGCAAGGGCAATGTGATCCGCAGAATGTTCCGTGAGATCAGTGCACAATGCTATATTCTCGTTGACGGAGACGATACCTACCCGGCTGAATATGCCCGGGAAATGGCTGACCATGTCCTGCGTGATTCCTGCGGGGCGGATATGGTCGTGGGAGACCGTCTCTCCTCTACCTACTATTCCGAGAACAAGCGTCCGTTCCACAACGTCGGGAACAACATGGTCAGGTTTCTGATCAATCAGATCTTCCATGCGGATTTTATGGATATTCTCAGCGGGTACCGGGCATTCAGCTATCATTTCATCAAGACATTCCCCGTTCTGTCCAAGGGATTCGAGATCGAAACCGAAATGAGCATTCACGCCATTGACAAGAATATGTATGTCGAGAATGTCATCATCGACTACCGCGACCGCCCACAGGGAAGTGAATCCAAGCTGAACACGTTTTCTGACGGGATCAAGGTCATCGGTACGATCCTCCGGCTGTGCAGAACCTACAAGCCAATGCTCTTTTTCGGGATCATCGCGCTGGTTCTGACCCTGATCTCACTTGCATTCTTCATTCCCGTTCTCACTGAATATCTTGCAACCGGTCTGGTGCTGCGGTTCCCGACACTGATCGTCTGCGGATTCACGTTCATTGCAGCCATTCTTTCGTTCTTCTCCGGCATGCTCCTTGACTGCATCGTCCGGAAGAACCGGCAGGATTTTGAAATGCAGCTTCTGAAGGTACAGAACCACTTCAACAGACTGCGCGAGGAGGAAACCAAATGACAACACCCCAAAGATCTATCACCCCTATCCATATTGATGTACGCAAATGCCTTTCACTTCTGGCCGCAGCGCTGTCATCTATTGCATTATGTACCTTTCTGGATGCCTATCACGGCAGATATCTGTTCTTCCTGCTCTTCACGATCCTGTTTTACCCATTCTTCACGAAACGCTATGCAGCAGGAAACCAGGTATGCAGATCCTCCCTGCTCTGCGGTCTGCTCTTTTCCGTCATGATCTGTGCATCCTCTTTGCTCGACTGTGTAGACCATTCCTGGATGTATCTGTTCGAAACAGATTTCCCCGTAGTTTTCCTGGGCGCTGCCGTTTTCTTTGAAGCCGTATTCTATTTTCTCTATGACCGGCTTGGCGCCATCAGGATCCGCTGCAAAAGACCGGAACCGACTGCCCGGCAAAAGCTGCTGGTATTCTTCGGCGCTATGCTGACCATGCTCCTGTTCTGGTTTCCGGCCTTCCTGTATCTGTATCCCGGTGTAACCACACCGGATTCGGTAACCCAGCTCAGGCAGGCGATCGGTGACCTTCCCCTGTCCAATCACCACCCCATACTGCATACTATGATCATCAAGGGGATCTTTCTTGCCGGAAGAGCGCTGTTCCATGACGATGTCAAGGCGCTTGCCCTGTATAGTGTCCTGCAAATGCTCTTCATGTCTGCATGCTTTGCCTATCTGATCGAAACGCTTTACAAATTCCGGATCCGGAAAACAGCCCTGGCTGCCGTGATGCTGTGCTATATCGTTCCGGCGTACCATAGCTTCTACAGTGTGACCATGTGGAAGGACATTCCGTTTGCCGGAATCGTGGCGGTATTCTGCACATTGATCTGGCGCTTCGTGAATGCGCCGGGAAAGCACTTCCGGCTTCGTGTGTCAGACGGCATCCTGCTGCTGCTCTTCTCCATCGGATTCTGCCTGATGCGCAGCAACGGGCTTTATGCATTCATACTGGTGACGATCATCGCATTTCCGGTATTTCTGAAACGAAACTTCCGTGTCCCCGCAATCATTGCATCCGCGCTTGTCATCTCCCTGATCATCCGCGGTCCGGTGTACCGGTCAATGCGCATCACGCCACCCGACGCCATCGAATCTCTTTCCATTCCCGCCCAGCAGGTCGCAGCCGTCGTGACAGAAGGCGGAAATCTGACACCGGAGCAGACAGAGCTTCTCGGGCAGATCGTTGACCTCGATCAAGTTCCGGAGTGTTATCTGTTCTTTCTTTCGGATCCCATCAAGAATCTGGTGCGCGAGACCGGAAATCAGGAATACCTCACAGCACACAAGGGCGACTACCTGCGTGCCTATATTCAGATCGGACTGGCCAATCCGGAGATCTATCTGAAAGCCTTTCTGCACCAGACTGCCGGTTACTGGTACCCCATTGATCACGGGGTTGTTACAAACAAGCGCCTTGCACTTGAGGAATTCGGCCTGCCTTCACACCTGCCCTCTCCATATCTCCTCAAAGAATTCGGAAAGGCACAGACACAGCAATATTTTCCTGTTCTGCGGATATTCTGGCAT
>JAFUHD010000260.1 GCA_017469025.1 Clostridia bacterium
TGCTTCCGAATCTCTGGAATCTGCTGGGCGATACCAACATCTATTATGATGAGGATCCGGATACCAATGAACTGTGGGCCATTGAAGCGACACTGGCAGAGAATGCCCGTATCAACACCTTCATTCGTGAAGACTGGCTCAAGAAACTGAATCTCCCGCTTCCGACCACCGAGGAAGAGTTCCATGACTGCCTTGTCGCTTTCCGCGACAATGCAGAGACGCTGCTTGGCGCAGATGCTGCCCGCATGATTCCGTACACCACCAGCTATGATATCGGCTGGCGCAATGACCATCTGTTTGCTGCTTATGTGCCCAATGACATCACCGACGAAACCATGTATGTCTATGGTTTTGATGACCGTCATATGCTCTATCCGGGCATCAAGGAAGGCGTACGCACCCTGAACAAGTGGTACAATGAAGGTCTCGTCTGGAAAGACTTCGCGCTTTATGGCTCCGGCGACACCACTGAGGATGATATGATGAAGGCAGGATTTGTCGGTGCCTTCCAGCACAACTGGGATTATCCTTTCCGCAATGAGGAAGATTCCATTGCTGCCAACCTCAAGCGCAATGTCGGCGAAGACGCTGCTTATATCGCTGTTGACTGCTTCAAGAACGATGCCGGCCTCTATCGTAAATTCCTGAGCGCATCCATTGACCGGAAAGTCTTCTTCCCGTTCACCAATGACGAACCTGTTGCGTCCCTGCTGTATCTTGATTTCATCTCTGATCCGGAAACCATCAAGTATATGCAGATGGGCGAAGAAGGCATAAATCACAATGTGCTCGAGAATGGCGCCTATGAGAAGATCACTGAGACCGATCCGGCCTACAAGATGAATTCCGCCAACAATATCGACTATACCATCACTGTAAACGGCCTCTATCTGGGCGAAGCAACTGCAGAAACCACTGCTCTCAGCTATACTGGCATTCCGTCCACCTATGTGGTTACCGCCCTTGCAGCCTCCAAGAATGAGGGACGCATTCCGGCTACCTTCCACTGCGGTGCCATTGCTGCTGAAGAGGGTGTCGGCACTTCTCTGAGTGAGAAGCGCGACGGCTTCCTTTGCCGTGCCGTTACCGCCTCTGAAGATCAGTTCGATGCCATCTATGACGAGGGAATGAATGATTACCTGGTCACCGGTGGACAGGACATCATCAATGAGCGCAATGAAAAGCTCCAGAAGTACTATGGAGTTACGGTTGAGTAAATCGCATCTACATGGGGAGAAGCGCGTTCAGCGCTTCTCCTTTTTTCACATGACGTATCTGAGTGCATGTGGACAATGCTGTCCATGTGCACTTGGATAACGGACAGAGAGAGGGGAAAACAGTTTTGCATATTGTGCTTGATGGATGGCAGTTTACGAGGCTGCCGTTGGGCAGTGAAATCAGTGACCTTGAGGGTGCACAATGGCAGCGGGTGAAGGTTCCGCATGACTGGCTGATTTATGATACTGCTCATCTGTACGAAGACGGGGACGGATGGTATCAGAGAGTCCTGGAAGCCGATGAGAACCTGCTTGCATCCAATGTTTTCCTGCATTTTGATGGTGTTTATATGGATGCTGCGGTTTATCTGAACGGTCATCCCATATTTACCCATGCCTATGGTTATACGCCTTTTTCTGTGCCCCTTACACCGGTGCTTCGGGCAGGAGAAAACCGTATTCATGTACGTGTTCGTCATCAGGCACCAAACTCACGGTGGTACAGCGGCGCCGGACTGTATCGGGGCGCAGAGCTTCTGGTTTATCCCAAACGTTACTTTGAGGAATCGGTGTATGCACATCCGGAACACATGGATGGCGAAATCTGGCGTCTGACGGTCAGAACGTGCATGAAAGGAACGTGCAGTTCCCGACAGATGCTTTCTCACAGGCTTTTGGATACAGACGGACAGCAGATCGCTTTTTGTCAGGAAGAGCCGAAAGAGGATGGGCAGGAAGCTGTGCTGATAGTCAGTAAACCACGGCTCTGGTCTCCGGAAGAGCCTGCGCTTTATTCTCTTGAAACCATCCTTGCAGATGAGCATGGGCAGATTTTGCAGACCGGCAGGATCAGGGTTGGTTTCAGGGAAAGCGCTTTTTCGCCAGATGAAGGGTTTATTCTCAATGGACAACGGCTGAAAATGCATGGGGTCTGCCTGCATCATGATCTTGGTGCACTTGGTGCTGCGTTTCATCCAAAAGCAGCCCGGCGCCAGCTGAAACTCATGAAGGAAATGGGTGTAAATGCACTCAGAACGAGTCATAATCCGCCCGCGTCACAATTGCTGGATCTGTGTGATGAGATGGGCATTCTGGTAATCGATGAATTTACAGATGTCTGGAGGCACGCAAAAACAGCATACGACTATGCCCGCTTTTTCGACAGAGATGCCCGCTGCGATCTTACGGATATGATCGTTCGGGACCGTTCGCATCCATGTGTTGTTCTGTGGTCCATCGGCAACGAAATCATGGATACGTTTTCAGACCCCAACGGGGTCGTTACGACACGTATGCTGAGGGATACAGCACGGACGGCTGACCCGCTCAGACATGCAGAGATTACCATGGGAAGCAATTATATGCCCTGGGAGCATGCGCAGGCCTGTATGGATGAACTGAAAATTGCAGGATACAATTATGCAGAATCCTATTATGAAGCGCATCATGCCAGGTATGCAGACTGGGTGATTTATGGCAGTGAGACCATGTCCAGTGTCCAGAGCCGCGGGATCTATCATTTCCCGATAAGCCAGGCGATTCTGACAGAAACGGATCTGCAGTGTTCATCTCTTGGAAACAGTCTGACTTCCTGGGGAACTCAGGATATCCAGGCCTGTCTGGTACAGGATCTGAATACACCGTATTCCATGGGCCAGTTTGTCTGGTCAGGCATTGACTATATTGGAGAACCGACACCATATCACACAAGAAATGCCTACTTTGGTCAGGTGGATACTGCAGGATTTCCCAAGGATTCCTGGTACCGGTATCGGGCATTGTGGCAGCGTGACCCCGTATTGCATATTGGCGTGAGCTGGGACTGGAATCCTGGGCAGATGATTGACATTCCAGTGTATACCAACTGTACATCTGTTGAACTGTTTTTGAATGGAAACTCCCTCGGACGCAAAGCTGTCAATCTTAACAGTCCTGCGGACAGCCTGCCTGTATGGCACTGTGCGTTCAGACCCGGCCGGTTGCTGGCAGTCGGTTATGACGCAGAAGGCCGGAAGATGCTGACAGATGAACAGCGTACATCCGGTGACCCGGTATCCCTCAGATTGACAGCGGAGGAACCAGCACTGCAGGCGGATGGATATGATATTCTGTATCTGACGGCAGAGGCACTGGATGCGGCGGGAATTCCTGTTTCCAATGCCTGCGATCTTGTGCATGTCCGTGTGTCCGGACCAGTGTATCTGCTGGGACTTGACAATGGAGATTCCACGGATGAAGATGAATACAAAGCAGATGCCCGCCGCCTGTTCAGTGGAAAAATGAGCATCATCATTGGTGCGGGAGCATCACATGGCATCGCAAAGGTGGAAGTATTTGCAGACGGACTCCGGTCAGCGGAATGCAGTATTACAGTTATACGCAGGGATGGAGCAGTCAATGGGGAAAATGCGCTTGAACCACAGCGGACATATGAAAAGCCTGAAACCCGCTGGGCCAGAGCTGTCCGGATAGAGCCGCTCGATTCGTGTATGCTGACACCGGAGCATCCATCTGCCGGTTTTCGGCTCAGTCTGCTTCCGGTATCTGTTCACGGACTGCCAGTCGAGGTCAGCGTTACCAATGTACTTGGAATACAGACCAAGGGTCTTAAATATGAGAAAAACGGAGACTATGTGACGGTAACAGGCGTAAGCGACGGGTATTATCACCTGCGTGCCGCCTGCAATAACGGAACCAGACATCCGCGCTTACTGTCCCAGATGGAAATTGAAGTATCCGGATTTGGGCGTGCCGATATCAATCCATATGAGTTTGTTTCTGCCGGATTGTATACGATTCACGCAGGATCCATTACACCCGGCAATGAAAAAGGTGTTGCATTTGCCAGGGATGGAGAGAGCCTGTGCGGCTTTGACTCGGTTGACTTTGGCAGTGAAGGATCCGACACACTGCTTTTGCCGGTTTTTGCCCTGTCATCTGATCCGTATATAATGACGCTTTGGGATGGAAATCCTGAGGAAGGCGGCCGCCGGATTACAGATCTGCGAATTCAGCAGCAGTCCATCTGGAATGTGTATCAGTGGCACCGGTTCACGCTGCCGGAGACGCTGAGAGGGCTGCATACGCTCTGTTTCTCCATGCATGCAAAGGTGCATCTTAAGGGATTCCGTTTCATGAGCCGGAACAGAGCGAATATGTTGCACAATGCAGGGGATGCAGACCGTGTATATGGTGACCAGTTTGTCCGGTCAGGGTCGGATATTCTTGAGATCGGAAACAATGTAACCCTTGAGTGGAAAGCACTGGACTTTGGAACAGGCGGACAGATGCTGCTCAGAATAGACGGCGGGACGACACATGGGACAAATCCCATTCAGGTGAAACTGACAGATGAGGCTGGACGGACGCAGACGGAGATGTGTATTTTTACAGGAAACGGACAGGCCTGCCAGCGCTTTTCGATGAATGTTCCTGCCGGCCTCTGTGATCTGTCATTTGTATTTCTGCCGGGCAGCTCTTTTGATTTTCATTCATTCATGTTTTGTGAGGATAAGCAATGATTACATCTTCGGTCAGCAATCATGTTGTTCAGATAACGGATGGCAGAGGTGTCAATTTGACGCTTGTGATGGGAATGAGGTCAGCACTTCTGATAGATACCGGGTATGGACTTGAACCGATTCGTCCGGTGCTCGACAGCCTTACAACGCTGCCTGTGCAAATTGTCCTGACGCATGCGCATCATGATCATGCACTGGGATGCATGCAGTTTGAGAATGTATTGGCTTTCCCCGAGGAGCAGGCAGTGTATGAGCATTATACCTGCAGGGAACGCAGACTTAAGGTACTATCAGCTGCCGGACTTCAGGCTGAATCGTATGAAGCCTATCTGAACAGTCAGATGCCTCCCCTCAGTACGCTTGAGGAAGACCGGTTTGATCTTGGGGAGATTCATGTTCAGACCGTAAAAGTGCCTGGACACACACCTGGTTCCGCCATGTTTCTGGTGGAAGAGGAACGTCTTCTGATTACAGGAGACAACTGGAATCCTGAAACGTGGCTGTTCTTTCCGGAAGCACTGCCGCTGCATATTTATAAGCAGAACATGAACACAGTTATGAGTCTGCCTTTTGACAAGGTGCTGTGCTCACACCACAGAGGGGTTTATCCGCGCTGTGTCCTTGATGATTTTCTTTCACATATCCGGTCAGATGCTTCTTACAGCAGGATGCCGTTTCCAGATCTGCCTCAGATTGAAGCGATGCGGATGGTACTGCCGGAGGATCAGGTGATTGTTTTTGACAGGGAGAAGTGCCAGTTTGACAGACTGTGAAACAGATAAAGTGCCGAATGGCAGCTTTTGAGGAAATGACCTGGGTCGTACGGGTTTATTGCAATGGATACAGGGTGAAATAAAGGGGAGGTACGTCCTATGAACCGGTGTGAGCATACATTATGGCTGTCATGGCCGATGCCTGCGGAAACAAATACACCATATGAAACGGCAATGGCAGAAATCAGTGCAGCACAAAATCTGCCGAAAACGGTTGTACTCAAACAGACTCATACAGGGGACGAAGCATATGAAATTCGTAACGAAGCTGAGCAGATCGTTATCTCCGGAGATGATGCGGGCCTCCTGTATGGTGTCTATGAGATTCTGATGGCCGATGGCAGGATTGAAAATGGAATTCGAAAGCCTGCGTACGCGTATCGTATGATAAACTGCTGGGACAACATGGATGGAACAATTGAGAGGGGTTATTCCGGAAGGTCCTTGTGGTTTGATAATGGACGGATTGCTTATGATGCAAGCCGGATCCGTCTGCTTGCGAGGCATCTGGCGTCTGTCGGAATCAATGTTATCTGTATCAATAATGTCAATGTTCACCAGGATGCACTTTCACTGATTGATGAGCATCTGGATGATGTTGCGGAACTGGCATCCATTTTCCGTGCTTATCATGTCCGGCTTATGCTTTCCATCAGTTTTGCACATCCATTGTCTGACGGTATTGCGACTGCAGATCCACTTAACCCGGCTGTTATAGGATGGTGGGAGCGTCGGACAGCGCTGGTATATTCCAGAATACCGGATCTGGCCGGTTTTCTGGTAAAAGCGGACAGTGAGGGCAGGCCGGGGCCATTTACCTATGGACGGAGTCATGCAGAGGGAGCCAACATGCTTGCCCAGGCATTGCAGCAGTATGGAGGCATTCTGGTATGGCGGTGCTTTGTTTACAATTGCCGACAGAACTGGCGTGATACAGTCACGGACCGGCCAAAGGCGGCATATGAGACCTATCAGCCGCTGGATGGACAATTTCTTTCCAATGTGATTCTGCAGGTTAAAAATGGTCCTTATGATTTCCAGGTCAGGGAACCGATTTCACCGCTGCTTTTATCCATGCAGAAGACACAGTTGGCTTTGGAAGTTCAGCTGGCTCAGGAGTATACAGGGCAACAGGTGGATATTTACGAAATGCCGCCGCTCTTCAAAGAGATCTGGGATGGAATGGGACGCGACCGGATTATGGCAGCAGCTGCTGTTTCAAACCTCGGAAATGACATGAATTACACGGGGCATCCATTTGCTGCGCTTAATCTTTACGCTTACGGAAGATTCGCTTCTGATCCGGACAGCAATCCGGAACAGGTGACAGATGACTGGGTCAGGCTGACATACCCGTCTTTTTCGGAGCAGGACCGGAAGCTGCTGGCATATATTCTCATGAGCAGCCGTTCGGTTTATGAAAAGTATACGACACCAATGGGACTTGGCTGGATGGTAACGCCTGGACTGCATTATGGTCCGAGTCCTGAGGGATATGAATATCAGGCATGGGGGACGTATCACCGGGCAGACCGGGATGCGGTAGGGATAGACCGGACGTCCAATGGTACAGGATATACACGCCAGTATCCTGATGCACTTTGCCGTTTGTATGAAAATTCCGAAACGTGTCCGGATAATCTTTTGCTCTTTTTCCACAGGCTCCGTTATGATACAGTTTTGAAAGACGGCAGAACACTGATTCAGCGCATGTACGACGAACACTTTGAAGGCGTTGAAGAAGTATACAGGATGGCAGAATTGCTTCGCAGTATGCCCTTTCCGCAGGAGGATGCCGCCGTAATTGAAGAGCGAATGCAGCGTCAACTGATTAATGCAAATGAGTGGTGTGATGTTATGAATACCTATTTTCATCGGTTAAGTGGTGTTCAGGATGAACATAACCGGAAAATCTATGACTGATGCGGTGCCAAAAGCACGACAATGTCATTAAAGGAGATGGCCCAGCATTTCATGCTGGTTTGTCAAATCATGACAACTGCAATTGATACGGTGCCAAAAGCACGACAATGTCATTAAACCTAAGATCGACTGAAATGTGGTCATACACGGGAAAACGAGATGATCCATGTTTTCCCATTGGGTTACGTTAACAAACAGTGCACGTCAATTTAAGCGTTATTGACAGCAGACGTTATTTCAGAAACTGCACTGTCAAA
>JAFUHD010000261.1 GCA_017469025.1 Clostridia bacterium
AAGAGAATACGAGTTTTTCCCAATCCGATCTGATTGAAGGGGCAGCGGTTGCGCCGGCTTGCGGCTGGACGATGGCGGGTCTGGTAGCGCAGACTGCAGGCATACCGCTGAAATACTATGCATATAATGGACAGTCTACGGATCAAATCGGAAGCAAGCTGGTCTCATTTCTGCCGGGAGCGATGACCATGGGAGATCTTCTGAAGGATGCGGGGTACCGTCGAATGTTCATGGCAGGATCAGATTTCGACTTTGGAGGCAGACGAATATTCTATGAACAGCACGGGGATTATGAAATTCTGGATTTGAAGGATGCGTCTCAAAAGGGCATAAAAGTATCGGAGGAAAAAGGGGAAGGCGGGGACCTCGACTGGGGAATCCTGGACATGGACTTGTATGCATGGGCAAAGGAAGAACTGCTGCAGCTGGCGCAGGGGGATCAGCCGTTCCATTTTGCCATGCTGACGCTGGATACGCATTTTCCGACCAGAGACTGCCCGCTTTGCCCTCAGGGAATCGGTTCGCGCACGGCAAACATCATTGCCTGTTCTTCGAAACAGGCCGCGGAATTTGTGAAGTGGTGCCAGGCTCAGGACTTTATGGAGAATACAACGATTGTCATCACCGGCGATCATGCCTCCATGCTCAATTTCTTTTATGAGGGATTCGCGGGCAGCGCGGACAAGCATTTAGGCACGCAGAACCGTTTGGTATATAATCTGTTTATCAATCCTGCTGTATCTCCGGAGAAAGAAAAGAACCGTCTGTTTACCACATTGGATATTTTCCCGACGACGCTTGCAGCGCTTGGGGTTCAGATAGAAGGAGAGCAGCTGGGCTTGGGTGTCAATCTGTTTTCCAGCAATCTGACCTTAAGCGAAAAATATGGATATGATTCGTTTTTTGAAGAATTAAACAAGAAATCGATCTTTTACGACCAGTCGCTGCTTTACCCCTGAGTTCAGGCCACGGCCAGCGCATAGCATTAAGGAATTATTACAATTATTACAAAAATGTTACCAAAAGGATTATTGGGAGGGAATGGCGAATAGAATACCGAGGTGATCGGTATGATGAGAGAGAGTTTCAGCAGTTTGACAGACGAAAGAAAGCAGGCATTTGTCCGGCACGACATGTTCGACATTATCGCAATGACAATAGCGGCGGTGATCGGGAATTGTGACGGCTGGGATGAAATTGAAGATTTCTGTAATGGAAAAGCAGAATGGCTCAAAGAACATATGGGATTGACGCTGGAACATGGAATACCATCAGCAGACACACTGGCACGAATATGGGGAAAGATCAAGCCCGAGGAATTCAGAAAATGCTTTACATTATGGGTAAATGGCATACATGAAAGGACGTCGGGGGAAATCGTCAGTATAGACGGAAAAACGTTATGCGGCAGCAGGGAACAAAACCAAAAGCCAATACATATGATCAGCGCATGGGCATCACAGCAGCAATTGGTATTGGGACAGAGAAGTGTTGAAGAGAAAAGCAATGAAATCCCTGCCGTGCCATTATTGCTGGCCATGTTGGATATCAGCGGATGCATCGTTACGGCGGATGCCATGAGTTGTCAAAGAGAAACAGCGCGAAAAGTCATAGACGGCCAGGGAGATTACGTATTCAGTCTGAAGGAGAATCAACCGGCACTGTACGAGTATGCGAAAGTATACTTTGATGATGCACTAAAAAACAGGCAGTCATATCCCGAAATGACCTCGAAAACAACCACAGATAAAGGACATGGGCGTTTGGAAACAAGGACTTACTACCTGACGACAGATCTTTCAGGAATAGAGAGTCTTAGCGATTGGCCGGGTTTGACTGCTGTCGGAATGGTTAAGTCGCGGGTGATAAAAGGCGACACTGAAACTGAAGATATCCGATATGCCATCACCTCACTGAGCGATGTGGCTCAGTTTTCGAGCGCAATGCGAACTCACTGGAGTATTGAAAACGGTCTGCATTACAGCCTTGATATTTCTTTCAATGAGGACCATTCCCGTATTCGAACAGATCATGCTCCTGAAAACATGGCAGTAATCAGGCATTTTGCTATTTCTGCTCTAAAACAGCTTGCTGCTCCAAAGAACGCCTCCATTAAACGCAAGAGAAAACTTTGTGCTTATGACTCTGATCTTCTCGCCTCTG
>JAFUHD010000262.1 GCA_017469025.1 Clostridia bacterium
ACCTTCGGGTGGGCGCTTATTTTTGTAGTGGATTTTGGGCTCTCGATGTGGTACAATAACTTGGACGGATTGTACAAGATTCGTGCTCTTTCAGGAGGATTGTATGCTGTTAAACAACATAGAACTGGACGTAAAAACAAAGTGTATTGAAGAGAAGATCAGTCAGCAGCAGGTTGGCGAGGACGTTGGAACATCCGGCCCATATGTTTCCAGGCTAATCAATCACCCGGAGAAGATCGTCAACAAGACCTTTCTGGCTATGATGGAACGGCTGGGATACGATGTGCGGCTAACTTATGAGAAGCGGGAAACCGCTGAGTAAAATCGCAGTTTGACGAGGTGAAGTATGATTATCACATTGGAGAAAAGAACTGCTGATTCGGTGAGAACTTATTTTGAAAAGGCAAACAGGCCGGAAATCAAGCAGGTATTACCTCAAAAGACAAAAACCGTTGAAGAGGCATTGGAGGATTACGAACAAACGTTGCTGCCGGATGCAGAAAGCTTCGGTCAGACGGTGTATGTCGATGGAAAATATGTAGGTGATGTTTGGTGCTATTGTATTGATATGGATGATGAACCAAACTGCATGCTCAGTTTCTGTATTTTTGAACTTGAATACTGGAATAAAGGTATAGCTACTACAGCAGTAAAAATGTTTATTCAGAATGTTTACACTTTGTATCATGTCAAAACCATTGGGGCCTTTACCTTTGCCCATAACCAGGCATCCATAAGAGTATTGGAAAAGAATGGCTTTGTCGTTATGGAGGAGTTTGAAGAAGATGGCGTGTTGTCAAAATATCTTCAATTGGAGTGCTGACAAATTCCCGTTTTCCAAGATGACCGGAGGTCAGCATGAAGCAGATATCGAACAAAGAATATGAGAAATACCAACAGTACCTGACTCACCAGCTTCACGGCAGAATTCTGACGCCGGACGGGCTCCGGATCGTCTGCGCCAGCTTTGACTACGATCCTGAGCAGATCGGCAAGTATATGCTGGAGATGCTGGCGAAGTTCAGGAACGAAGGCGTTATTCAATAATCCGGAAAACCAGAGGAAGGAGGTGCAGGCGCATGGTGAGACCCGTATCGTTGCAGGGGTTTCAAAAGGGGTTTCAAGGGGTTTCACTTAGGGGTTTCAGGGGGTTTCAGATTTTCCTCTGGGAATTATGTGTTTGTATCAAATACCTCAGCTTAGGGGATGCTAAGCTACCAGATTCGATACAAGCATGTGATTGTTCGTATGTACAGAAAGCGGCTTGAAATAAGGCTTTTCCAGAGCGGAGAAGTCTTTTTTTATGCGTAAAACATGACGATTTCCAGTAGCGGTGGTTTGCTTTGATGGCGGCAACGTCATATCGCGGGTTTCAAAAACAGGTACTAACACATTTTATATCATGTGCGGGTACCGAACTCACACATGATATAAAATGTGTCAGTGTGCGAGTATCAAAGTTTTCTCTTGACTTTTCTGCGGTTCTGAGGGAGTAATTGTCAAACTTCAGCAGAAAGGCAGGTTTAAGCAATGACGGAAGAAAACAGAGCCCTGATCGAGGAGATGCGCTTGCAGGGTGTTGGGTACAAGAAACTGGCAAAGATGACGGGCTTGAATGCCGGAACAATCAAAACGTACTGTATTCGGCATGGCCTTGGCCGTGACAACTTGCTGGGAAAACCAGCGCCAACAAAGACAAAGCGATGTGATAATTGTGCAGGCCCCGTGATAGTATATCCGGGGCGAAAGGTTCCAAAATTCTGCTGTGATGCTTGCAGGAACCAATGGTGGAACCGACATACCAAAGAGGCCAACAGAGAGAGCATGGCCCAATATGAGTGCCCGGCATGCGGGAAAATGTTCAGGGCATATGAAAAGAAGCAGCGAAAATACTGCTCACATAGCTGCTACATATCAGCGCGGTTTGGATAAAATGATTGACCCGACGGCTCATCGCCGCCGGGCCTTTTTGCGTTATGGGTTAATCGAACAGAAACTCACGAGTCAGTTTCTCTGCTTTGTCGTAGGTGGTGTATGCCTGAGACTTCTTTACGGGGAGATGCTGGACAACTTCGTTCCTGTCAAATCCCTCGAAACCAAGTGTGACCACATCCTCCAGAGCAGGACTAATGTCATGCAGATAATCTTTCAGGTCATTAAACATCAGCTTCATCAGGCTTTCAGATTCGGCAGAAGGCGCGGCTTCCATAGGATGATACTCTTCTTCGTTCAGCATCTCGATGGACGCCATACTCCGGTCTTCACGCTCATACTCGCCCCTGTGCGGGCAAGTGGCGCAGGGAGCATGATTGCCGTTCTTAATCTTCGGGCAGACCTTCTTTGTACCATCTGGCTGCGGAATCAGACAGCGGGAGTAACGATTCGGGCCGAGTTTCTCGTCCAAATAATCATTGACCGCTGCATCAAATGCCTGCTGGCAGATCTTCTCCTGATTAACGGGAACGGGAACAAACATGACCATGTACTGAACGCCGCCTTTCGACCACGTCCTCAGATTCTCTGGTTTCGCACCGAGGGAGATGGCGTAGGCTTTGTCGTCCACAAACTGGGGTACCAGCACCTCTCCAGCGCGGATGGGTTCACCATTGAAGGACTTACGGGTATTGTCGTTGATTTTCTGAGCCATAATTCAGGCCCTCCTTTTCACAGTTGTTGCTGTGAGCGGAGAGCCGGATGTGCCCAGAAGAAGGGTGCACTTAACCAGACCCGTTCGGAAGAGCTTTTCGACTCTCCGCTCGTGTCAGGCCGCACCGTTCGCTGGTTTGGCTTTCATATTCAGTTCACCATTGCCGCCG